>JAAEPJ010000201.1 GCA_024222485.1 bacterium | reverse complement strand
TGCAGCCGCCCTCTAATATCACTAAATACCTATCCCCTCTTTCCGGTAATCGATCCTCAACACTTATCCAATCAGCGGTTGGCGTTGCTTCTTTTCTGGAATTATTCATGTGCCTAGCTCCAGCACCACGGTTCCGTTATTTATTTTCTTGACTAGCTCGGCTCCTACCTCGGAGCTAGTGTAGGTGATTTGTGGGTTTTTCGCGTACTGGTCGAACTTCAATAACCACTTTTCGGCCCTTATGTCATAGATGGGATAAGCGTTAAATTGGGTGCTATCAAACTTGCGGATAAAGGGCTTAAACGCGGGATCGAACTCCCGTTTGTATGCCGCTAGAATTTGCTGATTGTATCGTAGTGGAACGGCTGCTTCGGCTGATGCTTGTGATGCGAAGGAATTACCGACTTCGGCTGCGCTATCGTATGTGCAAAGTAATTGCGGTTTAAGGCCGGGTGTAAGCCACCAGGCCCCTTCTTTCTCCGGAATCCATACCTCCTTTCGCTCTTTGATAGCGTCGA
>JAAEPJ010000200.1 GCA_024222485.1 bacterium | reverse complement strand
GATCTCAATAGGAGATACCTGGTTTTTATGTAGACTGATTCCAAGATACCTAAGTGAAATGTAGCTCTTGCTCTACCAATTTTTCGAAACCAATTCTCACTGTAGGCTTTATAATTCTCACACTCTGGGTTGTTGCGCAAATGTTGACCTATAGCAAAGTCATGTTTTAGTGAACTTTTTGGTTTTGAGGCTCGAGATAGTTGTTCTCGTTGAGGAACAGTTTTGTTGCGTATGCTAGACGGCACGTATTGTTTAACCCTATCCCATAACCGCTGAGATGTGTGACCTACGTACCTGGCATCACACCGGCACGAGTATTCATATACTAAAGGCTGTTTTGTGTGGTAGGCACACTATCTTTGCGGATAGATGGAATTATTTTTCTATAGGAGAAGACGAGACGGGGGCTGACCGTGGCGTAGCACTTAGTTATGGCTTTCTTAATTTGTTTTTCAAATTGCAAGGAGACGTTGCCAATGTAAGACAATTTTAGATAAACAAGGGCACTTTTG
>JAAEPJ010000199.1 GCA_024222485.1 bacterium | reverse complement strand
TATAAACTTATGAATAAAATAATTATTATCATTATCATTTTCATTATTATTAAGGATATAATAATGATAAATTATTATGTTAATAGGTCATGATGATGATAGAAACGATAGTGACGTATTTAACAATAATGATGATAATAGCTTTTTTGAAGGTCGTGATGCTTATTGTTTTAACCTTGTGACCTCCCTCATCATCATTATAAGGAAAATCTTTCTGATATAAAATCACGTGACTAAAAACTTAGTCTATTTGCCTGTTTCTCAAAAATCCATGAACAACGTTTAATAACAGTGAACAAGACGGATTTAGCATGAATAAGCTGGCATAAGAAATTTTCGCTCGAAAGCAGTCAAGTTCCCAAAAAGATTACGTCATTCTTGTACACCTTTATTCATGCTTCTTACCTCTTGTTCACTGTTATTAAACGTTGTTCATGGATTTTGGAAATCTGGCCAAAAAGACTAAGTTTTGGGTCACGTGATTCGTCAGGCTGAAAACAGTTATCATCATAATAACTTATTCTGACATCTTGATTCTTAAAGTTCTTTCAATCTTCAAAATCACGTGACTAAAAACTTAGTCTTTTTGCCTGTTTCTCAAAAATCCATGAACAACGTTTAATAAC
>JAAEPJ010000198.1 GCA_024222485.1 bacterium | reverse complement strand
CTGTGTCTCTAAAAACGGGAACACTGACATCTATATTTCCATTACGTGATCCATGTTTTAATGTATACAGATACAAAAACAATGAATAGAAGGAGATAAAGGAGTTATTTCTTGTCTCTTTTCTGCTAGTATAATGCATTCTCCACTCTACTAAAAAGGTACCAAGCACTGTTTCTCTAGAATTCGGAATACCGACTCCTTATACACTAATATGTAGTTAGTCTGATACAGATTCACCTGATCAAAGATACTGCAGTCAGGGGCGGATCCAGGACTAAAAGCTGACAGACTTACAAACAACAGGGTGGAACCCTGGTGGGGGTCTAGGGGGCGAAGCCCCCAGAAGCTCCTGCCATTTGACAGTTTTTAAGGCATGAAATTGGCTTAGAATCTAGCATATTTTCTACACTGTAAACCAAAAAGTGTCATGAAAACTTTGGATGGAATCATTTAGGGACTTAAGGATACTTCAAACTCCTGGCTGGGCATCAAAGGGTGGAATGTTAAACCAGACATTGGAAAACTTCCAGGATACCCCTTTATGGTACACTAGAATTAATTGAAATAAATACAACTCTGCTATATTTTTATTGATAGGGATGATTGATATTGATCATCAGGGTGGTGAGGTCCCTGGGATCCATTACCTCTACTCAGGACAGGCAAAAATGAGCAAAAATTACCTACTAGCCCCAAATGTTGTTGGGGTTTTATTAAAGGTTTCTTAGTTGGTAAATAATTTTAAGAAAAGATCTGTAAGGTTCCTATCTGTAGAGTCTGTAGTTTTACTGATTTTAGACCAGCCTTTCCTATGAGGCAGAGGCAAGGCATGGCAATCCTCCGTTTCCTCGAAGCCTTCCAAAGTGAACAAGGAAGGCGAGTCTATTCTACTTCAGTTCAGTTGCAATTTTAGAACTGGAAGATAAAATTAATTGAGCAAAACTGTTTACAAAGGTATTGGTAGGTTTGGTGCTGGTCTAATCTAAGATGAAAGGAGGGTAAAAGTTTTTAGGCCACTCACACCAAAGTCTTAAAGTTTAGGTAGATTTAGGCTTAAAATAAGACAAATTATAAAACGAGAAAAAGCTTACTTGCATTAGGCCTAGCTATTCTTTATTGTTTGATTTTTCTGCCTTTTGGGATTCATCTTCAATCCTGTATTTCAACTTCATTTCACTTGGATCACGAGCTTGCATACAAGATTCTTTTTACTAAGAAATTATGAAAATGCCCGCCAAAACAGTTGTCTGAGTAGATTGCGAGGTAAAGCTAGATGACTCTGCGATGGCGACCGACTTACGGATCGTTTCTGACCGACTTACAACGCAATAATGACCGACTTACCAATCAGATTTGAGCATTTTATTGTTTAAAAAACAATAGAAAACAATGGGTTTTTGGCGTATTGCGCAAGAATCTCGAAAATACCCCCCGCGGACAGACTTACCAATAAGAATTGAGGATTTCAACTCAAAACAAAGGAACAAATTGCAGCAATTGTTCTACTTTCCTTATTTAGAATAGCCTGGAATAATGGATCTCTTTCATACCAAAAAGAGGCAATACTAACATGATTGATCAGAACGTGTTTTGAAGCTATGAAGCTGAGATG
>JAAEPJ010000197.1 GCA_024222485.1 bacterium | reverse complement strand
TAATACTGCAACTCGTATAAAACAGCAAAAGGAGTTAACTGAAACGGAAAGAGCACAACCAGCCATTGGGGCAATGAGCCTCTCTCTTTTATCTATTTTAGAAACGGTAAATATTACAGCTGATTTTCTTTGTGGACATAGCTATGGAGAATTAACGGCTTTATATGCAGCAGGAGTGATCTCTAGTAAAAAAGATTTATTAGAGCTCTCATCAATTCGTGGTGAATTAATGAAAAATAAGACAGGTGGCACAATGACCGCAGTATTTGCACCAGACCACGCTGTCAAAGAAATATTAAATTCATTGGATAGTACAATTGTCATTGCAAATATTAATGGACCAAAGCAGACAGTACTATCTGGCGCAGAAGGTGAAATGGCTAAAATAGAGACAACATTAAAAGATAATAATATCTTTTATAAGAGAATTCCTGTTTCTGCGGCATTCCACTCTAGTGATTTTCATAACACTGTTGAAGATTTTTACACAGCTCTTGAAAATTTTGATCTCAGCGAACCTCAGAGAAAAATATGGCTCACCAGCCTCTGGTGTGGTAATAAAACTACATTTTCCACCTAACACATTGATACAAAATAGTTAATAAGTATTGTCCCCACCAAGACTTTTAAATATGTATTTTTATTCGCTTAAAAATATATTAATATGCCTAAAACTTGGTATATGATCATAACAAAAAGGCAAAGGGTACAAATATGAAAAAACGAACAACATTTAAAATAGATCTTGGATTGAGTGACATTAAAGTAAAAAATATGGTCATAAATACTCATGATGAATATCATATTTATGTATCCTGTACAGCAACCAGCACACAATGTCAAAACTGCAATAACGTGATATCTAAAAGTCATGGTACCTGTAAAGAGACAATTATAGAACATCTTCCGATACTCGATAATAAAGTTTTTATTCATGTCAAATGGCCTCGCTTTGTTTGCCTCTTTTGTGATAAAGCTACAACCTCTTTTCATCCTTCGTGGCTTAATGATACAGGAGAATTAACACGACCATACGAAAATTTTTTCTTAAATTTTTAATCAATTCAACAATTAAAGATGTCGCAGAGAAACTTAAAACAACAGAGGGAGTTGGTGAAGGAATAATTCATCGTCGTATAGCGACAGATGCTGATTGGGATAGGACAAAAATAACTCGTATAGGAATTGATGAAATTGCATTGCGAAAAGGACATTCACATTATCTCACAATAGTTTCAGACATCAGTAGTCTAAATAATACCAAAATACTAGCAGTAATAGATGGACGAACGGTTGATGATATTCGCCCTTTTCTCGAAAGTATTCCTCCAAGAATACTCCAAAACTTAGAGGGTATATCCATTGACATGTCTGCGGGATATTATTCAGCATTAAAGGAACTCTTCAAAAATATCCCTGAGAAATTTGATGAAATAGTTGTGATTGATCGTTTTCATGTGGCCAAATTACTTGGTGATAAAATAGACGGTGAGAGAAAAAAAAGTATCAAAGCCTTGAAGGAAGAGTATAAAGATGATGAAACGACTCTTAAAGAGTTAAAAAGTACAATGTGGCCTTTTCGTCATCACCCTGAGAATTTAGATGATGCTGAGACTGACCGTTTGAAGAAACTCTTTGAGTATTCCCCCAATCTGAAAAAGTGTCACGCCTTACGTGAAGAACTCTATACTATATTTGAAGAGAAAAATATAACAAAAGCTGATGCCCGTGAGAAAATAGACCAATGGTGCATAGATACAGAAGAATATGAAACCAAAGGGTATAATCCTTTTAAGGCTTTTGTCAAAACATATCGTAAGTTTGAAGAACATATTTTGAATTACTTTACCCATCGAATATCAAGTGGAGCAGTGGAAGGTTTAAATAACAAGATCAAAGTAATCAAAAGACGAGGTTTTGGTTTTAGAAATGTTCTAAATTTTACAAAACGACTCTTTTTGGATATAAATTATCGATCTGTTTTTATGCCAAGTAAATAAAATTTAGTACGTTCGACATATTCCATGAAAATGCATCAAGTAAATAAATGTGCCACAGATTCTCTGATGCTTTTTTTTAGATAAAATTCTCTTTTTAAACAAAAGTTCGTAATATTTCATCTTTTTTTCTCGTAAATCTAATTCGTCAAGAATTTATTCCGTTATGTCTATTTTTTGCAACACCATGAGCTGATGACCCGAAAATATTTATACATCATGCCCCTCGATTTAATCTATTGTTGTTTGGAGGAGATAATATACGTTATGGACAGATAAAATATGAATGATTAGGGGATAGGCCAGGTAATTGTTGTAGAGATGTAGTATATAAAAATCTCACAAAAAAATATTTGTTGTTGCGTGCATGTGCACCTGTTGGTTTACACAAAGAACTTACCCTGTGAACGATAGGGAGATCTGTTGTATATCGTTGAGACTTATTGTTTACAACCGACAGAGACCATGCCCTTGTGGAG
>JAAEPJ010000196.1 GCA_024222485.1 bacterium | reverse complement strand
TTCCTTTTTACCACCTTGCATATAACCCATAGCATAACTCTTAGAGTCAATACCACAACCTACTGCTAAAGCAAATACTGCTTTCTGTGCACCGAACATCCACTCACAGTACATATCTGTATGATAGTGTCCTGTTACCGTGCTCTGCATATCTCTCTTAGCTGCTGTACGAGCCTTAGATGATTTGTGTCCGTGTACATATCTTACATCATCAATAACTACATCAGTAACCCATTTCCAGTTAGGAGTTCCTAATACATCGTTATAGTTCTTAATCCAATGAGAAGGAATAGAAGATGTTTGAGCTTTACGCATTATAATAGCATCGTGATGACCTACAGTAACATACGCATCAGGGAAAGCTTTGTACCCCTTTCTAATACTCTTGATTGCTAAATCAAGCTCTTTACCACCACCTAATCCATCAGCATCTGTCTCGTGATAAGATGAGTAATGATTGTCAATTATATCTCCGATAAAAACTACTTTGTTACAGTTATACTTTTTATAAGTATCTATACAAAATTGTAAGTAATCTTTTCTCTCAAAGGGAGCGTGTACATCACCTATAACTAAAACTCTATTAGAAGTATCAGCTCTTAGGTTATTGATAATCTCCTGCTCTCGGACAGAGAGTCTTGCTCTCTGCCCTACAGGCTTTAAATTAGGTTTTCTCTCTTTTCTATTCTTCTTCATCGCTAGAGTTTATTAAGGTTTGTGCTGCATCAAAATACTTATGCAACTTATTAAT
>JAAEPJ010000195.1 GCA_024222485.1 bacterium | reverse complement strand
TGGTTTTTGGTCGAAATAAGGCCAAAATGAATGCTTCCAAATAGGCTTTTAAACCACTCAGGACTGTTTATACAACCATATTAGGCTATAAAAGCCTTAGAAAACTAGTAGAATCACCTGAAAAACTTTCCTTGAAATCACCCAAAAATAGGGAAAAAGCCTGATGGTTAGCCCATGGTTTTTGGTCGAAGTAGGGCCAAAATAAATGCTTCCAAATAGGCTTTTCATCTACTCAGGACTGTTTATACAGCCATATTAGGCTATAATAGCCTTAGAAAACTAGTAGAATCACCTGAACAACTTTCCTTGAAATCATCCAAAAATAGAAAAAAAGCCTGATGGTTAGCCCATGGAAAACACCCAAAAATAGGGGAAAAGCCTGATGGTTAGTTCATGGTTTTTGGTCGGAGTAGGGCCAAAATAAATGCTTTCAAATAGGCTTTTAATCCACTCAGGACTGTTGATACAGCCATTTTAGGCTATAATAACCTTAGAAAACTAGTAGAATCACCTGAAAAACATTTTTTGAAATCATCCAAAAATAGGGGAAAAGCCTGATGGTTAGCCCATGGTTTTTGGTCGGAGTAGGGCCAAAATAAATGCTTCCAAATAGGCTTTTAATCCACTCAGGACTGTTTATACAGCCATATTAGGCTATAATGGCCTTAGGAAACTAGTGGAATCACCTGAAAAACTTTCCTTGAAATCACCCAAAAATAGGGAAAAAGCCTGATGGTTAGCCCATGGTTTTTGGTCGAAATAGGACCAAAATAAATGCTTCCAAATAGGCTTTTAATCTACTCAGGACTGTTTATACAGCCATAT
>JAAEPJ010000194.1 GCA_024222485.1 bacterium | reverse complement strand
GGCGTTATGTTTCAGGGAAGGTTTGGTGTGAAAAAAGGGTTAATTTTAATATTTGTCATTGGGATCATTGGTTCTTTTTTAGTAAATACATCAACAGATGCTTTAGCTTTAATGACAACTCCCCAAAAATCTACATTGGAAACATTGCGAAGCTTTACATCCAATTCAACTAAAGCCGATATTTCAAACGAATTTGGGCAACCTGTAAAAGGTGCAGTAGGCGAAGTGACCGTATCTTGGGAAATGGTTCAACTTGAGCAAACTACCAGAATTAAGGCTTATTTTCTTACTGGTAAGCTCAACAAAATTCAATTTTTATCATTAGAACCTTTCTGGGGTTATACTCTTTACTATTCCAAAGAAGGAGTGTCTAATGAAACATAACAAGCTAATAAATAAGGACAAAAAACAGTTGGCTGTTTTCGTTCCTCAACATTTTAGCCAACAATTTTTTGCCCATTATTAGGGCGTTATATTCCACCACTTATTTAAATCTTATTTTTGTTGTGGTGTTGGTGTTTTATTAAGTAGTTTTGCGCTTATTTCATTCTTTTTTGTGGTAAGTTGTTGTGTAATAAAATCGAGTTGTATTTTTGGTTACTCAGTTTTCGCCTAATATCTTACGGTGAAAATAATAAGCAAAGTGTTAACGGCTCAAAGTTC
>JAAEPJ010000193.1 GCA_024222485.1 bacterium | reverse complement strand
GACAATCCATGATGCAGGGTCCAAAGTAGGGAAAAAGGCTAAACCCTAAGGAAGACTATCTTATACGTCAGTGTTTCCATCTATACATAGAAGTGACAATCCCATGAGGCAGGGTCCAAACTAGGGAAAAAAGGCTCAACCGTAAGGAAGACTATGTTAAACGTCAGTGTTTCTTCTATACATAGAAATGACAATCCCATGATGCAGGTTCCAAACTAGGGAATAAGGCTAAACCCTTACGAAGACTATCTTACACGTCAGTAATTCCTTCTCTACATAGAAGTGACAATCCCATGATGCAGGGTCCAAACTAGGGAATAAGGCTAAACCCTTAGGAAGACTATCTTACACGTCAGTGTTTTCTTCTCTACATAGAAGGGACAATTTCATGATGCAGGTTCCAAACTAGGGAATAAGGCTAAACCCTAAGGAAGACTATCTTACACGTCAATGTTTCCTTCTATACATAGAAATGACTAGCTGTGCTTGACGCCCGCGATGCGGGCAGGTATAGTATCAGATCAGCCTTGGCAAGACCAGATTCTT
>JAAEPJ010000192.1 GCA_024222485.1 bacterium | reverse complement strand
GTTGGATAAATGATTATAATTATGATTTTCCACATCAGAGCCTTAATTATTTAACACCTAATCAATATTATCATAAAGAACTTAAAGTTGCTTTATAAAACTCTCCCATTTTTTTCTTGACTAAAAGGGGTACATTACAATTTTTTTACTTGCAAGTGCTGCTTAGTCAGAAGATTCTTTTATTAAAGGTGTAATCTTTCATCAAATGCTAGGCTATTGAGGAATTTAATAAATTTTTTAATAGCATGCTAAAGAGGAAAGATTGCACCTTTTTTATTCTAAGGTGAATAAAGATTCCCATTTGGATAACAAAATAAGAGATATCAAAAAATAATATAATTTGTTTTAATATAATTAATATTTGGGGAGGGGATAATTTTACTTAAGAAAATCCTCTCTTTTTTTTAATTTTTTTTGAATAAAAGGAGATATTAAAGTGAAAGGAAATAAGTATAATTTAGGCTTGAATAATCCAAAATTATATATTAGGACTTTTGGTTGTCAGATGAATGATTATGACTCTATTTTGATCGCTGAAAGTTTGGCTGAATTTGGATACTCACTTACTTCTGATATTAAGCAAGCCGATTTAATTCTTTTTAATACCTGTGCTGTTAGAGGCCTTGCTGAGCATAAGGCTGTCAGTGAGCTTGGGACTACAAGAAGACTCAAAGAAAAAAAGCCTAATCTTGTCGTCGGAATGATTGGCTGTGTGGCTCAGAAGCTTGGTAAGGATTTAGCCCGCAAGTATAGTTTTATTGATTTTGTTCTTGGGACAAAAGATATGTATAAACTCTCAGAATTTTTAAAAGTTAAGGAGAGCAAACCATTAATTCAGACAAATCTTAACTATGAAATTAAAGGGTATCAAACTAAAAAAGTTGACTCAGTGTCTGCCTATGTGACAGTGGTTCGTGGTTGTACTCATTTTTGTACCTATTGTATTGTTCCTTATGTTAGGGGAAAAGAAGAGAGCCGAAGTCTTTATGAGATAGAAGAAGAGATTAAGACTCTTGTTGGAAATGGTGTCAAAGAAATTGTGCTTTTAGGTCAGAATGTGAATGTCTATGGTAATGATATTGATACTAACCTTGAAACATTGCTATTGAATTTAAGTGCGATTGATGACCTAAAGCGTATTCGTTATCTTACCTCACACCCTAAAAGTGTTAATGCTAAGTTTATTGAGTCCGTTAAGGATATTCCGAAAGTTTGTACACATATTCATATTCCATTTCAAAGTGGGTCTGATACTATTTTGAAAAAGATGAATCGTCAACATACATGTTTTGAATATATTGAAAAAGTTAAACTGTTAAGAAAAAGTATTCCAAATATTGGCATTACATCTGATATTATTGTTGGGTTTCCTGGGGAGACAGAAGAAGATTTTTTAGCTACTGTATCGGTGTTAGAGGAATGTCGGTTAGATAATGTCTATTCATTCAAGTATTCTCCGCGTGAGGGGACTATTGCTTTTAAAAATATGCTGGATGATGTTTCTAAACAGGAGAAAGAAAGGCGATTGGAGTATTTACATCAAGTTACAGACAAAATTGCTTTAGAGATAAATGAAGGTGTTTTGGGGCAAACTCAAGAAGTTTTATGGGAGAATATAAAAGAGTATCAAGGTAAAGAAGTGTTAGAAGGTCGTACGAATAATTTTAAAAAAATTTTTTCAGATTTTCAAGAAGGGAAAGTTGGGACAATTGATACTGTGAAGATTTTAAAAGTTACTAAAAACTCTTTGGTTGGTGAAAGTATCTGAAAAAAGGCTAACGGGTAAAGCTCATGATGATAATAAGAACGGCTATAACGATTCGGTAAATCATGAAAACTTTAAAATTATGGTTGTTAATAAACTTCATAAAAAATTTAATAACTAAAATTCCGGTAAAGAATGAAACAATAAATCCTATAAAAAATTCAATATTGATGATGTTATTGATTTTTTTAAAATCTAGAATTGCTGCACCAAAGATTACAGGAATTGCCATAAAAAAGGAAAATTTTGCGGCTGCCTCTCTTTTTATTTTAAAGAGCCTTGCGGCCGTTATTGTAACCCCTGATCTCGAAACTCCAGGGAACATGGCAAGTACTTGTGCACAGCCGATTAATAAGGTATATTTTAATGATATATCTTTTATTTCTAAAGTTTTGGGTAATCTTTTATCGGTAAAATGGAGCAATATGCCAAAGATAGCCAAGCAAATAGCAATAAAAAGTGGGTTTCTTAAATCTAGTTTAGCAAGGTAAAACCCCATGCCTACAGCAGGTAAAGTCGCCGTTATAAGAGCGCAGATGATTTTTTTATTTTTTTCTTTTATTATTTTAATAAAGTCCTTTTTAAAATATAAAAGAATTGCCAGAGCTGTCCCTAAATGTAATGCAATATCAAAAGCACGACCAGGCGTATCAAACTTAAGAACCCATGGAAAAAGGATTAAGTGTGCGGATGAACTTATTGGTAGAAATTCTGTAATACTTTGGATTAAACCCAGTATTACTGCTTGTAAAATAGTCATGGTTAGTATCATATTAAATTTTTATAAATTTTTGTATAATTATATTCTTATAAAATATTTATTAAATTATTCTATTTTTTAAAGTATTAAAAATATCTAGACTATTAAGGGGTTTTTCTTTTGTCTAATCGGCATAGCAAGCTAATTATTTATTTATTTTTTTTATCACTTTTGCTTAGTACCTCTTTGCTTATTTATAAGCTTATGAATGCAAAAGAAGATGAACCTAAGATTATTAAAGCGGAAGATGCCTTTAAAAAAGGTGAAAGCCTCTACAAAATTTTGAAATCTGAAGACCTATCTGAAAAGGAGGTTCTTTTAATTACAAATAAATTGGGAGAGTATGTCGAAGTTTCTAATATTAAGCCAGGGCAAACCTATGCAATTGAGCGATCGACCTCTGGTGTTTTTACCTCTTTTATTTTTTATAAAAATCAAATTGAAAGATATAAAATTTATGAATCAACAACTCCATTCATTTTTGAAGTAGAAGTCCAAAAAGATGAAATAAAGTCAGAAACTTTTGTGTTAGAGGGGGATATTCAGACTTCTCTTTATACCTCAATTGTGAATTCTGAGTATGGATCACCTGCCATGGCAGTGGAAATGTCAGAAATTTTTGCTTGGCAAATTGATTTTTTTACAGACCCCAGACTAGGAGATAAATTTTTATTACTTTGTGAGCGTTTTTATACGGAAAATGGCTATTCTAAAGTGGGTAAAATTCTAGCAGCAGAATATCTTGCCAAAAAAGAAAAATTTGAGGCTATTTATTTTAATGGTGTGTATTATGATAAAAAAGGAAAGGCTTTAAGAAAAGCATTTTTAAAGTCTCCTCTTAATTATAAAAGGATTAGTTCTTATTTCAGTTTGACTCGCATGCACCCTATTTTAAAATATCGTCGTCCGCATAAAGGCATTGATTACGCAGCGCCAAAAGGGACGCCAGTTGTTTCTGTTGGTGATGGTAGAGTTATTTTTCGTGGAGATAATGGGGGATATGGTAAACAGATTAAAGTTCGGCATAATGGGACATATGAGACTTGGTATGCTCATTTAAGTAGATTTGATAAAAAAATAAAAAAAGGGACCAAAGTAAAACAAGGTCAAATAATAGGTTATGTTGGTAGTACAGGGATGTCAACAGGTCCGCATCTTGATTTTAGAGTTAAAAAGAATAATCGTTTTGTAAATTATTTGCGTTTAAAGTTTCCTGCGGCACATTCTGTTAAGAAAAAGCATATAGATGATTTTAACCTTAAAGTTAAAGAATATTATAGTATTTTATATCCTGTGTCACCTGAACAGGAAAGCTTAAATAATGTTTAAACAAAAAATTTTACCTGTAATTGCCGTTTGGGTTATTAAATTTCTAAGCTTTACCCATAAGGTTATTTTTATAAATTCTGAAATTGTTCAAGAAATAAAAGGTCAAGCTAAAAATATTATTTTTGTTTTCTGGCATGGGAAACAGTTTATTTTAGTTAACAGTCATGCGTATCGTTCTATTTGTATTATGACTAGCCTTTCATCTGATGGTGACTTGCAATCAAAGATTTTAAAAAAACTTGGTTATATAATTGTCAGAGGTTCAAGTTCTCGTGGAGGAGCTAAAGCTTTAGTTAAGCTTATTAAAAAAATTTATCAAGGTCATGATATTGCTTTTGCTGCTGATGGTCCTCATGGTCCCATTTATGAGCTAAAGCCTGGTCCTATTTTTTTAGCAGCAAAAACTAGTGCAGTTATTCTCCCTGTTGCAACGGGAGCTAAAAATAAATGGATTTTGGATAATTGGGATAAATATTTAATACCTAAACCTTTTACTAAGACTTACATTAAGTATGGAGACCCGATTATCATTCCTCATGATTTTAATCTTGATGAAGAGCAAGTAAAACTTACTAAAGTTTTAAATATTTTAAAAACAGAGCTTGAGGAAGAGATAAAGAAGGAAGAAAATACCTCCTAGCTTTATAAAGAGGATTTTTACATGTTTTATTTATTTTTTTTAATCTATAACCTTATTTGGATTTTAGCTATTATCATTTTTATTTTTTACTATATTATGAAAGGCAAGACCAAAATTTTGTCAGACCGTCTTAATTTAACAAAGATAGAGAATAAACGTTCTATTTGGTTACACGCTTCATCTGTTGGAGAAGTTAAAATCGCCGCCGTTATAATTAGAGAAATTCGTAGAAAAACAATGGAACCTATTATTTTAACAGTTGTAACGGAGATGGGGTATGCAATGGCTGAGACGATTGAGGCAGAACATTTTTGTTGTCGGTATGTGCCATTTGATTTTTTGCCCATTGTTTTAAACTTTATTACGAAACACTCAATCCGTCAAACAGTTTTTATAGAAACAGAGATTTGGCCATCTTTTATTATTGCAAATTCATGGAATAATATGCGCCAATTTATAGTTAATGCGCGTCTTTCTGATAGAAGTTTTCCTAAATATAAATTTTTTAAATTTTACTTTAAGCCATTACTTGTAAAATTGAACTTAGTATTAGCACAATCTAAGGAAGATAAAGAACGCTTTACTGCCTTAGGGCTCCAAAAAGAAAAGGCTATTTTTGTTCGTAATATAAAATATGATATTCTTGATATTGTTAATGATGTTACTCATGAAAAAGATGATTTATTTTATAACCGCCCTGTTTTTACTGCTGGTAGTTTGCGTGCTGGCGAAGAAGCCCTGCTCATTGATGCCATGATTTATTTAAATAGTAAGTTTGATAATTTTTTAGGAGTGATTGCTCCTCGTCATTTAAAAAATATTGAGAAAATTGAAAGCTTGCTTCATGAAAATAACCTTGATTATGTTTGTTATTCTGATTTAAAAAAATTTGGCGAGGGCTCAAAATATCTGAAACGAAATCAAAAATTTATTGGTGCGAATATTATTGTTTTAGATGTTATGGGTGCATTGATTGATGTTTATAAAAATTCAGACCTTGTTTTTGTTGGGGGCTCTTTAGTTAAGAAAGGTGGCCAAAATATTATTGAGCCTGCTAGTCTTGGAAAACTAGTTTTATTTGGTCCATATATGGAAAATTTTCGTGAGGTGTCTGCACGCTTTCTAAGTTCTGGAGGTGCTATCCAAGTTGAAAATGTTGCTGTTTTGAAAAAACAAGCTGAAAAATATCTCATAGATAAAAATGAACGCTCACAGTTTGTACATAGGGTTTTAAAATGTTTAAAAGATGCGAAAGGTGGCGCCAAGGAGTCTGTTGAATATCTTTTGACATAAATTACTATTGATGAGTGAGCATAAATGGAAATATTATCGTGTATAAAAAAAAAATAACAGTAATAGGTCTAGGCATTAGTGGAACGAGTGTCATTGATTTTTTATGTAAAAAAGGTGCTATTATTTTTGTCAGTGACTCATCTGAGCGCTCAAAGTCTAAGCTTGAAGCTTTAAAACAATCTGGGAAGATCAATGCTTTTGAAGTTGGTCATACGGAGAAAATTTTAGCTGCTGACTTAATTGTTATAAGTCCTGGAGTTCCTCGCGATTTAGCTATTTTAGAACAAGCAGATGTGCCTATTATTTCTGAGTTAGAGCTTGGCTTTCGTTATTTAAATACAAAGAATGTGATTGCAGTTACTGGGACAAATGGCAAGACGACAACTGTTTACCTTATTGAGCATATTTTAAAATATTTTAAAAAAGATGTTTTTCTTTGTGGGAATGTTGGAACCCCTATTACTGCTATTGCCGAAAGAACGACAAAAGATTCCATTGTGATAATTGAGGTTAGTAGTTATCAGTTGGAGTGGGTGGATCAGTTTGAACCATCTGCTGCTGCTATTTTGAATATCACTCCTGATCACCTTTCTCGCTATAAAAGTATAGAAGAATATGCTGAGGTTAAGTTTAGAATTTTTAATCATAGACCAAAAATAAGTATTTTAAATATGGATGACTTTTTTTCCCGTCCAGCTTATTTGTCTTTTTCTTTAAATAATAAAGAGGCGGATATTTATTTGGATAATAATAGAGTTATTTTTCATGCGAAGAATTTTAAGTTTGATATTTCATTTTTAAAGGTTATTGGGAATCATAATATAGCCAATATTATGGCAGCAATTTTACTAGTACAAGATTTTTGTTTTAGCTTAAATGGTATCCAAGAGCTCAAAAATGCTATTAATAGTTTTGAAGGCTTAGAGCATAGGTTAAAGTTAGTTTGTGAAAAAGGTGGAGCTAGGTATGTTAATGATTCTAAATCTACAAATATTGATTCTACAAGGGTTGCCTTAGAAAGTTTTGAAGGAAATATTATCCTGATGCTGGGTGGAGAGCATAAAGGGGCTTCACTTTCTCCTCTTGTGCCACTTATTAAGAGAAAAGTTACAAAGTTGATTATCTTTGGGGAATCAAGAGAGTTAATCAAAGATGAATTAAAAGAGTTCAGTGCTATGACAGAAATTTTCCCAAGGCTTGCAGATGTGAAACTTAAGGCAGAATCAGGAGGTACAGTATTGTTTTCACCTGCTTGCGCAAGTTTTGATGAATTTAAGAATTATAAAGAGCGTGGTGATTTTTTTGTGGATAAAATATGTTGTAAGGATCACTTAGATGGCATTCTCTAACTTAAGTATGAGATAATACTGGAGCTTTTAAATATATTTGTAATTTTATGCTTTATTTTTTACTTCCTTGAGCAGTGTTTTTTAATTTTATAGCTTATCTATTATCTAAATTCTATTGAACAAAGACACGTATTAGGAGTGAGAGGTGATAAAAAAAAAATCGGAATTTTTTGCTGATTTTCATGACCCCGCATTTAGAGTTGAACTTATTCTTTTTTGTTCGGTCCTTTTTATTTTATTTTTTAGTGCTATTATGATTTTTAGTGCGAGTAACATTACTGCTAGTTATCGATTTGGTGATCCATTTTTTTTTCTAAAGCGTCAGCTTATCTGGAGTTTTTTGGGGTTAATGATGCTTTTTACTGGTTATTTTTTAAGCTATAAAAAATGGCAGAATTTTAGTTTGCTTTTTATGTTAATATCTTTATTACTTTTAATTTTAGTTTTAATTCCTAGTATTGGACATAGTGTTGGTGGTGCTAGGCGTTGGTTACGGTTTGGGGGAGTTGGAATTCAGCCATCAGAACTTGCTAAGGTTGCATTTATTTTTTATACAGCTGATTGGCTCGACCGTAAACATCAGGTTATGAATAAGAATTTTTTTGTGTTTCTGCCTAAAATATTTTTATTAATGTTAACAGTTTGTTTGATTTATCTTGAGCCTGATCTTGGGACAACAGTCATTATCATTGCGATTGTCTTTTCTATGTATTTTATTGCGGGAGTGAGTAAGAAATATATCTTTATTTTTTGGGGATTAGTATTGTCTTTTTTTGCATATGCACTTTTAAGTACACCATACCGCCTTAAAAGAGTGCTTTCTTTTTTAAACCCTTGGCAGCATTTTTCAGATGTTGGCTATCAAGTTGTGCAGTCTTACTTAGCTATTGCTAATGCAAGTTTTCTTGGGACAGGGATTGGAGGTAGTAAATTAAAACTTTTATACTTGCCTGAATCACATACCGACTTTATTTTGTCTATTATTATTGAGGAGTTGGGTGTGTTAGGTTCCTTAATTGTTTTTGGATTTTTTTTGATTTTTACATATTTAGGTATTAAGATTGCCTTGCAAACTGATAATTATTTTGCAAGATTAGTTGCTTTTGGTATCACCTTTTTAATTTCTTTTCAAGCGATTATGAATATTGCAGTGGTGACAGGTGCTATTCCGACTAAAGGTATTCCTCTCCCCTTTTTTTCATTTGGGGGATCCTCTTTTGTCGTTTCGATGTTCTGTATTGGAGTTCTGCTAAATATTGCAAGAGAGTCTAGGCATAATATAGCAGCGAAAATTTCTAATTATTAATTTAGAATATTAAAAGATAATGGATTAATGATCTTTAATTTTTTCTTGTTCCTAATAGCCTCAATAAAAATATAAATAAATTAATAAAATCAAGGTAAAGGATTAATGCTCCTAAAATTGCTTTCTTTTTAATGCTATTTTCATCATGAAAGTTTGAGTTTGCCATCTTTTTAATCCGTTGGGTATCATAAGCAGTAAGACCTGTAAAGATAAAGACCCCTAAGATTGAAATGATTAAACTTAATTGTGAACTTCTAATAAAAATATTAATAATTAAAGCAATGATAATGCCCACTAACCCCATTAAGAGAAAACCACCTAAAGCAGTTAAGTTCTTTTTTGTTGTAAAACCATAAATGCTCATAGCAGCAAACATCCCTGCCGTTGTGAAAAATGTTGAAGCAAGAGAGTTTTTCGTGTAAGCAATAAAGATAAATGAAAGTGTTAAGCCATTTAATAATGAGTAGCCAATAAATATATTTTGGGCAGTTTGTACGGGCATTTTATTTATTCTAGCAGATAGATAGCCTACCATGAAAATTTCTGCAATAAAAAGACCAAAGTAAATTAAGCGGTTGCCTAGCACAAGATTTAGTAAGGCAGGTGATGTTGAAATAAAATAGGATACAAAGGCTGTTAGTAATAACCCTATAGCCATCCAACCATAAACTTTATTCATAAAATCGCGTTCTACTAGAACTTTAGTATTTGTTAATTCTTGGTACATATTTTTTTCCTTTGTTAGCTATTTTAGAAAGTAGCTATAATTAAATGTTTTTCGCTATGTTCAAAGCATATATTGCTATTTTGAGAATAAAACAAGTTTAATTCTTTTTCTATTATTTTATACAAAAATCTACTAATCTTTCCAATAAAAAAGTGGAATAATAAACGAGAAATATGGTATAATCGTTAAAATTTTTAAAATAAATTATAATAGATGAGGTCTTCTTTTGGGAAAGTTTAGCAAAATTAAAGTAAAAGCTCCAGCTACAACTGCTAATGTTGGTTCATCGTTTGATTGTTTGGGTATTGCTGCTGAGCTTTTTAATTATATTACACTTGAGCTCAGTGAAGAGGATCATTATTTTTATAATAGTCAAGTAAGCAAAGATCATGCTTTTATTTTTAATATTATTGATAAATTTTTTGAGTTTGAGGGGAAAGTTAGACCAAAGTTTAAAGTACTTATTGATAATGATATTCCTCTTTCCCGTGGTTTGGGTTCAAGCTCTGCAGCGATTGCTTCGACACTGGTAGCCGTTAATGCTTTATGTTTTGATGAGAAATATTCTTTGGATGAGTTATTAAGTTTCGCATTCAGGTTTGAAAAACATCCAGATAATTTATCTCCTTCTTTTATGGGCGGAATGGTTATTTCAGCCATCAATGTTGATAGGGTTTCTTATTATAAGTTTGAAAACTTTGTAGATAGTTTTATTGACAAGAAGTTGTTGTTTTTTGTCCCAGATTACTTTATTGATACTGAGCTCTCTCGTGATCTCTTACTTAAAACAAGTGCTTATCTCTCACATAGAGAATATATTAAGGGGATGAATGATTCCACATTGAATATTATTGCTTTTGCTAAAGGTGATTTTTCGGCATTAAGAAAGAGTATGGATGATCAGGTTTGGCATCACCAGCAAAGAAAGAGTACAATTAGATTTATGGATGAAATTTTTAAAGTAGCTATGGAAAATAAAGCTTATGGTGTGGCTATCTCTGGTTCTGGACCAACTCTTGTGATGGTTGCAGATGAGCAAAATGCTGAAATGATAAAAAAAGCAATTTTTGAAATAACTGATGGCAAGTTTTATGATTTAAGAGCAGCAGAGAAGGGGGTAGAGATATTGTGGAAAAAATAGTAATAATGAAATTTGGTGGCTCTTCTGTTGGCGATGTTTCTAAGATAAAAAATGTTGCAGATAAAATTTTGGCTAAAAAAAAGGCAGGATATAAAATTGTTGTTGTCGTTTCTGCTCCTGGAGATACAACGGATGACTTATTGAAGATGGCATATGATATTACAAAAAATCCTGATGATCGCGAAATGGATGTTTTACTTTCTACAGGGGAACAGATATCTATTTCATTACTATCAATATCTATTAAAGTTAAAGGAATTGATGCAATATCTTTGACAGGGTCACAAGTAGGGATACTTACGACAGACTCGCATACTAAAGCTAAGATTAAAGAAATTAGTAGCGAAAAAATTTTACTTGAGCTTGCTCATAATAAAATTGTTATTGTTGCAGGATTTCAAGGCGTAACTGAGGATAAGACAATTACAACTCTCGGAAGAGGAGGCTCTGATTTATCAGCGGTTGCCTTGGCGGCTGTTTTAGAAGCAGAATGCGAGATTTATACGGATGTAGAAGGGATTTATACAACTGATCCTCGTATTGTAGAGAAAGCGACTAAAATTGATTATATCTCTTATGATGAAATTTTAGAGATGGCAAGTCTCGGTGCAGGTGTTATGCATGCAAGAGCAGTTGAAGTCGGGAAAAAATATGGTGTTGTAATTCATGTAAGGTCAACATTTACAGAGACGGAAGGTACATATATTGTAGAGGAGGATAGTGCGATGGAAGATGTGGTTGTAAGAGGCGTTGTTTTTGATAAAAATCAAGTCAAAATTTCAGTTTTACATATTCCGGATGAGCCGGGAGTTGCGGCATCTCTTTTTGAATCATTAGCTAAGTCTGAAGTGAATGTAGATATGATTATTCAGAGTACTGCGGAAAATAATAAAAATAATATTTCATTTACAATAGATAAAAGTGACCTAGCTAAGGCGATGATAGTCGTTAAAGTTTTGGAAGAAAATGGTACAAAAATTCTATATGATGATGAGGTGGCAAAGATCTCTATCGTAGGTGTTGGCATGAAAAGTCATGCCGCTGTTGCTTCTACTATGTTTAAGGCCCTTGCTGATAATGAAGTGAATATTCATATGATTTCAACTTCTGAAATTAAAGTTTCTTGTGTGATTGATTTTGTCAAGCTGGAGGTTGCAGCTACGGCTGTTCATAAGGTTTTTGGTTTGGATTCTTAGGTATTTAAAAAAAAGGTAAATAAATGAAACTATTAACATATGATACAACTTTAAGAGATGGTGCTCAGACTGAGGGAATTTCATTTTCTCTTGAAGATAAATTAAGAATTGTTCAAAAGTTGGATGATTTTGGTATTGACTATATTGAGTGTGGTTGGCCAGGATCTAACCCTAAAGATATGCTTTTGTTTTCAATGCTGAGAGAGTTTGATATTAAACATGCTAAAATTACAGCTTTTGGTAGCACAAGGCGTAAAGATATTAATGTGTATGACGATATAAATTTTAAAAATTTTTTAGAGGCAAAATCTGATGCCGTTTGTATTTTTGGTAAAACATGGGATTTGCATGTTAAGGATGCTTTGCGAACGACTTTAGCAGAAAATCTAGCCATGATCTCAGATTCTATTAGTTTTTTAAAAGAGCATAATTTTGAGGTTATTTATGATGCTGAGCATTTTTTTGATGGTTATAAAGCTAATCCACTATATGCAGAGAAAATACTAAAGACTGCAGAGGCTGCAGGTGCTGATCAAATTTGTTTATGTGATACCAATGGTGGGATGTTACCCTTTGAAATTGAAACAATTATTTCAAGTCTTGTCAATACTGTCAATATTCCTCTGGGGATCCATACTCATAATGATGCAGGGACGGCAGTTGCAAATTCTATTATGGCGATTAAGTGTGGTGCTACGATTGTTCAAGGCACAATCAATGGTTATGGAGAGCGTTGTGGGAATGCAGATTTGACTTCAATTATTCCAGCGGCTGCCTTTAAAATGGGCTTAGTTGTGAATGCAGACCTTAAAAAGCTTAAGGAAACCTCTTTTTATATTAGTGAGGTTGCAAATAAGGTGCCACATGATAATCAGCCTTATGTTGGGTATTCGGCTTTTTCTCATAAGGCAGGTATTCATGTTAGTGCAGTAGAACGGAATTCTAAGACTTATGAACATATTATGCCAGAAGAGGTCGGAAATAAACGACGAATTGTTGTTTCTGAATTATCGGGTAAAAGTAATATTTTAGCAAAAGCACGAGACTTCAATATTGATTTAGATGAGAAAGAATTGGCTGATATTTTGAGGTTGGTTAAGGATAAGGAAAATGATGGTTTGCAGTATGAGGGGGCTGAGGCATCGCTTGAGCTTTTGATGCGTAAGAATTTATCAGGATATCAGAATTTTTTTGACTTGGAAGGATTTAAGGTAATTATCGAAAAGGATGATACTGGGAAGATTACCTCTAAAGCCATTATTAAAATTGTTGTTGAGGGGGTTGAGGAACATACTGCGAGTAATGGTGCTGGTCCAGTTAATGCTTTAGATAATGCTTTGCGTAAAGCCTTGGAAAAATTTTATCCACAACTTAAAGAGGTTGGTTTAAGTGATTTTAAAGTTCGTGTGGTTGGCTCAGGTGGAGGGACAGAATCAAAGGTTCGTGTTTTAATAGAGACGCGTGATACTAGCGATGAGTGGCTAACTATTGGGGCATCGGAAAATGTAATAGAAGCATCATGGCAAGCATTGGTTGATGCTGTTGAATATAAACTTTTAAAATAAGGTTGACTCAAGTTTAGCTATGAATATTATATTTAGTAATATTTTTTGAGATAAGGTAAACTAAATATTGTGCTTATAAAATATTTTAAAAAAAATTATAAATAAGTAGGTAGAGTTCAATTTTTAAAAGTAGGCTAATGCAGCAAAAAGAAGAAAAAGGTTTTTCTTTAAGTTTTATATCTAAAATTTTACTTTGGATTTTAACAATTAGTTTATTTGTTTGTTTTGGTCTTATATTGTATGCTTTATACTAAGTTATTTTATTTTTAAAAAATCTGTCTTTTTTTAATGCAATGCTTCAGTTAAAGTATCTTTTGTTGAAATTTTTTCCCAGACGCTTCGTTTTTATTAAAACTTTAGATATGAGCTTTATTATTTTAGCAATAAAACATACAGTTACTTTAAGAGGCTTAAATGATATTGCTACTTAATGAGGTTCCTTATAGAAAATTGGATGAAAAGTAGGAGGAATAGAACATTGGCTAAATGTCCGAACAAAGATGGAAAATTAATTACTGGCGCTGAAATAATTACTGAATCACTAATAAAAGAAAATGTCGATGTGATATTTGGTTACCCAGGTGGACAGGTAATTCCTATCTTTGACACACTTTATGATTACGATTGTTTTAATTTTATTTTGCCCCGTCATGAGCAAGCAGTTGTTCATGCCGCAGATGGTTATGCGCGTGTTACTGGGCGTGCAGGGGTAGGGATTGTAACATCAGGCCCAGGAGCAACAAATACTGTGACAGGTCTTGCTACAGCATACATGGATTCTATCCCCATGGTTTTGATTACTGGTCAGGTTCCTACTCATTTGATTGGGAATGATGCTTTTCAAGAATCTGATGTTACTGGTATTACCAGACCTATTTCCAAACATAATTTTTTAGTTAAAGATATCAAAGATTTAGCGCGAACTATTAAAGAGGCTTTTCATATTGCCGAAAGTGGTCGACCAGGTCCAGTTGTTATCGATATCCCTAGTGATATTCAGAAAGCTTCTTTTGAGTTTAATTACCCTGAGAAAGCAGAGATTAGAAGTTATTCTCCTAGCTATGAAGGCAATATTAAGCAGATAAAAAAAGCAGCAGAATTAATTAATAAGTCAAAAAAAGCAGTTTTATATGTGGGTGGAGGTGTTATTATTTCTGGGGCTTATAAAGAGTTAATTGCCCTTGCAGAGAAAGCGAATATTCCTGTAACTATGACTCTAATGGGGCTTGGATCAATGCCAAGTGATCATCAACTTTCAATGGGAATGCTTGGTATGCATGGAACTTACTATGCTAATCATGCCGTGCAAAAGTCAGATCTTTTGATTTCAGTCGGTGCTAGGTTTGATGATCGTGTAACAGGTAAGCTTAGTGAATTTGCGAGTAATGCAAAGATTATTCATATTGATATTGATCCAACCAGTATTGCAAAAAATGTTAAAGTTGATGTTCCTGTTGTTGGTGATGCAAAAAATATTTTAACAAAACTTATCAGTGAGGTTGCTGAAACGAAACATGAGGAATGGGTGTCTACCATTGATAATTGGAAAAAAACTCATCCTCTTGAATATAAACAAGATGATAATCTAAGACCTCAATATGTCCTTGAAATTTTAGCTGAAATTACAGAAGGTAAAGCAATTATTACGACTGATGTGGGACAACATCAGATGTGGGCAGCACAGTATTCTAATATTAAATATCCAAGAAGCTTTTTGACAAGTGGTGGACTAGGGACAATGGGGTTTGGGTTTCCCGCAGGGCTGGGTGCTAAACTTGCTGTTCCAGAAAAAGATGTTTTTATTATTGCTGGGGATGGTGGTGTTCAAATGAATATTCAAGAGTTGTCAACAGCTGTGGACAAGAATATTCCTGTTAAGATAGTTATTATAAATAATGGTTTTTTAGGGATGGTAAGGCAATGGCAAGAGCTTTTTTATAAGAAAAGATATTCAGAAACAATTCTGACAGGGAATCCTGATTTTGTTAAGCTAGCTGAGGCCTATAATGCCGTTGGTATAAGAGTGACTAAAAAGAGTGAGGTTAGGGATGCTTTTAAACAAGCAATGGAAATAGATAACACCGTTGTTATGGATTTTGTCGTTGAGCCTGAAGAGAATGTCTTTCCATTTGTCCCAGCAGGCAAAGCTTTACATGAAATTATTAGAGGTCTAGCATAAATAATAAAAATATTTTTTATATTTAAATTTGTTTTTTTATAAACTTGTTTAAAAAGTGAGGATTTTTTATTAATACCTTGGAGAGGAGAAAAATTATGAAACATACAATTTCGATTTTAGTTGAGAATCATTTTGGTGTTTTAGCGCGTGTTGCAGGTCTATTTTCTGCGCGTGGCTTCAATATTGAAAGCCTTGCTGTTGGCGAGACCGAAGATGATACTATTTCACGGATGACAATTATTGTTTCTGGTGATGAGAATATTTTAGAACAGGTAATGAAACAGTTAAATAAACTTATTGATGTTATTAAAGTTAATGAAATTAGTGCCTCCTCTGTTAAAAGAGACCTTCTTTTGGTCAAGGTCAGTAGCAATAAAAATAATAGAAAAGATTTGATGCAACTCGTAGATATTTTTAGAGCGAAAATTATAGATATTTCTTCAGGTAGCATGGTTATAGAAATTACTGGTGATGAGGATAAAATTTTAGCTTTTTTAGAGTTATTAACACCATTCGGTATTAAAGAGGTTGCAAGAACGGGTATTATTGCACTATCAAGAGGTCATTAAATATTCTTGGAATACATCGTTAAAAATATTATATAAAAACAGAAAATAAGGAGAATAAAATGGCAGCTAAAATTTATTATGAAAAAGATGCTAATATTAATTTGTTAAAAGAGAAAAAAATTGCAATTATTGGTTACGGGAGTCAAGGGCATGCCCATGCTCTTAATTTAAAAGAAAGTGGGTTTGATGTCGCTGTTGGGCTTCGCCCAGGTGGACTTTCTTGGAAGACTGCAGTCTCTGATGGTTGGGAGCCGACAACGGTTTCTGAAGCAATAAAGGATGCTGCTTGGATTCAAATTTTAACTCCTGATGAAACCCAAGGTGATCTTTATGAAAATGAAATTAAAGAAGAACTTAAACCTGGCATGATGCTTGGGTTTGCTCATGGTTTTAATATTCGTTTTGGAATTATTAAACCTCCGGCGGATGTAGATGTTGCTTTAATTGCTCCAAAAGGACCTGGACACTTGGTAAGAAGGCAGTTCACTGAAGGCAAGGGTGTTCCTGGATTAGTTGCAATTCATCAAGATGCAACAGGTAAAGCGAAAGATTTGGCCTTATCATATGCCGCTGGTATCGGTTGTACTAGGGGTGGAGTCATTGAGACTACTTTCCCTGAAGAAACTGAAACAGATCTTTTTGGTGAGCAAGCAGTTCTTTGTGGTGGTGCTGTTGAATTAATTAAAGCTGGCTTTGAAACTTTGGTAGATGCTGGTTACCAACCAGAGATTGCTTATTTTGAGTGTTTACATGAATTAAAATTAATTACTGACTTGATTTTTGAAGGCGGGATCAGCAATATGAATTACTCAATATCAAACACTGCTGAGTATGGTGAGTATGTAAGTGGGAAGAGAGTTATTAATGAAAGTTCTAAGCAAGCAATGAAAGATATTTTAAAAGAAATACAAGATGGAACTTTTGCTAATAATTGGATTGCAGAGAGCAAAGCAGGGCGGCCTGCTTTTAATAAATATGCGGAAAATAATGCAAATCATCAAGTTGAAATTATTGGTACGGAGCTAAGAAAAATGATGCCTTGGCTTAAGGGGCAGAATTAATTTTATTTTGGAAACTACAGAATAAAATAGCGGTATACTATGTCGCTATTTTATTTGTAAATTAAATCATGAATATTAAACTTACTTTAGCATTTAATGGATTATCTTTTTACGGGTGGCAGAAACAAAGTAACAAAAAAGGTGTTCAGGATTATTTAGAGTTGGCCATTCAAAATATTTATAAGGAAAAAGTTAAGGTTGTTGGTTGCTCACGGACAGACCGTAATGTTAGTGCCATAAACTATATTCTTAATTTTAAACCACCTTTTTTCATTGAAGAAAATAAAATACCCAAAGCACTTAACCATTATCTGCCAGAAGAAATTATAGTAAAATTAGCAGAATATGTTCATGAGGAATTCCATTCTCGTTATGATGCTAAATCTAAAGTTTATATTTATCGGATTGGAATCAAAAAATCTATTTTTGATAGTTTTTATCACTATGAAAATGATAAATTAAATATAATTAAAATGAAAGATGTCATTAAAGTTTTTAAAGGTAAGCATAATTTCAAGGCATTTAGTATTTTTAATGATAAGAATAGTAACTGTGAAATTTTTTATGCTAATATTTATCAAGTCGGCAATTTTTTCTATTTTATTATTAAAGGTGATAGATTCTTACATAAAATGGTAAGGTTTATTGTTGGAGCAGTTTTAGAAGTCGGGAGAGGGATTTTGCAGAAAGAGGATTTAGAGAATAACTTATTGCAAATGCAACGAATTCATCAGATAAAACCAGTAATTGGTAATGGACTTTTTTTATCTAGGGTAATTTATTAGCAATTATTAACATTTTTTATGAATATTTAATGTGAAATTTATTTTTTAAGTATAAAATTTTGGTAATAGTTAGATATTTATTTCAGAATATATTATTTTGTTTGAACTTTTTGTTATTATTTTTTTAAATTTTTGATAAAAGTATTAAAGTGTAATTAACTTTGTAAAAAAATAAGTAATTATTTTATCTCTCTATTAGAAGGAGATTTATGAGTATTTATCAATTTAATATTCATGCTGTTCCTTTATTTATTACAGCTATTTTAATATCTATATTGGTCATCTTAGCTATTCCTAAAACATTAGAATTCAAAACTTATCAATATTTTTTTATTTTATGTATTAGTATTTTTGTTTGGCTATTTGGGGCTACTATGGGCTATTTTTCTACAGATCCTGAACAAGCCTCTTTTTGGTTCAAAGTTGATAACTTTGGCGTTATGTTCGTTTCTGTATGTTTTTTAGGGATTGCAACCTCAGAAACAAAGATAAAAATGAATAGAACGATAATTCTAGGTTTTATTACTTCTTTTATCTTTGGTATTTTGGGGTTATTTTTTTCTTATTTTATTTCCTCCTCAAAGTCTTTCTATTGGGGATATTTTCCTCAATGGAAATTTATTAATAGTTTGCCATTTTTTATATTTTGGTTTGCATATGCGCTGACCTCTTTGCTTGTTTTATATAAAGGAATAAAAAGCACGAAGTCAGAGCAAAAAAAGACTTATTTGAAGTTTTTAGTTATAGGTATTTTAGTAAGTTATTTAGCGTCTATTGACTATCTTAGTGCTTTTGGATTATCGATATATCCTATTGGTTTTATTCCTATAATACTATTCCTTTTTATCCTTGCTTATGCAATAATGAAACATAGCCTTATGGATATTGATTTAGTTTGGCGTTATTTTTTGGAAAAAATTCTTTACTTTACTTTTACAGTTATAATTTTACTTTTTACTTGGAAATTCTTGTTTAGGCAACCTATTGATTTATATCTATTCTTTTTTTTCGCACTTTGTGTCATTTTTATTCCTAGTATTCGTTCATTAGTATCTAAGCAACTTCGCATATTGTTACTTAAAAAATATACTAATATCTGGAAAAAGATGGAAGAAAAAGCAAATGCTGAAGCAAGCTTGTACACGATAAAGGATATTACTTCAGTTTTAACTATTGATATCCCTCAAATTATGAATTTGAAAAAAAGTAATTATTATCACTTAAACGAAAAAGATCTTTTATATCGTTCAATATTTTCATCTGATCAGCATGATATTATAAAGTTTGATAATCCAATTGTGGCTAGGATTAAAGCGACTAAGGAACGTATTAACCGTGATAATCTTATTGATTCTAAGGAAGGGAATAAACTCAAAAAATTTATGGAAGACTCTGGTTATTCATTAGCATATCCAATTATTTTAGGTCATACGGTTATTGGTATTATGATTTTTGGCGAAAAACGCAATAATCAACTTTATCACAATGAAGATTTAGAACAGTTGGCTATCCTGATAAAAAAAGCACAAGAACAGATTAAAAATGTTCTTAATATTGAGTCTTTATCATATAATTATGCAGAAAAAGCACTTTCGCAATATAAGGCTACTTATCAGATGCATTTTCTTAGAGAAACGCGTAAAATTGGTGAAATTCGTGACCTAAATAAACTGATAATTCATATTCTTAGTTTACTTAATCATAGTGTTAATTCGAAGCATACATATCTTTATCTCTATGATGAGAGCAAACGAGTTTATATGCTGCAACAAGTCTCAAGTACAGAGCATGACCTTCCTTTTTTTGTTAAAGAAGATGAATACTTAATGAGCTATCTGCGTGGACATAAAGATATTTTACTTTATGATTCAGTGAAAAAATGGGCATATGAGACACGCTTTTCCGATATGCAAGCAGCAAATGCTTTAGCATCTAAACTTAAGGCAACTGTGATTATTCCATTAATAGATACGACACTTTTAGGGTTTTTAGTCGTTGGTGATAAAATAGATAAAAAACATTTTACTGATGATGATTTTTTTGTCATGTCACTTATTGCAGATCGTTCAGAGAGTAATATCAGGAATATTTTGTCACTTGAAAAAGCGGAAAAAGACTCTTTAACCAGATTGCATAATAAGGACTATTTGAATAGACGAATAAAAGAAGAAGTTGTTAATTCCTTAAAGTACGGAGGTTTGCTTGGTTTTTTAATGATTGATGTCGATGATTTTAAATTAATTAATGAGAATAATAGAGATATTGATGGGAATAAAATTTTACTGGCTATTGTTAGTGTTATTAAAAAGTTAATTCGACCTGAGTATGAATTTTGTCGTTATGATGATCACTCTTTCGCTATTTTATTAACCGATATTGATGAAGAGAATACGATTTCTTTAGCCAATAAAGTGTTAGGCTCAGTTAGAACTAATGAGCGAATTAATCAATTAATAGAACAATATCAACATAAAATAACTGTTAGTATTGGAATTTCAAGCTTTAATCCATTTACTCTTACTGGGAACTTTACAAATGAAGCAATTTATAGAATATCTTTAACCTTAATTATGCGAGCGGAGCTAGCTCTTAAACAGGCTCAAAAGAATGGGAAAGATCAATTGCAGGTTGCTGTTCAGCTTTCAGCGGGAGAGGAAGGTTTCGACTCCGATATTTTTGCAATTAAAATTTTAATAGTCAGCCAGAATGACTCCTATAAAGAGATTTCTGCTTCTGGTTGTGATATTGATGTTTTAGAATCAATTAATGAGGCATTACAACTATCTGGGATTTATGACATACTGTTTCTTGATATGTCAGTTGGGAATGTAGGTATTCTAAAAAGCATACAGGGTTTTAGAGACGAAAATATGCAATTAATTATTGGTGTTTTTACTGAAAATATTAAATATAAAGCAGAGATTGAAGCAAACGGTGGGAAATTTTTACCTGCGCCACTTGAACCTGTTGTGATTGAAGAGTTCCTCGGATACTTAAAAAAACAAGTTATAACATGAGATATTTAAACCAAAATAGGAATATTTAATTGAAAAATATTGAAGGAGTAATTAGTAACTAACTTATGAAATATAAAAAACTAATAATTTCTTTTATTATTATTATTACTATTTTTCTTTTTATTAATCCTCATTTTATTGCTATTCTACAAGGGAGGAAAAAACAAAAAGAGATTATTTTTGACATTGAAGTTTTATTAAGAAATATTGATCTTTTAAATAAAGAAATTAAAAACCTGACTTTTAATAATGAATATCTTGAGAGGGTGGCACGCGATAAATATTTAATGATTAAACCAGGAGAAGAGGTTTTTAAGTTTAATTATGCAAAAAAGAATACATAAACAACCCCTCATTATTTCTGCTATGGAGTTTGAGGTTAGGGGGCTTCCCTTTGCTACTTTTTATACGGGAGTTGGTAAAAAAAATATTCGGCGAAATTTAAGTAAGATTATCAACTTAAATCATGATTTTATTTTTATTGGTTTTGCGGGGGCACTTAAAGATTATAAACTTGGTCAAGTTTTTGAGATTGATTCTTTTTCTTTACTCTCAAATAATAAGCAATATAGGAGGGAGAAAAAACCAAAGAAATCTATTATTACAGTTAATAGGATGATGAATAACTCAGACAAATTAACTCATTTACAAAGCTTAGGGTTTGATCTTGTTGATATGGAAAGCTTTTATGTAAATGAGTTTTTTCAAGATAATGGAAAGCATATTAAATTTATCAAAGTTGTTAGTGATGAACCTAACTATGAATTCCCTAAAAACCTGAATCATAATGTTTTTAAAGTTTTATTTGTTGATAAAGGTTCTAAAGGTTTTTGGAAAAGATGTTCTTTGTTTTTGAAAGATTTTAAAATTTTGAAAATGTATTTAAACTTTTTAAAAGCGAGGGAAGAACTACATAAATATTTAATTGGATATTTATCTTAATATTGAGATTTTTTGGATTATTTTCAAGGTATCAACTTATGATTATTTTATAGATATAGATTAAAGTATTTATGTAGGAAAATATAATTTATAAAAAAAGGTTAACAATATGTACAGTATGACAGGGTTTGCAACCCATGAAAAAAAGATTTCTAATATAAAGTGGAGTATGAAAATTTCAGCTATTAATAGTAAATTTTTGGATATGCGAATTGATGGTTTACGAGATCTTTACTTACAAGATAAAGTTCGGAATATACTTAAAAACGAGTTAAGTCGTGGGAAGATAACTTTATACATTAAATATGAAACAGTTGAAGAGGAAAAGGGGAACTGGAGGATTGATGATAACATTGTTAAGACATACTTAAAAGAAAGTCGGCGTATTGCTAAAAAATTTAGTTTACATGGAGAGTCTGATCTTTTAGATATTTTAGGTTTAAGTGATGCTTGGATAATTAAAAATGATGATAACACAGCTTTTGATACTTCTGAGAAAGAGTTAGAAAAAATGCTGCTTGAACTTTTAGTTAAATTAAAGAAAAATCGTTTTAAAGAAGGGCAAAATTTATATAAAAAATTCGGAAAGTATCTGAAAGAACTTACTAAAAATGCGGCAAAACTTGAAATTTTTAAAAAAGAGCATGAAGAGCAACTAAAGAAAAAAATAGAGCTAAAGCTGTTAGAGTTTGATATGTTGGATGATTCAAAAAAAACAGCATTAGAAAGAGAGCTTCATATTTTACTGCTAAAAGGTGATTTCGAAGAAGAGCTTGTTCGTGTTGATGCTCATCTTAAACATTTCTTAGATATCATTGAGAAAGATGAACCCATTGGTAAAAAAATGGGCTTTATGGTACAAGAGCTAAATAGGGAATTTAATACTTTAGGCGATAAAATAACTTCAGTTAAAGGCAAGCAGCTTGCCATTGAAAGTAAATTAATCGTTGATCGTATTAGAGAACAGGCATTAAATATTGAGTAAAGTAATTTTTAAAATAGAGCTTTATAATAAATTTAACATTATGCTGGTAATAATAAAAAATGCTTTAAAATGAGTATATTTCTTGTTTTTTATTGAATTAAGGTAGGGTTTGAAAGTTGTCTTGAGTTTTAGGACATGACTTGATTCTAATTTTTTATTTTAGCCTGCTTTTGAATCACAATTAAAGCTGATCTTACTCATCCTCGAATAAGTTTGTACTTTAAAAGTGAAATCAAGAAAGCAGGCTTTGAATAATATTTTAATATATGTGGGTAGTATAATATTAATACTTTTATTTGTAAAGTTTTTTTTGAAATATTTTAATTTATCTTTTTGATATTTTGACTTCTTCTCTCAATTAAGTATAATTCTAGATCATGAAAATTATTTTTTTTGTTTTTTAATAAAATTGAAACTTTCCTAATGTTTTTATATAAAAAGGTTTTTATAATATTATAAAACTTCAAGGAGTTTATATTATCGTGTCAAATAATAAAATTAATTTACCTAAAACAGCTTTTTCAATGAAAGCAGGTCTTGCTCATAAGGAACCACAGACTGTAAAGAAATGGGAAGATCAGAATATCTATAATAAAGTTTTGGAAAAAAATAAAGGGAATCAACCTTTTATTTTGCATGATGGTCCTCCATATGCGAATGGACATATTCATCTTGGACATGCGCTTAATAAGGTTTTAAAAGATATTATTTTGAAATATGAAGCGATGAATGGAAAGTATACACCATATATTCCAGGTTGGGATTGTCATGGTTTACCGATTGAATACCAACTTTTAAAAGAAATGGATACTGATAAGAATAATGTTGATCAGCTCAAGTTTAGACAAAAAGCTGCCAAGTTTGCACTTAAGCATGTAAAAATTCAAAAAGAAGAATTTAAAAGACTTGGTATTTTGGCTGAATGGGAAAATTCTTACTTGACATTATTGTCCGAGTATGAAGGAAATATTATTAGAGTTTTTAAAGAACTAGCTCTTAAAGGTTATATTTATAGAGGTCTTAAACCTGTTTACTGGTGTTCTTCTTGTGAAACTGCTTTAGCTGAATTCGAGGTTGAGCATCAGGAGCATACATCTACTTCAGTTTTTTTAAAATTTCCGCTAGATGAAAACTATGCTGAGTTTGAATCAGCAAAAATACCAAATTCATTTCTTAGAAGCTGGTTTAACACAGGAAGTAAAAATACGAAAGTTTCTATTTTGATATGGACAACTACCCCATGGACATTACCGTCAAATGTCGCAGTTGCTTTTAATCCAGAAATTGATTATGCTTGCTACCAAGTTAAGACAACAGAAAATCCTAGTATAGACCTGGGGGAAGTTTTTATTTTTGCAGGTAATTTGAAAGAAAAAATAGCAGAAGAATTAAGCGTAACTTTTGACGATGGTAGTAATCATTCTAAAGGTTACCAGTTTGAAAATATTCATTGTTTTTCTCCTTATAGAAATGAGGTATCGCTTGGTCTTTTAGCTGACTATGTCACAGCTGATGATGGGACAGGTATTGTTCATATTGCACCCGGACATGGTGCTGATGATTATTTTGCATGTTTGGAGTATAATAATAAAAAAGAGAAGAATGGGTATAAAAAATTGCCGATTATTGCTCCTATTAATTCAAAAGGCGAGTTTACAAGTGAAGTCGAATTTACAGATATTATAGGTAAGCAGGTTGGCGAAGCGAATCCTTTGATTGTAAAAAATTTGACGGAGCGAAAACTATTATTGAAAGTTAAGAATATTGAGCATAGCTATCCTCATTGTTGGCGTTGTAGCAACCCTGTTATTTTTAGAGCAACAAGCCAGTGGTTTTTAAAAGTTGATCATGAAGGTTTACGAGAAAATATTTTAAATATTTGTAAGGATGTAAACTGGCTTCCTGAGTATGGGTTTAAACGAATTACTTCAATGATTGAAAACCGACCTGATTGGTGTTTATCAAGGCAAAGACTTTGGGGAACCCCTATTCCGGCATTTTACTGTGAAGATTGTGGAAAGCTTTTATTAACTAATGAGAGTATCTCTTCTATTGAAGAGATTTTTCGTGAACGAGGAAGTGATTCTTGGTTTTATTTAACTTCTAAACAATTACTGCCTGACTTTATTCAATGTGAATGTGGGAGTAGAAACTTTTCAAAAGAAACGGATATCTTAGATGTATGGTTTGATTCAGGTATAAGCCATGAGGCGGTTTTAAAAGAAGATGAAAAGTTGAGTTGGCCAGCAGATCTTTACTTAGAAGGAAGTGATCAGCATCGGGGTTGGTTCCAATCTTCGCTTATTCCTGCAGCTGCACTCTATGGTAAAGCACCATATAAAAATGTTTTGACTCATGGGTTTACTGTCGATGGGGATGGTAAAAAAATGAGTAAGTCTCAGGGAAATGTCGTTTCTCCCCATGATATTATTAGTACACTTGGTGCGGATGTTTTGAGGCTTTGGATAGCAAGTGAAAACTATAAATATGATATGCCGATTTCTGATGAAATTATTAAACAGATGACTGATGCTTACCGAAAAATTAGGAATACTGTGAGATATATTTTAGGGAATCTTGATGGCTTTGATGTTGAGAAGGATGAAGTAGAATATCATGAACTTTTGGATCTCGATAAGTGGGCCTTAAATTCTTTAACGATTCTTATTGAAAAGCTCAAAACGGCTTATGAAAACCGAGAGTTTCATATAGTTTATCGAGAATTTTATAATTTTTGTACAATAGAACTTAGTTCGCGTTATTTTGATATTTTAAAAGATAGGCTTTATATTTATGCACCGAAAAGTGTAGAAAGATGCAGTGCACAAACAGTCCTTTATTATTTAGCAGAGTTTTTGACTAAGTTTATCGCGCCAATTATTCCTTTTACAGCAGAAGAAATTTGGCAAAATTTTAGTGCGCCTAATTCTAACTTAAGCATACTGCTTCAAGATATGCCAGTGCCAAAAATAGAATGGAAATTTTCTCGGGAATTAATGGAAGAATGGGCTAATATTTTTCAGTTTAGAAGTTATATTTTAAAGGAAATTGATAAAAAACGGCTAAAAGGTGTAGTCGGAAATTCTTTAGAGGCTAAGGTTACTGTTAAGCTGGAAAAAGAGAAGCCTGATATGAATTTGAACCTAAGTAAACAATCAGAAGATTTTTGGTCAAAGATAGCAATTGTTTCGCAGTTTGAAATTAGACTTGCTTTGGAAGGCTCTGATGCTGTAGCTAACCTTATTGATTCCTCTAGTTATGATTTTTGTCATCAGCTTGAAGTAGAGGCTGCTAAAGGGAGCAAGTGTAAAAGGTGTTGGAATTATGTTGAAGATATTATGGCAGAATTTTGTCCGCGATGTATGAATATTTTGAATAATTGGGAGAAGCCTGATATTAGGTAATTTGAGCTTCTCAGTGCGAACCACACTTTTTAAAGCAGTTTTAAATAGTGTTTATTTATTCCTGTTTTAACGAGTATGTCAAATTTCTTATTTATATTAAGAATGTTTAAAAAGTAAATTGTTATTAAAGATCATAAAAAGGAGTTGAAAAAATGGGTTTAGGTTTATTTTATGCAATGTTAGGTGGGGCAATTGCTGCTTTTTTAGGTGGCTATGGTTCTAGTATTGGGATTGGGACAGCAGGTGCTGCTGCAAATGGAGTTTTATCAGAAAAACCTGAGAAGTTTGGGACAATGCTTTTATTGGTCGCATTGCCAGGGACTCAAGGTATTTATGGATTTTTAACAGCTTTTTTGATAATTTTAAAGGTCAAAATGCTGGGTGGTGTGCCTTTGGATATTAGCCCGATTGCAGGGTTACAAATTTTAGCTGCTGCACTTCCAGTCGCAATTGCAGGTCTTGGCTCAGGTGTTTATCAAGGAAAAGTTTGTGCTGCTGGTATTGCGGTTGCGGCGAAACAGCCTGAGGCAAGTATGAAAGCAATGGTTTATGCTGCGATGGTGGAAACATATGCTGTTTTGGGGCTTGTTGTTAGTTATTTCTTGCTTAATGGAGTTATCCTGTGAGTTTAGATGCGCTTTTAGCAAAAATTAATACAAAAGAAGAGCAGCTTAGAAAAAACTTAGAAGCTGAGTATGATGTAATTTTTGATAAGATTCGTTTGGAATTTAAGTCTGAAATAGAATCTTATCGAGAATCAAAAGCCGCGGACCTTAAAGCTAAGATTAAATCTTTAAAACGAAAAGAGAAAACTGATTCAGATATTGCTAAACGCAAAGCTATTTTAGACTTAAAGCGGCAAATTTTAGCTGAGGTTTATAATAGCTTTAAACTTGAGCTTGAGAAAATTACTGATATTGAGTATTTAGATTGGCTTAAAGTAGAAATAGCTAAAATTAAGATAACTCAAGCTGGAATTCTCCTTATTGGGTTTAAGAAAGTTGATCTCGAAGTTAAATGTGATGTAATTTTTGATCCTAATTTTGGCTTTGGATTTCAATATAAAGAAGGTTCCATAATTATTAATAGTGGAATTATTAGTATTTTAGATGGTATAAAATCTACAAAAGAGTTAGAGTTAGCTAAAATTTTGTTTTAATAAGTTAATGCTTTTTTTCAAGTGTGTATGAGATTATTTATGTTTTTTAATTTTGAATATGAGTGCATTTTCGAAATATTTTATCTTTGTTTTTAGGGAATTGAATATGAGGAATGATTCATTTATCATCTTTTAAAAAGTTAAAAAAGAAGAAAGTAATATGAAATATGATTATCAAATAGGAATTATCCGTGCAAAAGAAGATGACCTTTTATCTTTTCAAGATTGGTCACGGCTTTTAGCTATACCTTCACTGCGCGATGTTTGGGCAGAGCTTGTGCGCCTTGATATAGGTTTTACTGAAGTGGGGGAACTTGAGCTTTCTAATAGTATTTCTAAATTTTATTCTAAAAATATTAAAAATTTATATTCTGAGTTATGTGCATATTTTTTTGATGATACTTTAAAAAAAGCTTTTTTGTATGAGGTTGATATTTACAATCTTAAACTCATTTACAAACAGAAAATATTTAATAAAAATTTTAGTGAGAGTTTCATTCCTTCAGGGTTCTATGTTTTATCTGATTTGGTTGAGGAAAAATGGATTAACTTTAAAGATGAGTTTTTTTTAGAACTTCGTGAAGAAATTGTTAAGCAATCACTCACTCCTTTTGATTTTGATATTTTAGCGGATTCTAAGTTGTTTGAATTTAGGTTGCTGTCTGATAATAATAAGTTTTTGCAAAGTATTTGGAAAACTAAAATAGACTTTTATAATTTGAAGATTTTTTTTGCTAAAAATAAGGCATTTTTAAGAGGTGGTAATATTGATAATTGGATGCTTTCTCATGAAGAATTGATTGAAAGGTTTCCACTTGCTAAGTTTGCTCTAGCCAATGATTCTCTTAATTGGGAAAAGGAAGAAGAATATGCGATTTTAAGACTTTCTCAAGATACGGTCGTATTTTTTGAAACTTTGGAACCTCTTGTGGCATATTTTTTTAAGCGTTATATTGAAATTAAAAATATTAATAGATTGCTTTATGGCAGAGCGTTTAAATTGCCTAGCTCAAAGATAGAAGATCAGCTTTCCATTTTTTAAGATTATTTATAGGCAATAGTCTAATTTCATACAATTAATATTTTTAAATATTAATTGCTATTAAAATTTAAAGAAATATTTACTTGATAAATACATTACACAGGAAAAGAAATGATTGCATTAATAGGTGAAAAAGAAATTTGGCGGGGTTTTGTGCCACTGGGTGTAAAGCTTTTTGAAGCTGATACAAGAGATGAAGTTGTTAGCTGTATTCAGGAAGTTAGCTCGAGTGACTTTATGTTTGTTTTAATTTCTGATGGTACTGCGATCAAAATTGAAGATTTGCTTGAGAGTCTATATAAAAAACTGAATATTGTGCTATTGCCGTCTATTGAATCAGGCTCGAATCCACCGGAGGATCAATTATATTTTAAGCGTTTAAAAGCTATTACTAAAAAAGCAATGGGTGTTGATATTTTAAGTTGATTGTTAATTCAAATTTTTTCAAAGACTACGAGTTTCTGATTTTCAAATAATAACTGAACATTTTTGGCAAAAATTTTGGCTGAAATGCTTAATTAAGCTTGGCTTAGGTAAATAGCTTTGTTGGAGGGTATTTAAAATTATGAATGCTGTAATTAAAAAAATTTCCGGACCCTTGGTTGTTGCTCAAGGTTTGGAACATGTTAAGATGTATGAAGTTGTTAAGGTTGGCAAACTGAAACTAGTTGGTGAAGTTGTCGAGCTTAATGGGGATGAAGCGTATATTCAGGTTTATGAAGATACTACAGGTTTGAAACCTGGGGAAGAAGTGACTGCTACTGGTGACCTTTTGAGTGTAGAACTTGCTCCTGGTCTTGTAACTGCTATTTATGATGGGACACAGCGTCCGCTTGAGTTACTTTATAAAGCTGGTGGTAATTTCATTCCTAGAGGTGTTGATGTTCCTTCTATTAACCGTGAAAAAAAATGGACATTTAACCCCAATGTTAAACTAGGGGATAAAATTGAAGCGGGTGATATTATTGGTGAAGTTGAGGAGACGGAGCTAGTAGTCCATAAAGTAATGCTTCCTTATGGAATGAGTGGTAAAGTTACTAAAATTAATAAAGGTGACTTTAAAGTTGAAGATACAGTTTTAGTTTTAAATAATAATGAAGAAGTTTCAATGTTGCAAAAATGGTCAGTTAGAACTCCTAGAAAATATGCTAAAAAGTTACCGCCAACTGAACTTTTCACAACAGGTCAAAGGGTGATTGACTCTTTTTTTCCTCTCGCTAAAGGTGGAACAGCTTGTATTCCAGGTCCATTTGGCAGTGGTAAAACAGTTGTCCAGCATCAGCTTGCTAAATGGGCTGAGGTTGATATTGTAGTTTATATTGGTTGTGGTGAGCGTGGCAATGAAATGACGGATGTTTTAAATGAGTTTCCACATTTAAAAGACCCTAAAACTGGCGAAGCATTAATTAAAAGGACAGTTTTGATTGCAAATACATCAAATATGCCGGTATCGGCACGAGAGGCATCTGTTTATACGGGGATTACTATTGCTGAGTATTTTAGAGATATGGGGTATAATGTTGCTTTAATGGCGGACTCTACTTCAAGGTGGGCAGAGGCTTTACGTGAGATGTCAGGTAGACTGGAAGAGATGCCTGGGGAAGAAGGATATCCTGCCTATCTCGGTAACAGGATTGCTGAATTTTATGAGCGTGCTGGCAAAACATTATGCCTTGGTTCTCAAAACCGTGAAGGAACATTGACCGTGATCGGTGCAGTGTCCCCTCCTGGTGGAGACTTGGCAGAACCAGTTGTTCAGGCGACCCTGCGTGTTGTGAAGGTTTTTTGGAGCTTAGAAGCCAAACTTGCCTTTAGGCGACATTTCCCAGCTATTAGTTGGCTTAGAAGTTATTCCCTTTATTGGGATAATATTAAAGGGTATTTTGATAATATTGAAATGCCTGATTTTGTTGCTAATAATAGACAAGCTATGCAGATATTGCAAGATGAAGCATCCTTAGAAGAAATTGTTAGATTAGTTGGTTTTGAGTCCCTTTCTGTCAAAGACCGTATTACTCTTGAAACTGCCAGATCAATTAGAGAGGATTTTTTACATCAAAATGCTTTTGAAGAAGAAGATACTTATACATCTCTTGAAAAACAGTACTTTATTTTAAAAGCGATTTTAAAACTATATGAGATGAGTGTTAATTTGGCTAATAAGAATGAAGAATTTGAAACAATTATAGCATTAAAAGTCAGAGAAAAATTTTCTAAAATTTCCTACAAATCTATTGAAATTGTGAAAACTATTTTACAGGAAGTAGATGAATTATAGGATCTAAGGATAGGCAAAGCTATCTGAAATGAATTGAAAATTATCAGTAGTATTTAAGAAGTACAGTATATAATATTTACTCTATAGTTAAATTTTTTTACCTAAGAGAGTAGTTGATTTTTTAATATTATTAATATGAAAAAGCTATAAAATTACTTATGAAATTTTATTAAAACTATTTTAGTTAATTTAAGTATTTGTTTGATGATCTTAAAAGTCTAATATTGGGAGATACTAATAGTCCGGAAAGAAAAGTGTTGATTATTAAGTTTTTGTTAATCAGTTCTATAATATTAGTCGTAAGTTAGGTTTAAACTTATATCCTTAGATGTGAATTGAGATAAAATATGAGGTATGATTATGAGAAAAGAGTACACGGAAATTAGTTCAATTGTCGGTCCGTTAATTTTGGTTGAGGGAGTAACGGATGTTAGTTACGGTGAAGTTGCCGATGTTCGTTTGGAGAGTGGGGAGACTCGGCGTGGACAGGTTTTAGAAATTAATGATGATAAATGTTTGGTTCAGCTTTTTGAAGGAACATCAGGTCTTAATCTCAAAGGAAGTAAAATTAACTTTATTGGAAAAAGTATTGAAATTAATGTATCTGAAGATATGTTAGGTCGTATTTTTGATGGTCTTGGTCGTCCAATTGATGATGGTCCTCAGCTTGTCCCTGAAAAAAAACTTGATATTAATGGATTACCTATTAATCCAGCTGCTAGGAATTATCCATCTGAGTTTATCCAAACAGGAATTTCAGCCATTGATGCGATGACGACACTTGTTCGTGGACAAAAATTACCAATTTTTTCAGGGTCTGGTCTGCCGCATAATGAATTGGCTGCTCAGATTGCGAGACAAGCAAAAGTGCGTGGTAAGGATGAAAAATTTGCAGTTGTGTTTGGTGCGATGGGGATAACTTTTGAAGAATCTAATTATTTTATTAAAGAACTGACTAATACTGGAGCTATTTCAAGGTCAGTGATGTATATTAATTTAGCGGATGATCCGGCGATTGAAAGGATTGCAACCCCGCGTTTGGCACTTACTACTGCTGAATATTTAGCCTTTGAAAAAGGTATGCATGTGCTAGTTATTTTAACGGATATTACAAATTATTGTGAGGCTTTGCGCCAGGTATCAGCCGCGCGTAAAGAAATCCCCGGTCGTAGAGGTTATCCTGGTTATATGTACACTGATCTCTCTACACTTTATGAAAGAGCAGGAAGGCTTTATAATTCTGAGGGGTCAATTACTATGATTCCAATTTTAACTATGCCTGAAGATGATAAAACTCACCCTATTCCTGATTTGACAGGTTATATTACTGAGGGGCAAATTATTGTTTCTCGTGATTTAGCAAGAATCGGGATAAAACCAAGCATTGATGTTTTACCATCTCTTTCAAGGCTAAAAGAAAAAGGTATTGGTGAGGGCAAGACTAGAGAAGATCATGCGCCAATGACAAGCCAGCTTTTTGGAGCATATGCGCGTGGCAAGGAATCAAAAGATTTGGCCGTTGTCTTAGGTGAGGCTGCATTAACAGAAACTGATAGAATGTATGCTAAGTTTGCGGATGAATTTGAGAACCGATTTGTTGCTCAAGAGGATTATGAGAATAGAAGTATTGAGGATACTTTAAACCTTGGTTGGGAGCTGTTAAATATTTTGCCTAGGACAGAGCTTAAACGCATTAAAGATGATCTAATTGATAAATATTTGAGCTAGGTATTAAGGGTTGGAGTTATGATAAAAGTGTAGCCCTAAAATTATTGTTATTCTATAATACCTAAGTTTTTTACTTTCATATTGTTAGATATTATATCAATATTAATCAAAAATTTTTTTAAATAAAATATTATACTAGGAATAAAGCATGATTTTAAATGTAAACCCTACTAGGATGGAGCTTTTAAATTTAAAAGCGAAACTCCAGATGGCTAGACGAGGCCATCGTCTCCTAAAAGATAAACTTGATGAGTTAATTCGTATTTTTATGGAACTTGTTGAAGAATTGAAGAAACAGAGAGAAATTACTGATATTTCATTAAGAAAATCTGTGACTAGTTATTTAATTACTAAGTCTTCATCTCAGCCAGAAGAATTAGAAGCGGCTTATCAGATTCCTTGGAAAACCTTAGATATTAAAAAATCAACTGATTATTTGATTGGTATTAAAGTTTTTAAGTTTATTCAAACATTAAAAGATCATCCTAAATATGGCTCTAAATTTCAATTCAATTTTTTTAATATTTCTAAAGAATTTGAGAGAAATTTGTCTTTAGAGACTGAATTTTTAAGTAGTATTATAAAAATGTCTGAAACAGAGTTGCAAGTTAATACTCTTGGCGAAGAAATTGAGAAGACTCGTCGACGCGTAAATGCTTTGGAATATATTATGATTCCTAATCTTATGGATACGATTCGTTATATTGCAGGTAAGATTGATGAGACAGAGCGTTCAACAGCTGTGCGGATCATGAAGATTAAAGATATTGTAAGAGGAAAAAGTCGATAATATTTATTTTTATTTTTCCTGATCAATGAAGGAGATATCCTTGCTATGGCTATGTTGATATTAATTTTTATAGCCCTACTGTTTTTACTACAATATTTCTTATATAAAAAAGTTAAAAAGGTAGATAAAAAAATTTATACTTCTATTGTTCAAACTGCTAAATTTTCTGCTATTTTAAAAGAAATTAATGAACTTTCTATTACAGATAATTTTGATTTTAATGATCGTATTTTTGATTTTTTGCTAGATTTTTCATATAATATGCTTAATCCTGCTTTTTTGATTTTTTATACTTATGATAAAGATAAAAAGGCGTTTAATCCGCTTGGATACCGGACAAGAGTAAAGTCTGAATTTTTTCTCGATCTGAGTGAAATTGATGATGTCTTATCATCTTGTCTTGAGTCTAATGGTATGGAAGTTTTTTCTAAATATGAACCTAAAAATTGTGAGATTTTTCCACTGATAAATTATTTTGATTCATCTGTTATTACTAAGGCAATAATGCTAGAGGGAGAACCTTGTGGGGTAATGGTTTTTTATGCTGATTATGACAAAATTCACCTCAATATTTTAGATATAATAGTTAGTTACATGGAGAGTAGTTTAAGAAAGTTAGAGATTGAGAGTAATATTAACAGTATTTTGCTTGATACCCTTCAAGCACTTGCTACAATTATTGATGCTAAGTCTTATTATATGACTAAGGACAGTCATAGTGACCGTGTGACTAAGTATACAAAAGTTATTCTAGATCGTTTAGATCTGAGAATTTATAATATTGAAAATTTTGATAAATTTAGGAGAAATGTTGTCTTTGCTGCAATGTATCATGATATCGGAAAACTGGGTATTAGCGATGATATTTTAAGTAAAAACACGATGCTTTCTAAAGACGAAAGGGATATAATGGCTACGCACCCATTAATAGCTGAGAAAATACTTGCTCCTATAAATTTTTTTAAAGATATTTTACCCTATATCTTATATCATCATGAACACTATAATGGTACAGGTTATTTGTATGGCTTAAAGGGGAGAAGTATTCCCTTAGGTGCTAGAATTTTAGCCGTAGCAGATGCGTATGACTCTATGATTAGTGATCGCTCTTATAAAAAAGCTATTACTAAAGATGAAGCTATAACCGCATTAAAAAATAATTCAGGCATAAAGTTTGACCATAATATTGTTAAGAATTTTTTGTATTATTTAGAGGAGCAGGAGATGCTTTTTTAGCCATAGTTAGTAAGGGTTTTATTATAAAGATATTAAATATTAGCAAATAGATTTAATAATAGAGCAAGACAATTGGTAATCTAGGAATAAAATGTATAAAAAGAATATTTTTAATTATAACTCAACTTTTTTTGTTGTCGCAACGCCAATTGGAAATCTTTCAGATATTACGATTCGTGCATTAGATATTTTAAGAAATGTTGATTTAATTGCTTCTGAAGATACTCGTCAAACGAGAAAACTTCTTTTAAGATTTGAAATAAATAAACCGAGGCTTATTAGCTATCATAAATTTTCTAAAGGCAGGAAAGATCAATTTATTTTAAAAGAGTTATTAGATGGTAAAAATATTGCACTAGTTAGTGATGCAGGAACGCCTCTTATTGCTGACCCTGGTTATTCTTTGGTTCAATTTCTAAAGAAAAAAGATATTAAAATAGAGGTTTTACCCGGTGCTTGCTCTATTATTAATGGACTTGTTTTAACTGGGGTTAAGACTTCGGATTTTGTCTTTGGTGGTTGGTTCCCACGTAAGGATACGCAGCGTCTTAAAGTTTTATCAAAATTTTTAACTGTGACTAATACTTTAGTATTTTTAGAATCTCCTCACCGGATTTTAAAATCTCTTAAATTGATTTCAAGCTATAAAAAATTTGAAAATTTAAAAGTCTATATTGCTAGAGAAATGACTAAGATTTATGAAGAAGTTATTAGTGGTTCTCCAGAGGATGTTTTGGAAATTTTAGATAAAAAAAAGGTTAAAGGTGAGATTGTTTTAGTTTTAACAATATATTATAATAAGTAAATTTATTCTTTTAGGAGGGATATGAATGTCTATTTTATTTTCTTTTTGTTTTTTAAGTTTATTGCTTTTTTTAGGGACTGTGTTGAGGTTAAAGCTTAAGTTTCTGCAAAAGCTTTGCATTCCTTCTTCAATTATTGGTGGGGGTTTAGGCCTTATTTTTTTGAACCTTTTCCCTGATACAATTTTGAGTTTAGGCTGGAGCAAACTTCCAGGTTTTTTGATTAATATTATTTTTGCCGCTCTTTTTATTGGTGCACATATTCCATCATTAAAAAAGGTTTGGCAGACTTCTTCACATCAATTAATATATGGACAAATTGTGGCTTGGGGGCAATATGTTGTTGGTCTTGGTCTTAGTATTTTTATCCTATCAAAAATTTTTAATATTGAGAGGTTTTTTGGGGCAATCATGCCTGTGGGATTTGAGGGGGGACATGGTACTGCAAGCGGACTCAAGGATATTCTTACAGATCTTGGTTGGCAGGCAGGTGGTGATCTAGCTATTACTGCGGCGACTATTGGTATTACTTCAGCAGTTATTCTAGGCGTAATTTTGATTAATTGGGCTATGAGAAGAGGACATGTCAGTCTTAACCAGGAAGGTCTTTCAAATGATAATATTTTTGCGAGTATTATTTCAAAAAATAAGCGTAACAGTATTGGCAGTAAAACTATTTCTAGTGTTTCAGTTGATACCTTAGCTTTTCATATTACTATTGTTGGTCTGGCAATTTTTCTTGGAGTTATTCTTAAATATTTTTTAGTTTTTCTAGAGTCTGTCTTACCAATTTCTGAACATATTAAAATTTTTTCTTCGATGCCGGTTTTTCCACTTGCAATGATCGGAGGAATTATTGTTCAACTTTTTATTAGAAAAATAGATGATAATGAGGTTATTCAGCAAAACTTAATACATAGTATTTCTGGGACTGCTTTAGATTTTTTAGTAGTTGCAGCAATTTCAACGATTAAGATTGCCTTTATTATTAAATATGCAATACCTTTTTTAGTTATTTGTTTGTTTGGTGTTTTATGGAATATTTTTTGTGTTTTGTACCTCTCAAGGATTATTTTAAAAGGTAAAAAATTTTGGTTTGAAAGAGCAATTGTTGAGATGGGACAATCAATGGGAGTAACGGCAACAGGTATTTTACTTTTAAGAATAGTTGACCCTGATCAGAAAACGACAGTTTATTCTGATTTTGGATATAAACAGATGTTGCATGAACCGTTTATGGGGGGTGGTATTTGGACATCTATTGCAATTCCTTTAGCAATTACAAAAGATCCTATTTGGATATTTTTAATTAGTTTAGGAATGATTATATTATGGATATTGCTTTGGTATTTTTTAAAAAGAAAATAATTTTAATTATTAAGAAGCTCTTTTCTGTTTACTAAAAAACTTAAATAAGTTTTAAAGAGATTAGAATACGAGTATTGTAGACGAAAATTACAATATATTTGGGAAAGATTATGTTTAAGATAGGTGATGTTTTAAAAAATATTAAGATCATTAGTATTGCAGGCGGGGGAGATGGTATTGCGCGTGCTGATGGTATTGTTATTTTTGTAAAATATGCAGCATCAGGTGATATGCTCGATCTTAAAATTACTGAAGTTTCTAAGAAATTTTTGCGTGCTGATATTTTAAAAATTAATACTCTATCTTCTGATAGAACCAGCCCTTTATGTGAATATTACAGCAAATGTGGTGGCTGTAATTTTATGCACTTAATGTATGATTCTCAGTTAGAATATAAAAAGAATATTATTAAAGATGCTCTTTGGAAAATTGCTAAAATTAAAGAAGGTGATTATTTTTGGGAGGGGATTTTAGCGTCACCTCATAAGTTTTACTATAGAAACAAACTGCAAGTTCCTGTTAGTGGAGATAAAATCGGCTTTTATGCACCAAAATCACATGATATTATTAATATTGATACTTGTTTAATTCAGTCAAAAATTTTTACTGATATTTTGAATAAATTTCGTACTTTAGAAACTAAAAATTTTAGATATATTTGTATGAGAACTAACCACAAGAATGATATTTTACTAACTTTTGTTATTCGGAAGACCTTAGATATACCATTGACTCTTTTAGAGATTGATAATATTAAAGGGATCTTACTTAATCTCAATGATGATCTTAAAAATAATTTTGTATTTTCTTCTGCGTCCTTTAAATTAGTTTATGGTATGCCTTATATTATTGAAAAATTAGCTGATGTAAAATATAAGATTTCTGCTAATTCTTTTTTTCAAATTAATACTGGTGTTGGTGAAGCACTTTATGAATACTTAAAATTACAAATTAAAAATGAAACTGTGCTTGATCTATATTGTGGCAGTGGGGGCATTTCTTTATTTATAGCTGATTCAGCAAAAAAAGTTATTGGGATTGAAGTTATTAAGGAAGCAGTTTTGAATGCAAGGGAAAGTATTAAGATAAATAACATAAAAAATGTGGAGTTTTTAGAAGGGACTGTTGAGGAGAATTTAGCTCGTTTAAAATTTTCTAAGTCAAACAAGATTGATTCTTTGATTTTGAATCCGCCAAGAAAAGGTGCTGGAGATAAAGTTATTGATGAGATATTAAAGATTGCTCCAATGAAAATAATTTATGTTTCCTGTAATCCAGCTACTTTAGCAAGAGATTTAAGAATGCTTCAAGAGGCAGATTATTCTATTCGGACTGTTAGAGCTTTTGATATGTTCCCTCAAACAAGTAATGTAGAAACAGTTGTTTGTTTGAATCGACTTAAAAATATTTAATTTTTTTAGAAAATGGTCATTTTTATAATAAGCAAGCATTTTAGTCCTGACTAAAATGCTTGCTTAAAAACTATTTTTAAAATTTTAATTTTTTCATGCGGGCAATTGCTTGCATGATCCTATTCTCATTCACTGTTAAAGCAAAACGGATATATCCTTCACCCGATGGACCAAATCCATTACCAGGAGTAACAACTATGCCACATTCTTCTAATAATTTGCCTGCACATTCTGATGATGATATTTTATTTGGTGTTTTTGCCCAAACATAAAAGGTTGCTTCCGGAATATTAACTTCCCAACCCATTTTTTGCATCTCGCTCACAAATAAATCACGGCGTTTCTGATAGATCTCTCGCATTTTTTTGCATTCACTATCGCCATTATTCATGGCTATAGCAGCTGCTTCTTGGATTGCAGAGAAAACACCAGAATCAAAATTATCTTTGATTCTGGCAAGGCCTGCGATAATATCAGGGTTTCCAACGACAAAGGCAATTCGCCAGCCAGTCATATTATAAGTTTTTGAAAGTGAATGAAATTCAACTCCAACTTCTTTGGCACCCTCAACTTCAAGAAAGCTAATTGGTGGTTTCCCGTCATAGTACATTTCTGTGTATGCGGCATCATGAGCAAGAACAATGTTATTTTTTTTAGCAAAAGCAATTGCTTTTTTAAATTGTTCTTCTGTGTAAACTTGCGATGTAGGATTGTTTGGAGAATTTAAAAACATTACCTTTGCTTTTTTTAAAATATCTGACGAAATCTGTGAAAAATCAGGAAAAAAATTATTTTTTTCTGTTAAAGGCATAAAATGTACCTCACCATGATTGATCCATGTAGAGGACGCATAAGCTGGGTAACCTGGTTCAGGGCATAAGACAATTTCTCCAGGATTAACATAAGCTAAAGCAAGGTGAGTGATTCCTTCTTTTGAGCCAATTAGAGCATGTATTTCATTCTCAGGGCTTAAGTTAACATTAAAACGATGTTGATACCAATTTGTAACCGCATTTCTAAAGATTTTTAAACCTTTGCCAAATGGATACTGGTGGTAAGCAGGATTATTTAGAGCTTTTTTCATTGCATCAAGTATAAATTTTGGGGTGGGAAGATCAGGATCACCAATACCAAAGTTGATAATATCAACACCTTTGTCTAATAATTCTTTTTTCTTTTTGTCAATTTCCGCGAATAGATACGGCGGTAATTTTTTAAAAGTTTCTGCATAGTTAACTGTCATTTTTTTTCTCCTTATTTTATAAAACTAGAGAATATCCTAGTTTTTTATCTAGCTATTCCAATATATCTACTTTTTGCATTGTATTGTGTTCTCTAAGGTTAGTTTAAGAAATATGATTAAGCAAAAAACTTAGGGAGCGAAAGATGATAGGAATAATTTTTTTATCTATTTCATATAATTTTAACCTATGTTTTTTATTTAGGGTTTTTTAAGATAAATATGGCAAAGGAAAAATTTAGTTGTGAGTTAAACTTTCTACTTTAAACCTAAAACATCAAACATATCATAGATGCCACTTTTTTTGCTTTGTAACCAAATAGCGGCACGAATCGCACCTTTTGCAAAATTATCTCTTGTATGTGCTCTATGCGTAATTTCAATTCGTTCGCTATTGCCTGCAAAGTAGAGACTGTGTTCTCCAACTACATCACCAAGGCGTATTGCATGAATGCCAATCTCAGAATTTGTCCTTTCACCAACTATCCCTTCACGGCCATATACCCAGTCTTCATGATTTTTTCCAGTCGCTTCACTAACAATATTCGCAATCTTAACAGCTGTGCCACTCGGAGCATCTTTCTTTTTATTATGATGTAACTCAATTAACTCTGTGTCATAATCATTCAAATATTTAGCTGCTTGTTCAACTAACTTAAAGAAGACATTGACACCAAGACTCATATTGGGTGATAAAATGATCGGTATTGTTTGAGCGACATCCTTTAGGCTTTTAATTTCTTCTATACTAAAACCAGTTGTGCCAATGACAAGTGCTTTATTTTTTAGCTTGATAGTTTTTAGGTTCGCAATAGTTACTTCGGGTTTTGAAAAGTCAATAAAAACATCAACATTATCAATGCATGATTCGAGAGTATCAGGACTATTTAAATCTATTTTTCCCGTTATTGTGACAGCAAGGTTTTCTTTTGCTAAAGCAATTATTCTTTGCCCCATTTTTCCATTTGCGCCAATCATTCCTAGTTTAATCATCTTTTTTATTTTCCCTTATTTTTTAGATTAAGTTATTTTGTTTAAGCATTTTTTTGAGTATTTCTAAGTTGCTATCATCCATCTTAAAAAGTGGTAATCGAACCTCGCTTGAACATTTTCCCATTAATTCCATCGCAGTTTTAACTGGGACAGGGTTAGTTTCAATAAACATTGCCTTTACCAAGTCAAAAAGTTCATAATGGATTTCTTGTGCAAGTTTTAGGTTCCCTTCTTCACAGGCTTTAACTAAATCAGCAGTCTTTTTGGGTAAAATATTAGCAACGACAGAGATAATACCCGTCCCCCCAATACTCATGAGTGGTAATGTCAGTGCATCATCCCCTGAAATAACTGAGAAACCAGGTGCAGACAGCTTAATAACTTCAGCCATTTGTGAGAGGTCCCCACTAGCTTCTTTAATTGCCACAATATTGTTTATTTTGCTAAGCTCAGCAACAGTTTGAGGTAAGAAGTTAACACCTGTTCTTGAAGCAATATTATAAAGAATAATAGGAATATCTACATTTTTTGCTACAGTTTTAAAGTGTTCAAAAAGACCATTTTGTGTTGGTTTGTTATAGTATGGACAAATCATTAATGCCGCATCAGCCCCAGAGTCTTTAGCATGTTGGGTTAGCTTAATTGCTTCATCCGTATTATTAGAACCTGTACCTGCAATTACTTTAATTTTTCCAGCAGCGACAGCAACAACTGTTTCGATAACTAGTTGATGTTCCTTATGTGATAAGGTTGCAGATTCACCGGTTGTTCCGCATGGCACAATAGCACTTGTATTATTTTCAATATGCCAATTTACAAGTTCAGTTATTTTTTTTGTATCGACTACTCCGTTTATAAAAGGGGTAATTAAAGCAACCATTGAGCCTTTTATCATTTTTTTCTCCTTTTAATTGTAGAGTTATTATTGCATCTCTACATTGGATTTCTAGGATTTTTATAGCTATTAAAAATAATTTATAGAATTATATATTTTTACGATATATTTGTCTAACTTTTCTAATTATGTTAAGATTTAAAAATTATTTGTTTTATTAATAGATTAGTAAGACTTTATTTTTATTTGATAATTTTATGGATAATATTGTCGTATGAAAAATATAATTAATTGATTGATCTTTTTTTCTAGGAAGGAGTTTTGGTTTGCGAAAAATTAATTTAGCAAAGGAAGAATATTTTAATAGTTTAGTCGCTGTAATTATTCAATCTAATTTAAAATTGGAACCAGAGACTTTTGATAAAATTAAGTCTACATATGATTCAATGAAAGATTTGCATAGCAAAAACTTGATGGGTTATATTGTTGAAAATTGTCAGGTTGCTACTGAAAAAAAACTCCCCATTTGCCAAGATACTGGTATTTTAGAAGTTTTCGTGAAGATTGGTCGGAATGTTTTTTTAGAGGGTAACTTAGAAAACTTTATTAATAAAGCTGCGGCTAAGGCTTATAGTGATGGTTATTTTCGTAAATCTGTTGTTTCAGCTCTAACTCGTGAAAATACTAAGACGAATACTCCTGCTATTATTCATTTTGAGTTTATCGATGGGGATAATCTGGAATTTTATGTTGTGCCAAAGGGATTTGGGGCTGAAAATATGACCACTTTGAAAATGTTCAATCCTACAGCTTCATCTCTAGATATTGTTGATTTTATTTTGCAAACAGTAAAAAATGCTGGACCAAATCCTTGTCCACCACTTTTTTTGGGTATTGGTATTGGTGGCACTAGCGAAAAAGCACTTTTATTAGCAAAAAAAGCACAGTCTGGATTAGTCGAGATTGAGCATGTTACTGATGAAGAATTATCTGTTGTTGATAGCATGAAATCTGAAATTATAAAATGTGGTAATGAATTATGGATTGGTCCCTTTGGTCTAGGTGGGGAAGGTTCTGTTTTAAATGTAAATATTAATGTTTATCCTACTCATATTGCAGGTTTGCCAGTAGCTGTTACTTTTGGTTGTTGGTGTAACAGGCTTAAGAAGCTTGTGTTGTGAAAGAAGACCTCCTAGGGATACTTCATTTATTTAAATAAGAAATGCTAGAATAAATAATATTAGTATTAATAATTTTTGTATAAGGTTATAGATATAATGAAAAAAAGAATACAGCTTCCACTTCAAGGTAGAAAAGTTTTAGAAAACTTTATAGCAGGGGATGAAATTTTATTAAGTGGTGTCATTTATACGGCACGCGATGCCGCACATAAAAAGATGTTTGAAGCAGGGAAAGCGCCAATTGATTTAAGAGATAAATTCATCTATTATACAGGACCAACACCTACACCACCTCAGGCGATTGTTGGTTCCTGTGGACCAACAACGAGTAGCCGGATGGATAATTTCGTAGAATTTATGTTAGCTGATTTACAAACTGTTGGCATGATTGGGAAAGGAAAACGATCTGCTTTAGTTGCTGATGCTTGTAAAAAGTATAAGGCCGTTTACTTTATTGCTCCCGGTGGTTGTGGAGCTTTGCTTGCTAATTCTGTTACTAAAATTGAATTGGTTGCATATCCTGAATTTTTATCAGAGGCAATTTATCGCATGGAAGTTGAAGATATGCCCTTGATTGTTGGTATAGATATTTTTGGTTCAGATGTTTTTCGATAATTCTAATTGTAAATGAAATGTTTGATTTAAGACAAGACGATAATCGCTTTAGAGAATATTTTATTTTCTAAAGAGGAAAGTCCGGACTCCATACAGCAGAATGCTCACTAACAGTGAGGCTGTGAGCCTAAGAGGGCTTACAGACAGATAGTGCAATAGAAAATATACCGCCTGATGCTTTTATAGTAATCAGGTAAGGTTGAAAAAGTGAGGTAAGAGCTCACTGCAGGGAGTAGTGATACTTTCTGTTGGTAAACCTCATTCGGAGCAAGACCAAGTAGACGGTGAGAGGGTGCTGCCCTTGTTTGAGCCAACGGGTAGGTCGCGTGTGAGATTTAGTCTAGTTATAAATCTCCCAGATAAATGATTATCCGCTTAGATATAAACAATTGTTTATTATTACAAGTGACAGAATTCGGCTTATGTTTTGTCTTAAGTTTTTTTCAAGGATAGCGTTTATGCTTGATGTCATGCTTGACTTTATTTTTTAAATTCGTTATTATTTTGAACACTAAAAAAATTATCTTAATGCCTGGATGGTGGAATTGGTATACACGACGGTCTCAAACACCGTTGGTCGCAAGACCATGCGAGTTCAACTCTCGCTCCAGGCATTTTTATATAAAATACAATCCTCTATAAAAATCATGAAATATTTTTTTTCGACTATAAAGTTTATAACCTTTCTGAGGGGAGTATTATTAAATATCAGGTAGAAAACTTAATAACTTTTTTAAATGCAGATAATACAACTAATTTTATTGAAAGAAAATTTTTATATCTAGCGGATAGTTTGGATGTTCTAAAAATTGAAATGTTTAATTATCTATCTAAAAAGATGAAGAATGAAAATAACAGGTTTCATATCACAATATAAGAATCATTTTGTTTTATTTATGGAGATAGGACTTTGTTTATCTTATTGAGAAAATTCATATATTGGGGATAGATTACTGAATAAAAACCTATTTTTGGGTTTAAAAAGTAAATTTTAATCAACAATCAAAAAAAATTAAGCCTGTGCAGCGCTCTTTTCAAGATTTTATAGTTTTTTTGATTTGTCTTTAGACGAGAATTTTTTGTATAATTAAAAATATTTTTGTAAAAAAACTACGGAGGGTATGTCCAATGTTACGATTTTTAACCTGTGGAGAGTCTCATGGTAAAATGATGGCTGCCATTCTTGAAGGCTTACCAAATGATCTAACAATTTTAGAAGAAGATATAAATGTTGAGTTAAAGCGTCGTCAACTTGGTCATGGTAGAGGGGAGCGTTCTAAGTCAATAGAAAAAGATAAAGTAAATATAATTTCAGGCGTTAGGTGGGGGAAGACTACAGGTGCTCCTATTGGGCTTCTAGTAGAAAATATTGATTGGAAAAATCGTAAAAAAGAGATGTCAATTTATCCTGAAGATGCTGATGAAAATGATGTTATTACTAGACCACGACCAGGGCATGCTGACTTAGTTGGGATGCTTAAATACGGTATTCATGATGCAAAACCAATTCTTGAACGCGCTAGTGCAAGAAATACAGCGATGCTTGTTGCTGTTGGGGCAATATGTAAAAACTTTTTAAAAGAGTTAGATGTAGATATTATTGCCTATGTCCGTGCAATCGGGAATGTTGATGCTGGTGTTTTTGAACGGAATCTTCTTGATAAAAATAAAATCGAAGACTCCCCTGTTCGTTGCCCATCTAAAAAGTTTTCAGAAAAAATGATTAAACATATTGATGAGGCAAAAAATAATGGGGATACTTTAGGCGGAAAAGTTTGTATTAAAATAACGGGTGTAATTCCGGGTCTTGGTTCACATATTCAATATGATAGACGACTTGATGCAGGGCTCTCTCAAATTATGATGGGGATTCAGTCTGTTAAAAATGTTATTATTGGGCAAGATAATGTTTATGAAATTTATGGAACTGATGCTCATGATGCTATTTATTATTCAGATAAGAAAGGTTATTACCATAAAACAAATCATGCTGGTGGGATTGAAGGCGGAATGTCCAATGGTGAAGATATTAATATTACTATTTTATTGAAACCAATTCCTACATTATTTTCACCCTTAGAATCTATAGATGTTTTAACGAAAGAAAAAGTCAAAGCTGAAGTTGTGCGATCTGATGTAAGTGTGGCATCATCGGCAGTTGTTGTTGCTGAAGCTATGGCCGCAATAAAATTAACCGAATTTTATCTCGCTAAATTTGGTTCTGATAGTATGAAAGAGTTGAAAAGTAATTTGAAAAATTATAAGAAAAGTTTAAAGTAATTTATAAACATATTTTTTTGATATAAAACGAATATATGAAAGCTGATATCTGATTATTTTGCTTACTTATAGAATAAGGATAGACATTCAATGCTGGGTTTAAAAAAATCACAAGATTCTAAAAAAATTTATCAACGCTTATTTGTTTATATTAAACCATATAAAACACGCTTTGTCAGTGCGTTGTTATTTATGATTGGAGTAGCTCTTTTAACATCGTTTACTATGTGGCTGATCAAACCTGTTTTAAATAATATTTTTGCAGAGAAAAATAGTGCAATGATTTTACCTTTAGGTGGCTTGGTGATTATTGTAACTTTTCTAAAAGGTTTATTTACTTATATTCAAGCCTATCTAATGTCTTATATTGGGAATAGGGTTGTTGTAGATATTCGTAAAGAACTTTTTTATAAACTTTGTGATCTTTCCATGAATTTTTATAGTGACCATCCAACGGGAAAGCTAATGTCACGTCTCACTAATGATATTTCTGTAATTCAAGCTTCTGTAAGCACTTTACCGGCTAATGCAATGAAAGATGGGGTAACTTTTATTTCTCTTTTAGTTCTTGCTTTTTGTTTAAACTGGAAACTGGCTTTGATTGCAATCTTTGTCTTACCTGCTGCAATGTATCCTTTTATTTCTTTTGGTAAAAAATTACGATCTGTTAGCAAAGTTGTTCAGGTAGAAGTCGCAAATCTTTACAATGTTTTAATGGAAAATATCTCAGGCATTAAGCTTATTAAAGCCTTTCATCTAGAAAAGGTAAGGAAAAATGCTTTTGACCAAGCGAATATCAATTGTTTTAATGTTGTTATGCGTACAATGCGTGTATATGCTATGACCTCCCCAATTATGGAGTTTATTGGTGCTTTTGCTGTTGCAACTATTATTGTTTTAGGGGGATATCAAGTTACGGGAGGGACACTTACACAAGGTGATTTTTTTGCATTTGTCGCTGCGATTATGTCTTTATATGCTCCCATTAAAAGTCTTTCTAATTTTAATAATATTTTACAAAACTCATTAACGGCAGCAACTCGTGTTTTTGAAGTTTTAGATCATCCCATTGCTATTTTTGATAAAAAAGGTGCAAAGCATTTGATGGATATTAAAAAAAGTATTAGATTTGAACATGTATCATTTAAATATCAAGAGAAGCAGGCAGATGTTTTAAAAGATGTTTCATTTGAAGTAAAAAAAGGTGAAGTAGTTGCTTTTGTTGGACCATCAGGTGGAGGGAAGTCAACAATTATGAACCTTCTAGCTAGGTTTTTTGATCCAATTGAAGGGCAAGTAACAATAGATGATCAAAATATTAAAGAATATACGGTTTCCTCATTAAGAAATCAGCTTGGGATTGTAACGCAAGATATTATTCTTTTTAATGATACAATCAACCAGAATATTCATTATGGGAACTTAGAAGCTAGTTTTGAAGATGTTATGAATGCCGCGAAGGCAGGAAATGCCCATGACTTTATTAATGAGCAAGTTGATGGATATAAAACTATTGTTGGTGAGCGTGGGCTAAAGCTCTCAGGTGGGCAACGACAGCGTATTGCAATTGCACGAGCTATACTTAAAAACCCATCAATTTTGATTTTAGATGAAGCGACTTCGGCTTTAGATAGTGAATCTGAAAAACTAGTCCAAGAGGCTTTTAATAATTTGGTGAAGAATAGAACAACTTTTATAGTCGCTCATAGACTTTCTACAATCCGTAAAGCGGATAAGGTATTTGTCGTTGAGGAAGGACATATTAAAGAAGCAGGAACACATGATGAGTTAATGGCTTTTTCAGGAACTTATGCTAAACTTTATAATATTCAGTTTGATGTTTAGTTCGAAATAATAATTAACACTAAGATAGGAAATAATATATAAAAATGAAGATAGATAAAACTAAAATTCAGCCTTGTCCTAAACATAAAAAACATACAGCTTGTAGTGGTGTTGTAGATGGGATGTGTGAAGTAAACTATAGTAAGTACTGTATTTTTTATTTAATGTTATTAAAAAAAGAAAAAGAAAATGCTAAAACAAAAATTAAGTAGCAATAAATTTATAATTACATCAGAATTTTTTCCTCCTAAAGGTATAAATGTTTCTAAAATGCTCCAAAAAGCAAAAATTTTAAAACCTTTTGTTGATGCTGTGAATATTACAGATTGTCAGCGTGCAGTAATGCGTACAAGTTCATTGGCTCTTTCAAAAATGCTTTTAGATCATGATATTGAACCCGTCTATCAAATAACCTTAAGAGACCGTAATTCCATTGCACTTCAATCAGATATTTTAGGTGCAGCTGTTCTTGGGATTGAAAATATTTTAGTCATTAGTGGAGATTATCCTGATATTGGCGATCACAAAAATGCTATACCTGTTTATGAATTAGAGACTGTTGAATTTATAAAAATCATTAAAGGCTTGGAAAACGGGTTTGATATGATGGGTAAAAAATTAAATGGTACTCCTTCATTCTGCTTAGGAACTGCATTGAATCCTAATGCAACACCTTTTGAAATGTCATTAGATGCTGCAGTTAAAAAGAATTTAGCTGGTTCAAGCTTTTTTCAAACACAGCCTATTTTTGAAATAGAAAAATACTTAAAGCTAAAAAATGCTCTCACTTCTGATGTTTCTCAAAAAATTTTAGTAGGAGTTATGCTTTTAAAGTCTTATGACTTTGCGAAGAGAATTGCCACTATCCCTGGTATATATATTCCTGAAGAGATACTCGAGCGTTTAAAAAATGCAAAGGATGAATTAAACGAAGGTATTAATATTGCGGTCAATTTAGTGAAACAGTTACGCTCCCATGCCAAAGGTGTACATATTATGGCTATAGGGATAGAAGAACATATCCCTAGAATACTTGAAAAATCTTTAGAATATAGGAAGTATTTCATTTTTTCAAATTTTTTATATTAGCATTAGTTTATATCGTTAGTAGTAATATTTTTTTATTTATTTTAGCTAAAATTCTATATGATCATAATGAATAAAAATTTTTTATTCATTATGTTTGAAGGTATTTTTAGGAATACCTTTAAATAAATTAGTTAAATATTTTATTTTAAGGAGTATCCTATCACATGGGAAAAAGACAAGAAAAGCGTCTATCTTTAGCTGGACAGATAGAAATTATTATTGATGATAAAGAGAAAAAAATTTATGGTGAAATTTTAAATATTACATCTCGAGCAATGGCTTTTATGATAACTGCAAAATTGAAGTTGGAAGCGAATCATTTTTTTTCATTCATTTTGTCTAACGAGGAAGATCAACTTAAAAATATCAAAGGACATATTATTAGACAAGAAAAAATCGGTGATGAATATTTAACAGTCCTTTGTTTTAATAATATTTCAAATGTTGAAATGCTGGTAATCTCTAAGTTTATTGAGAAAAATACTTAAGGGATAAAGACTTACTTCTAGCCGAAAAATACAATAATATGTATTGCTAAAGGTAGGGGATAAAGATATATTTATGTTTCAAATTTTTAGAAATATTAATAGAGCAATTTTTATAATTGTAATTCTAGCATTTTTAGGTACTTTTTTTTACTTGACAAAATTAAATGATAGAGGAAACTCTGGACTGCTTGAAGAAAAAGTAGTTAAAGGAATGGTCTCTAGTAAACCTATTTTTTTTAATGACCAAGTTCTCCTCCAGCTTAATAAAAATATTTTTATACCTTTTAAAATTTATAAATTTGAAAAACCACCAGAATATCGTGATTTTTTAGAGGTTAAAGGTCTTATCCGAAAGGTTACAGCGTCCGAAAAGTTTTTTTTACATAGTTTAGGTCTTAAAGCTAATATTACGCATACTATTGAAGATATAAGCTCTATTAAGAATGATGAGTTTGCAGTTGATAATTGGTTTTTTATTATTATTAAATCTTTTCGTAATCGGATTTTTAAGGTAATCTATCCTGATGAAACAATAAAAAAGCATAAATCTGAAGTTGCATTTTTGCGTGGTATTTTTTTTGGGGACTTTTCTGAGTTGGGGATTATTTATAAAACAGAGAAAAATCATAATAATCCTCTTTTTTTGTTTATCCATTCACATTTTTATATTTGGTTTTTATTAATATTATCTTTTTTACTAGCAGGTTCTTTAAGTTTAAAACGCAAATTTATTTATATTTTTTCTATCATTTTTATTATTTTTCTTAATGCACTTCATCTTTTTAGTTTAGATATACTAGCACCTTCTATTATTGTTATTTTATTTCTTGTTTTTGCTACAAGATTTAGTATCGAAAAATCGATTATTTATGCGATTAACTTAGGTTGTTTTATAAACTTATTAATTGATCCATATATTTTTACAAATAAATGGTTTATTTATTTCATCTCTTTTAGTTTTGTATTTTTATGTTTATTTAGGCGTTTTAATAATTTATTTTCGGAGTTTTTAAGAGGGTGGAAGCTATGGGGGTGTTTTTGTGTATTATTAGTATTGCCTTTATTTGGTTTTTTTCATTTTATTCTTTCTGTATTTTATATTTTTTTTGTAGTTGTTTTTTTTTGGATATATTTAATGGTTATTTTGCAGAAAGTTTATCCCATAATTAATTTAAATTATCAAGATAGTCCAAAATTTATTAAGTTTTCTATTTCTTCTTGGTTTGTAATTGTTTGTTTTTCAATTTTTCCTTTAGGTATTTTTTATTCAAACCAGGTGGATATTTCAGTTTTATTTTTATTTGCGCCTGCTATTTTATTATTAGTTATAGTCTTTCAGCTTAGTTTTATTGGACTTTTTCTTTCTTTATTTTTGCTCTTTCTTTTTCCGGCTCAATCTCTTACTTTTGTTAAAGGTTTTAATGTTTTCTCCATTATTTCTATCGATATTTTAGAGAAATATTTAATGGTGATTATCATGTATTTTAAAGAAGGCATTAATATTTTAATGCCAACTTCTTTTTATTGTATTCCTGCTTATTTTTTAATTTTATTTTTAGTTTATCTTTACTTAAAAAGAATTAAAATTTTACAGATAAGAAGGTTAAAAAAAACATTAATTTTTCTAGTATTGTGTTTATTTACTATATTTATTTATAAAATTGCAAAACAACCGATTGTAAAGATTGAAATTTTTAATAATGATTATGCAAACTTTATTGCTATTTCATTGCCACAGAATGAAAAAATCCTTTTAATAAATCTTTTTAATTCAGGGGAAAACTCCCTTACTAAGCGTATTGATAGTAAATACGCAAACCGTTATTTCTTTTCAAAAAATGGTTTAGCGAAAGCAGACTATATTTTTCTTGTTGGAGAAGGGCATAAAGGGACTCTCCAAGATATTTTTAATGGTAGAGTAATGGTAGATAACTTTATTAACCAAGAACAACTTTTTAAAAAAGAATATGGATCACATTTTTTATTGTTGGAAGTTATAGATAAAAAAGGTGTTTTTAAACTTACTTATGATTCTGATATAGTTTATTTTAGTTTTGATAAGAAAGCTGGTATTTATAATTATCTAGGTAAGAATGATTATTTTATCAAAAAAAATATTAATATTTTGGGGATAAGTATGGTATTTAAAACATTAAAGTATAACTTAAAAGACTCCCAATATTTTAAAGTAACTGGTGGAGAAATAGTTTAGGTATTTTAAATTTACTATTAATTAAATTTAACTAAGCGAAAACTTTAAAAGAGGATGAGATAATATTAAAGTGAGAAACAAAAATTTTCTAGTTAATATTTTATTGATTATTAATATTCTAGTGTGGGGATATTATTTTATTTACTGTAGTAACATTATTTCTTCATGGTTTATTGATATTGATAAAATATCTCCTATTGACAATAACCAAGATACTGGTAATCTAGAAATACTTTTTTATGACAATAGTGAAAAAAATTTAGTTATATTAAGGACTCCCACAAATAAAATAGTAATTATTAATACGGGTATTGATAAAAAGGCTATTAACTTAAAAGACTATATTAAAGCTAATAAGCTTTTTTTTATTGATAAGATTTTTTTAACGAATAATAATGAAGAAAGTATCAATGGTTTACGGGTGCTTTTAAATGATATTTCTATTGGTGAAATAATTGATGGATCTACTTCAATAGAAAGAAATAGAGAATATGACTTCTTTCGTTACTTTTTAAGATATCACCCAGAAATAGGTTACGTTCGTCCTATTCAGGGAGAAAGTATTTATGTCGATCCATATTTAAATATTAGGACTTACTTTGCAATAGATGAGAATTTAGAAAAATTTGCTGATATGTTTCTTCTGATAAACTATAATAATATTAATATCCTATTTACGACGGATAACTATGCGGAAGGACAGTTTGATTTTTTGGATGAATTTTATATTAGACATGTTGATGTATTGCAATATCCTAATATTAAATACCATCAAAATATCTCAAAAAAAACTATCCAAAATTTAGAAATAAAATATTTGGTAGTTGGAGATAATTCTATTTATAGAGGTGATTTTATTGATATGAATGTTTGGAATGTTTTTAATGAAAATAAATTTTATGTAAAATATATAGGTAATGAGAAAGAAAAACCATTAATTCTCCAAAGTGATGGAAAGTCTATCCGATTTAGACGCTAGGTTTTACTATAGTTTTATCTTTGAAAGGAATAATTTTATGTGCACCTTAAATAAATTATTAGTTTTAATTATACTTTTTACTTTTTCTATATCTTTACTTCATGCTACAAAGCCTTTAGGAATAAAACAATTAAGTTCAGGAGAGAAGAAAAAAAATAATATTGATAAAATAAAAATAAAAAATTTATCAGGTAATAAAAAATCTATAAGAAGAAGAAGGCGACAAAAGTTGACGATCAAGCAAACTTACGAAAAGTTTTCCTCAAATTTTAAATCTAAAAAATTTAACTTATGTTTACAATATTTATCTGGTCGAGATTTTAGAAAATATCAAGAAATAGCCAAGCTAAATAATTGGCAAGGAAGTGTTGAGGAACTTCTTATTAAAGATTTGAGAAATTTATGGTATCTTTATTTTGATGAGGCTAAAAAAAAGTCTAGAATTAAATCTTTAGAAGATTTAAAAGAAAGAGATATAGAGGAAATGGAAAAATCTTTAAAGTATATGCAAAAAGAAGGAGTCTCTCTTTCTGAAATTAATATGCTCAAGAATCAAATAGTTGCTCAAAATTTTGATATAGAGGAACAACTTTTGTTGCTTAAGGGGAAGGCTAATATTTTTATGGAGATAGAAAAAAGAAAAATTTTAAAAAATAAAGCTTTGGTTTCCACAGGAATTGAATATAGTTTCCCTCGGACTTTATGGAAAAAAACTCAAGAAATTATGATTGATAAGGCGAATAACTCTTATAATATTTCTAAAATTCGAAAATTCAATAAAGGAATACTAAAAATGTATGTTTTATATGCTTTTGAAAAAAATGATCAAGGTAAATGGAAAATTTTATTTTTTTCTCGTGATCAATTTGATTCCACTGATTTCAATGAATTTATTGTTCAATATGAAATATTCCCAGAAGAGAAAATATTAGAGATAAATACTTATGAAGAAACAGCTTAAAAAACAGCTTACAATTATTTCATCCTTAGCAAGAGATTTTGATATTAATATCTATCTTGTTGGTGGGTTTATTCGTGATGCTTTACTTGGTTTGCATTCTAATGATTTAGATTTTTTGGTATTTGGTAATGCGGAGACTTTAGCACATGTATTTGCTAATAAAGTTCGGGGTGCATTTGTTGTGTTAGATGAAAAAGAAAAAAGTTTTAGAGTTGTAAAAGGTGAAATTTCATTTGATTTTACGGCAAATAGAATGGATACCTTGAAAAAAGACTTAAATGCCCGTGATTTTACGGTTAATGCTTTTGCTGTTTCTTTGGAGGATTTTTTACTTGAACTAGAAAAAGAAGATAAGATTGGTATTTTTATCGAAAAGTTGCTTATAGATGAAACAGGTGGTCTCTCTGATTTAAAAAATAAAATGGTACGAGTTATTTCTGAGGAAGCATTTATAGCGGACCCTTTAAGGCTTTTGCGTGCTTTTAGAATAGCTGCAAGATATCAGTTTAAGATTAAAGATAGTACGTTAGATTTAATAAGAAAGCATAAAAAATTAATACATCAATCTGCAGGAGAAAGACTTCATGAAGAGTTAAATAAAATTTTTTCATATTCTAATACTTTTGAATATATTCTTTTAATGGACAGTTTTGGTGTTTTTGGAGAAATTTTTGTTGCAACTGAGTTAATGAAAAAACATAATGAATATTATTTTCACAAACTAGGGCTATGGGGTCACTCAATAGAAGTTCTTTATTGTTTTGAGTTTTTAGTTAATAACTTAGAAAAACTTTTTAATAAAAAAGAGACTGAACTTTTCAATAGCTTAAAGCCTGATATTTATAAACTAAAAATTGCTTGTCTTTTTCATGATTTTGGTAAGCCGGATACTTTTTCGAATATAGATGGGAAAATTCATTTTATTAAGCATGACTCTATTGGTGCAGCTAAAGTCACAAGAATGCTTAAGGATATGAAGTTTACTAAAAAAGAAATAAAATTTATTTCAGGCATTGCACTTTTTCATATGCAGGTGGGAAGTTTAGCAAAAATTGAAAATATTACGGATAAAGCTTGTTTTCGTTTTTTTAAAAGAACAGAGAATTTAGCTTTACCTCTTATTTTATTTACTTTAAGTGATTGGTTGGCTTCAATACGCGGTGTTAATAAACTTGATTTTTCACAAGGTATTTCATTTCAAGAATTTAGTTATAAAGATTTTCTTCAATGTATGAAATCAATGAAAATTTTGCTTAAGTGGTATTTTAAAAAACTAAATGAAAATACTGTTGAATTATTGCTTAATGGCCATGATTTAATGAATCGATATGACTTGAAACCATCTAAGTTTTTAGGGGAAATTTTAGCTGACTTAGAAGAAGCACAGATGACTGATAAGGTTAAGACTAAAGAACAAGCTTATATTTTTGTGGAGCATTTTCTTGAAAATAAAAAAAATAAAATACAATAATTTAATTATTGCTAATACTTTTTTAAAGCGTGCGATAGGTCTTTTATTGTACAAAACCCTAGACGAAAATCAGGGAATGCTTTTTTATAATACAACCCAGATTCATACATTTTTTATGCGATTTTCTATTGATGTGATTTTTTGTAATAAAGCTGGGCAAGTTTTTGCAATCTATAAAAATTTAAGACCATTTAGAGTTACTAAAAGCTATTCTAGAAGTTATCAAGGGCTTGTTCTTGAGTTTAAGGCAGGATATGTTGATATTAATAATTTAGAAATAGGTGATTATCTTTCTATAAATGGGCATTTCTTACCTTAAAGTGAGTGCCAGAAAAGACTTTGATTAAATAATAAAGGAAAATAACAATGCAAATAAACGGATCAACAAAAGTTTTAGGACTTTTTGGTAAGCCTGTTACTCATTCATTCTCACCTGTAATGCATAATGCTGCAATCGAGTATCTTTCATTAAATTATGCCTACTTACCTTTTCATATTGAAGATGATATTAAATCAGCAGTACACGCAATAAAATCACTAAATTTTAGAGGGGTAAATGTAACGGTTCCATATAAGGAGTCTGTAATTCCTTTTTTAGATGACTTAACCTCTGAAGCTAAATCAATTGGAGCGGTTAATACCATTATTAATAATCAGGGAAGACTCATTGGAGACAACACTGATGGGCGAGGCTTCATTCGTTCTTTAAAAGCAGGATTAAATTTTGATGTAAAAGGAAAAACTATTCTTATTCTTGGTGCCGGTGGTGCTGCTCGTGCAATTGCAGTTAGTTTGGCATTTGCAAATGCTAAAAAAATTATAATTACAGACTTAAAGCAAGCAAAGGCTAAAAGTATTGCTATACTAGATGATAAAATTGAAGCTATTAAAGCTTCAGTTAGTGGAGATGTCGTTAGGAGTGTAAACTTAGTCGTTAATGCAACTCCAGTTGGGATGGAAGATAATAATACTCCTATAGATTTGGGGTTATTGGTAAAGAGTAATATCGTTTATGATATTGTTTATAATAGAAAAACATCTTTATTCAATTATTGTCAGAGCAAGGAAATTAAAGTTATGAATGGTTTAATGATGCTTTTATATCAAGGTGTTTTAGCATTTGAAGCTTGGACAGGAGAAAAAGCTCCAGCATTAATTATGAAAAAAGTTTTAATTGAACAGTTAAAATAAATTATAATTTATTTTAAGGTAATATATTTACTATTTTAAGAAATATAATATAAATTAAGATGTTTAAGGAGAAATTAAAATGATTAGTATTTTTTTAGGTTCTATTTCAGCAATTTTGGGCTTCGTTTCTCTAGTGGTTGGCTGGCAATATTTTTTAGAAGTTATTTATGGCACTTTGCCTGTATCTTTATTTGTCGCAGGGGTTATTGCGATTATTGCAGGTATTGCTGGACTTAAGGATCATAAAAATTCTAAAAAGGATGAAGAAAAATTAAACAATGGATGAATTTCAGTTAATTGAAAATATTAAATCATGGATTGAAGATCAAGAGATGATAGGTGATGATGCTGCTATTTTGCCAAATAATACTTTAGCTTGCGTAGACACACTGGTTGAAGATGTGCATTTTACTCGTAAAATTACTTCTTTTTATGAGCTAGGTTGGAAAGCACTGGCTGTTAATATTAGTGATATTGCAGCAATGGGGGGGCGTTCTAAATATGCTTTAATTAGTTTTGCTGTTACAGATGATATTATATCTTCTGATCTAAAACAATTTTATTATGGCTTTAAAGAACTTGCAAAGCTTGCAGGTGTTGTGCTTATTGGTGGTGATACGGTAAAATCAAAGACAAAAATAGTGGTTACTATTACTTTACTCGGTGAGGTAATTAGTGAACCAATTTTAAGAAAAGGTGCTAACCTAGGTGATTATCTTTGTTTAACTGGTGTCTGTGGTGAAGCTTCTAAGGGGTTGCAGGAACTTTTAAAAATAGGAAAAACAACATCTTTAAGACACAAAAAGTTTAATAAGCCAATGCCAAGGTTTAAAGAAGGAATCATTATTGGTGAAAATAGAATAGCTAATTCTATGGTTGATATTAGTGATGGTTTAGCTTTTAGCCTTTATGAATTAATTAAGGATATGAATTTAGGGATTAGCCTCAATCAAGAATTTGATAGTGATGCACTTTATGGTGGGGAGGACTATGAACTTCTTTTTACTGTTTCTGACTTAAATAAATTACAAAAGTTAAAGAATAGTCATGTTAATATAATTGGAAAAATTACAAATGAGAACTGTGGTGTTGTTAATATGCATTGTAAGAATGGTCAAGTAGAAGCATTAGAAAATAAAGGCTATTCTGCTTTTTCTTCTTGTCGTGATTAAGTAAAATATCTTTTATGGCACTTCAATTCCGACGGTTATTTTGGTTTTTAAAAAATGTCGTGTAGAGTCAGAAAATATTTTATTTATTGATGCGTCGAATGGTTTTGAAAAACGCAAAAATCAAAATTATTTAACGGATAAAGATTTAGAAAAAATAATGACGGTATATAAAAATAGAGAAAATATTGATAAATATGCGTATGTTGCGAGTTTAGAAGAAATTGAAGAAAATGAATATAACTTAAATATTCCAAGATATGTGGATACTTTTGAAGAGGAAGTAGATATTAAAGCAGTTGCAAAAGAAATACAAGGTTTAGAGAGTGAAATGAAAAATCTTGACGATGAAATTTTGAAATATTGTAAAGAGTTTGATATTGAAGCACCTATTGGGAGCTTGAATTAATGGATACAAAACGAGTGCCAAAATTAAGATTTTCTGAGTTTAGTGGAGATTGGGAAGAGAAAAGGCTGGGAAAGGTTTTGAAATATGAGCAACCAAGCAAATATATTGTTCAATCTACAGAATATTCAGAGAATTATTCGACACCTGTTTTAACAGCAGGAAAATCATTTTTGTTAGGATATACTAATGAAATATTTGGAATATGTGTAGCTAATCAGCACTCTCCAATAATAATTTTTGACGATTTTACTACGGTTTATAAATTTGTAGATTTTAATTTTAAAGTGAAATCTTCTGCTATTAAAATATTAAAATTTTATGATGAAAAATTTAATATAAAGTTTGTCTTTGAAGCGATGAGTACTATAAAGATAAAATTGGGAGAAGATCATAAAAGATACTGGATTTCTGAGTATTCTTATTTAAAGATTCCAATGCCTTCTTTAGCAGAACAACAAAAAATCGCTAACTTTTTAAGCAAAATAGACGCAAAAATAGAAAAACTAGAAAAAGAAATAGATCATAATAAAGAATTTAAAAAAGGCTTATTACAATAGATGTTTGTATAAAATTATTGAGAATATGATGATTAGTGAATTAAATATAGAACAACCAACACAGAAAGAAGTAGGCAACTATTTAACGAAATGGACTACTTTTGAAAATTATGTTTTGCAGGAAAGTAGTTTAAAAAAATTATTTACAGAAACATACCCATTAAATGATGATTTGGTTAAGGTCTGTGCTTTAAATGATTTTTATAGCACTAATATTTTTTCTCCATTTATGGTTGCCAAACATATTGTAAAATTACAAATTGACAAAAATTATGATATCTCCTTTTGGCTGGCTTTATTTGGTTATTGTGATCGACTGGTATTCCAAAGAAATTATAGGTTATCAAATTAAGGCTCAATCTAAAACGGATGATTGGTTATCTGCCTTAAATATGGCAATT
>JAAEPJ010000191.1 GCA_024222485.1 bacterium | reverse complement strand
GAAATAAGTTCTAGTCTGTTCCGATGGATAGAACTATGTAATAGGTATGTTTACAACGTTTTAGAGCAAACGGAATCGTTTTATTCCATGCGAAAGGCATACTTTATAAGAAATTGAGGTGAACTCTTATTGCGGGGCCAAGTTTTCACTAAGTTTCATGGGAAACTATAAAAAACCCTCGGTGTAATATTTTCTAGGCTGTTCCCATGGACCGAACTGTTGTAATTCGTTTATTTACAACGTTTTAGAGCAAACGGAATAGTTTTATTCCATGCAATAGGCGTACTTTATAAGAAATTGAGGTGAACACTTTTTGCGGTGCTAAGTTTTGACTAAGTTTCATGGGGAACTATAAGAAACCCTCGGTGTAATATTTTCTAGGCTGTTCCCATGCACAGAACTGTTGTTATACGTTTGTTTACAAAGTTTTAGAGCAAACGAACTTGTTTTAAACCATGCAAAAGGCGTAGTATATAAGAAATTGAGGTGAACACTTATTCCGGGGCTAGGTTCTCACCAAGTCTCATGGAGAGCTATAAGAAACCCCACAGTGGGCTGAAACAGGGGGTCAAGCGGACATTTAGTCATATCCAGTCAAAAAACTATGATATGAAAGTGGTT
>JAAEPJ010000190.1 GCA_024222485.1 bacterium | reverse complement strand
TGACTTTTTACAACACTTTTGTACTGATTTTAGATGACAACTCCTTCTCCAAAATCTTCTTTCTGATATTTTGACCATCACTCAAATCCCAAGTCATACATAATTTCTCCCTCAATTCATTATTGCTTGTTGTTATGAGCTATGCTGTCAGTAAAATTTCCTAAATTTTGCTACCAAAACCTTTTATTTGTGAGCTTTCTGACACAAGTTATGGGAATTTTAATTTAGGCCTAGCCCTCACAGCTTTGCAATTTTGCCGCCATTTTGAATCGACCTGTGCAATATATTTGATAGCCTAGTGTAGGTTCTTTTGTATTTTGAAAACAGAAAGAAAAGGCCTCTTAAATAGGCTCTTAATAGACGAACCAATAACTGGCATCAACTCACGTCAAACATAAGAAATACAAGGTTTTCCAACCATAGTGTCATCATACAACATGAAAAATAAACATAAAACTGCACTTTTTGCTTTGGACGTTTTCATCAGATGATCCATTCAAGAAGTAGTTTTGTGAAACTTTCTTATCGTAAGAGCCTTCCTTAAATTTCAGACCAGATAGTTAGTGTAAAAATATTAATTTAGAATATAAAAAGCCTTAGGCTCTTAAAAGAGGATATTTCCTATATGCTGGTTTAATTAAATATGGATTTATTTTACTAACCATACTATTCCTCAGTGCTCTTTATTTTTCAGGGTCAGACGTCTCCACTGAGTGAAAGTCCAGGGAAAGCTCGACCTCTCGATTTAAAAGATTTCTTTGCTAAGCTACCACTAAGTCCCTCCAGATCTGATGATTCTAGGACTTCTCCAAGGAAGATTGATGATTTTCCTAAAAAGTCAACTACCAAAATTGCAAAAGATGATAAGGAATCTTTATG
>JAAEPJ010000189.1 GCA_024222485.1 bacterium | reverse complement strand
CTTAACCTAATTTTGAGGGAAATTAACTAGCTTTTCTGGCAGTCTCACAATATTCAATTCTAGAAAATGCAGTTTTACCCATTGATTTTCTACGCGAGAGTCAAATTACCAGCCTTAGTTACCTTTGAATAACACAAAAATACAAACATTGAAATCTAAATACACTCATTTTTTATAAGAAACCGTTAATAAGAAACCATAGGACCAGATTTTCAAAACTTAGGAAACTTTAGTAGGATATTTTGTTTGAAACTAAAAAAGTTAAGAAACTTTTTATATTTATCTTATCAAGGAAAACAACTTCCACATGTGTGCCCCACAGAGTTTTATTCCTAGTTCAGTTTAGTTACATTTGATAAGATATTTTAGCTGTTTGCAATGAAATTTGCATTTAATTTTTGCTTCTCTATACCCAATTCATGTTTGACACTGATAGAAAATAGGAAGTGAAAATTCACTCATGAAAACTAAATTATTCATTTGAATTTAGGAAACATTTGGGGGGGATTCTTCAGCCAAATTTCTTAGATCCATGGTTTTGAAAAAATATTTGTATTCCTTATGGAACATTCCATTAACAATACACGTTTTTTTTATAAGAAACCGGTGTATAAGAAACCTAGTACTAGAGCCACAAAAATTTAAGAAACTTTCACAACTACATCAATATCTTTAAGAAACTCCAAAAAAATAAGAGGACTTTCTGAGCCGGAAAGTAATATGTCAGCAATACATTTTTGCTTGATTTAAGTTTGCTACACGTTTTTATTTAGAGGAACACAGGATGTCGAGTCTACTTGTTTCAGTAGGTGGGTTTCACATTAATACAAGAAATATGCGAGGGAAAGTGCAAAATTTGATGTATCTAAAAATAAGAAACTTCTAAGAAACTTTTAGTACTAGAAACTGGTGAAAAATTAAGAAACTTTTAGTGCTAGGACCCAAGCTAGGTTTGTTATAAAAAAATCGTGTAGAATCCTTTCCAGATATCCTAGTTGGATACCTTCCTCCCCAAAATCATAGATAAGACTCTTTGGCAAAATAGCAAGTCATCTATGAATTTGCTCTTGCTTAGTGTTATTTGATTGTAAGGTACTTTGGAGGGGCTGCATCACCTACAGCTTGACAGGCCACCAGGGTTTGCTGCTGAGATCTGAAAAGCATACCAACTTATTATTATTATAATTACCATAAATACACAACTTTTTACCAACTTATGGTAGCCATTTTATGGTAAATGAACATTATGAATGAGACAGTGAAAAGGTACCCTATTTCTTGTGAATGTTCATCATTTATGGAAAACATTTTGACCAACCTTTATAAAAAGCTATTTCATAGTTTCATACCCAATAATATGCAATTTTAGAGAGAAATCGTCCCTATGTTTGGAAAACTTTTAATATATGAGTTGCATATACCTACAATTTTATGACAGCTCCTTCCCCCCTAGGTGCTTACATCTCAAAAAATCAGAAAAGTTTCTTAGAATTGTTTCCATTTTAAAGCCTGGGGTTACATACTTCTTTTCAAAAATATGTATATTTTCCTGACCCCATCACCTTTGAAATTCTTCATGACTATCAACCCCCCACCAATGTCAAAATAATGCAAACTGGAACAAAATTGATACACCTTAAATCAATTAGTAATCAGAGGGGAGACAAGGCGTAATAAAAAATATCCAATAAGTCTTGCCTTCCCTCTAAACTTGAGTGAAACCCAACAAAATTGGGTTTTGAAGTTGACTAAATTCAGGTAAACACAGCTGATAATATCCTAATTGCATTAGTTGTACCAGTTAAGTACAAGAATGTCTGAGAGATTTTTCATGATACAAGGCAAAACAATTTTCAGAAGTGTGAGATTCAAATTAGCATCCCTGAGGCTTCATTCTTCCTTGATGGTATTACTGCCCAACTGGAAGAGTTTGTTTTGTTTTGGCCGCCCGTACGGCATATATGCGAAGGCGGAAGTGCCTTTTTCATAGAACCAGAAATAAAACAGTCTGTATTCCTTTCCACGAAAGTCAATCAATAGTAGAAAAATTAAATCAACAAATAATTTCATACACATAATTGTCTTTTATGAGCCCTGAACCTT
>JAAEPJ010000188.1 GCA_024222485.1 bacterium | reverse complement strand
TTAACCTGTAAGATGATGTTGAAGCCCCCCCTCCCCCCAAACCAATGTTGATATTAGGTCTGGATGTCATCGGAGGATGTTGCAGATGCATTTCCGCACCAAAGCAACATCTGAAACAACATTGTTTAGGGGGGATGGGGGTCTTTCTTCGACAATTAGTATATATCGAGTGGCAATCAAGCACTGTCTCATACCTTATGTCAAGGATTGTAGCTCCAGCATGCGTTAATAGCACCACCATTAGTTTCTGAGATCCATCTGGTTTATCTGTAGAAATATCAGGTTTGCCTGGCAAAATTCTGCTTCTCTGTAGAAAAACTAGATTTTCTCGATTTTTTCAGAAGCAGGGCTTTTCTCAAAACACCAGGTTTTTTCTATAGCTTTTCACTTGCCATTCGCGTATATCCTAAACAGCAATAAGCGTTGGACTCTAGAATGGAGATGAAGGTAGCTGTAATTCATGTAAATACCTACTTTATGCACAAATCTCATATCTTTGACTTCGTATATAAAACTTTAACTGGGTCGTTTACAACGATTCAAGCGTAGATCTAGTCAAGAATAGCTACATTATTGAAAAGGTGTCATTTGAGATTTTATGCAATGCAATTAGTTTCATAATAAACGATTCGTAAGAGCTTAAATCAAAATCAAGCTAACAAGCAGAGAAATTAATTTTGAAATTTGAGATCTCGGGTGCAAACAGAGATTCCTCTGGCCTTTTTCATTAATTAAGTGTTGTTTTCATACACTCAGCTTATTATTATTTAGTTTTCACTCAGAATTGGCCGAAATTTCAAGTTTATCACAAATTCCAAAGTTTTTGATGGAAATGAATCATGATTTATGCAGGAGTTGAGTTTACCAAATCGTTTATTTTTTTAACTTGTTGCAAAGCAAAT
>JAAEPJ010000187.1 GCA_024222485.1 bacterium | reverse complement strand
TTTTTTTATAACAACCAGTAAATATGATTTGAAGCTGGCTGTTCTTAAATATTCCTCTACTTTCAGCCTGAAATATTCGTAAATTGTTTTTCCTTTTACCATTGGTTTGGAAGCCTTTTTTTGCTATCAGTAGTGTTCATTGTTTAAAAGTTTGACGCTCTTGACCATCTGACATTATCTGTGTGCTGTGCATCAGCTTGTTTTGTAATTATTTCTCAGGCTTATGGTTATTTCGTAAAATTTTCATATTGAGCCAAAAATCATTAGTCTCAGTTTGTTCTTTGCTTGTTGTTAAGTTGTGGCCAAAATTTAGGCTCGTGTTCTTATAAAATTGTTCTTATAGAAAAAAGTGTATTCTGTTACTTGGAATGGGAAAGCAGGGGTCAAACGTATATGTAGATAAATCAACTGGAATCTCTGTTTCTGACATTAGTTCTGACATGACACTAAGCCTAGCAAAGTACACAGCACGAGGAGATACGCATCCAAAACTAAAAAAACCAAAATGAATGTCCTCGCTTTCACTAGGTTTTATTCAAAAAAGACGTACCATGAGAGCGATAAATTAACGCTAAGAAACAATGCGATGTCTTTTTAAAAGACAACGGTTTCCAGTGGAATCACAATAGCACAAACAATTCTCATGAATCACAAGGCATTTTGACTCTTCCAAACCCATCCCAACAAGGAAGGGATGACCCTCAAACAAAAGTAACTGGTGTGGTCGATTATCAAAATTGCACTGAAGGCCCTAATTATCTTGAAGACGCTGTCAGGACATGTGCTTACGTGACTGACCAAATATCTTATGAGTAAAGAAATTCCTATCGGAATAATTTTGTTTAAATCTATGATTAACCTACCCCCCCCCTGAGGTGCTGATTTTATTGCAGATTTGGGCTTTTCTCAGACACCAACTTTTTGATCATTGGGGGGGCGGTCGCCCCCCCTTGCCCCCACTGGCTACGCTACTGCTGGTCACTTAAGCATTGGGTAATCTCTCCAACTGGGCATTTTTGAGAATTTCCGCAAATTCTGATAGTCAAAGTTTTGCTGTTGATTTCTGGACCAAAACGATGTTTGACAAAAAACCGAAGTATTACAAACTTGTAGAGAAATTATCAGAGA
>JAAEPJ010000186.1 GCA_024222485.1 bacterium | reverse complement strand
TTTCCTGAGAATTACAGGTATGAGCCCTGAAAAATTCAATGATATAATAAAGAAACTTCTACCTATATGGAATAAAAAACACATAAAGAAGAAAAAACTAGATGGTAGGCCTTATGGCATAGGAAGCTTAGAAAATCAATTATTATGTTTACTAATATATTATAGAACATATACAACCCAGCTTTTTATAAGCTTTTGGTTTCGTGTAGACGATGCAACAGTTTGTAGAACAATAAAACGACTAGAGCCTTTTTTATCACTAGTGATAAAAATAAAAAAAGAACCAAAATTAACTGAAGATACTTTACAAACCTTACTTTTAGATGCTACAGAACAACGAACTCAAGGCGCAGGAGAATCTAAATGCCCATATTATTCAGGAAAGAAGAAATGCCATACAATAAAGACAGAGATAATAATGAAAAACAAGGGAAAAATAATTCAAGTATCAGACCCATTTCCAGGTAGTGTCCATGATATAACAGTTTGTAGAGAGAGCGATCCAATACCAGAATCGAAATCAATTTATGCAGATTCAGGCTATCAAGGCCTAGAGGAAGATTATTTGCATATCAAGCTCCCCAAAAAGAAACCGAAAGGAAAACCTCTAAGTGAAGAAGATAAAAAATATAATAAATCAGTCCATTATGTACGAAATCCGGTCGAATTTAAATTCA
>JAAEPJ010000185.1 GCA_024222485.1 bacterium | reverse complement strand
GGTCAGAACAATTGCTGGAACAAAAGCAGCGATGATGACCCACACCGGATTGGTACCCAATGTCTCTACCATCCATGTGTCCCGTTTTGACTCACTCGGGCTGTACGTATCAGGGAACTTCAGGTAAGAGAGGTTGACCTCGTTTCGGTAATGGTAAGCGACCGCTGACATAATCACTACTGTGATCAGTGTTGCGAAATCACCAATCAGGCGACGAAACTAAAGAAAAATATAAATTTCAATTGGAATAGAAACAAGAAAGAAGACTGGCTCTCTGTTACTTAAAGTTTCATGCTTACGCAATCATCAGACAGACTATTATGAATTTACATCCCAATTTACCGAAATTTATTTACAAGGGGAGGTTGATTAAAACAAAGGAGTTACTTTTAGAATTAGAGTCATTTACCTACTTATTGTTCTATTGTTCTTCAAATAAAATTTGTTCTCGTGTCGGCATTTGGAAATCAGTTCGGAGCGTTTGTTAAGAAGTGAGTCATTGTTTGAGTTGATGATGTAAAGTTTCTCTGTCAGGCAAAGGTCACACCTTTTTGTGATGTTGCTGTAGGCGGTCGCTGAGGTGATGATTGTCCATTGTACTCTGTAGTCTTTGTTCTTGTCCTTGAGGTCCCAGATGTGTTTTGAAAGCTCGGTGCTGTTTGCGTATTTTCGGTTTCTGAAAGATTGTTTGTGTTGTGTGTAGCGTTTCTTGAATGTCCCTTCCGTAAGTCCGATGTAGTTTTTGCCCGTAGTGTCTTCGTCGGTGGTGACTTGTGCGTTGTAGATGATGCTGGATGTGAGACAGTTGTTGTTGAGTGGGCATTCGTCTTTCTTCTGGCAGTTGCATGTTTTGTTGGATGTAGGGTTGGTGGTGGTTGTGGTGTTGTTGATGACTTTCTTGTTATGTTTGCTAATGATGGTTCCCATGTTGTCTGTGCAGCTGTAACTAACTTTGATGTTGTTTTTGTTGAAGAGCTTATGGAATTTATGGTCTTTGTGGAAGTGCTTGTCGATGAGCTTGAGGAAGGTTTTGCCGATGTTGGTTTTTACGTTTTTACTGTAGGGAGGGTTGTGCCAGATGATGTTTTGTTGTCGGTTTCGTCTTGCTCGCGGTGGTGATCTTTGTTTGTCGAATGTCAAGGGCTGGCTGTAACCGCTGGATTGTAGGGTGTCTTCGTAGATTGGTTTGCCTTTGTTGAACTCTGTCTCGTTACATGAAACGTCAGATATTTTGCTGTAGATGGCGGCCGGGAGTTGTTTGATGATGT
>JAAEPJ010000184.1 GCA_024222485.1 bacterium | reverse complement strand
TTAACTGATCAATCTAAAACCAAACCATAATTGAAACTTTAAAATCTACTAATCTTAACCCTTAAAACAACTACTGAAAGAAATTGAAAAGTTGTGAAGCGTCCAAAAGTGTTTACATTAGTTTATCCCTGCATTGCTCTGTGCTCTTTAAAATATTAGATGAGAAGGAAATATATTGAATGCATTTAATTATTCTTTTGGTTCAACTCAACTGTCTTTTGTGTCAAAGAAATCAGCCTTTTCGTCATTTCCAAATCAATGATGAAAACAAAAAGTTAAAATGTCCCAAAACTCGATGGACAAGAAAGGTCTGCTGAACAACCCATAAAAAAAGGTAAAGTTGTTTATTTTTTCATTTGATTATTGTTATGATCTTTTCCTTATCCTATGATATTTGTGATGTGAGTACATTTCATATTTACTATATATATATTCCATATTTCCTATGGAAATTCCATAATTCCTTCGAGAACACTATTATTCAAATTTCTTTCTTCTTTTCCTTTTAGGCGGTTGAGCCCTGTCATCCATAAGAAGTGCAAAAGAAAAAGATATTGCATTGAAACAAGGTATGTTTTATAATTCATTGATAGTAGTTGCTTTTCCTTTTTCTTTAATAAACATTGTTACAGAAATTTCATTTTTCTTTTAATTTTAGAAAGTGAAGCACTGTCATATAAAACGTTTGCAGAACCAAGAGGTATTCCTTTGAAATAAGGTATGTTAAATAACTTTTTCATAGTAGTTCCTTTCCCTTTCTTTGAATGCACTTTTATTCAAATTTTGTTTTTCTTTTCCTTTTAGGAAGTGAAGCTCAGTCATCTATAAGCGGAGAAAAAAGAAAGGGTATTTCATTGAAACAAGGTATGTTGCAAAACTCATTCATAGTAGTTACTTTTTCC
>JAAEPJ010000183.1 GCA_024222485.1 bacterium | reverse complement strand
GTTGCTCCTGCAACAGCAGCAGCTTTGCCTATCTCAGAGCCTTCTCCTGCTATTTGTGCTATAGCGTCAAACCCTGCTCCTATAATAGCTAATTTAGCTTTAGTAGTGTCTGTTTCTAACTTTATTGTTTTAGCTTTATACCTTTCATCAGAAGCTTCCTTTTTAGCTGTTAAATCTTCGTATGCCTTTCCTTCTTCGATTCTCTTTAAAATCTTAAAGTCTAACGCTGTTTGCTCTGCAAACAATTCAGCATCTAAAAGCTCTTGCATCTTAATTAACTTATCCACACCTACTTCATTACCTATCTCTCCTTTTAAATCAGTAACATCTGCGTTTGCTCTAGCGATAGCTAATTTCTCGTTGTGTTCTAGCTGCAAGTCTAATAGTAATCTGTTGGTTTGAGCTTGTTGCTCTATTGTTAAAGCGTCACTAGCTTTTTTATAGTTCGAATCAGCTACCGAGAATTCTTGTTTTAACGTAGATATTGCTGCCAAGCCATCCTTTGTCAACTCCCATTCTTCAACAGACATATTCTTTGCTTTAGCTTGTTTTTTAGCAAAGTTGTCAAATCTAAGCTGCTCATCTTCCTTAAAGGAGTCTAGCTTTAATTTAAGAGTGTCTCTCTTAGCTTCTTGCTCTATTTCTAGCAATTC
>JAAEPJ010000182.1 GCA_024222485.1 bacterium | reverse complement strand
CCTATCGTTTTATGGGAAAGCAGATTAATTTAGATCCAGGTTTCTTAGTTAAAGTTCTACAGGGAAAAATTCATATCTCTAAGAAAACCATCCCTGAGATTATTAAATTGTGTAAACTCAATGGAAAAGAGGCTGAGTATTTTGAAAAATTGGTATTATTTTGCAAAACAAAACGATTATTTAAAATACTCTTAGATGTACGAGGAATGGTCGCTGAAGCGGTAGAGCCAGAACAATATGAATTTTATAAAAGATGGTATTATACTGCAGTTCGAGCGATAATTGGGCTGGATGGGTTTCAAGGTGATTATAAAAATCTTGCTCAAAGGCTATCACCAAAAATATCTGTAAAAGAGGCGAAGGAGAGTATTGTCCTTTTAGAAAAATTAGGTTTTATTCAAAAAGATGAAAAAAATGAATATGCGATTTCTCGTAAAAGTATTACCGTAAGCTCACTGTCAAAGAGGTATTGCGAAAAAATAGGCTTAATCTATTTTTTCAGAAGAGATATCTTTCTCGACAATGGTCTTTGACAGTTCTGATTTAGTGATATCTACATTTATGGCGTTCTTGCTTTCTTTGGGTTCCCAATTCCAGGGGAGTAAATCGTCAATGTCATTTTGATTTCTTTTAGGCAGTTCTTCAAAAAGTGCGGTTAAATAATCTCGAACATTGAGTCCATGGAGCTGAGCGGTGGTTATGACCGTATAAATGGTAGCTAATCTCTCGCCTCCCGTTTTTGAACCAGCAAAAAGGAAATTTTTTCTCCCTAAAGCAAATGGGCGAACTTTATTCTCGATCCAGTTGTTTGACAATTCTACTCGTCCATCTTTAAGAAAATAGGTTAAGGAGTCCCATTGATTAAGCATATATGTAAGAGCTTCTCCCAATTTCGATGAAGGTACTGTTTTTTTGAAGACATCCTCACACCATGTTTTCATAGAATCGATAATTGGTTTAGATAATTCAATACGTAAGTCAAGGCGCTGCTCAAAAGTATACTGTTCTTTTTTTGCAAAATCTTCAATTTTAAAGAGTACTTTTATTTTTGCCAGTATCTCCGGTGAATACTTTTTATCGACAGCTAATGCGTCATAAAATTTTCTACGGGCATGAGCCATACATCCAGCACTAGAAATGTCATTCTCTTTTATAAATTTAACATATGCACTCCATCCATCAGACTGAATAGTGGAAACAGGAGTATTATCTAAAATACGCTTTAAATTATCACTTCCTCGACCAAGAGAAAAATCAAAGAGCACGCACTTGCTCATCAGATCATAGTAAAGCCACATATGGGCTGTCTTGGTTTTCCCCTTTTTAGGTTTGAGAATTACCTTAAGAGTAGTTTCATCAATTTGTAAATATTCGGCAGATTGTATTTTTGCGAGAATTGCTCGACAAATGGCTTCAAGCCAGAAGACTCCCCGTTCGTACCATCCTTGAAGTGTTGTGTGAGATATCGTAAAGTCACAATCTCGTGAGATTTGTTGACTGTATCGATATAGTGGGGTGTAGTCAATACATTTTGAAATTATTGTTTGAGCAACTAATGACGCTCCAGCTTTACCCTTGTCAATACAATGAGCAGGGAGTTCTGCATAGACAAAAGACCGTTCACCTGAATCATTAAAAAGAATATAGACCGGACGCACTGTTCTACGTACATAATATTGTGCGGGGATATACTCAAGATATTCAGTTACTTTTATATCAAAAATGTCTAATCCTGTTATATCAAGGTCTGGATAAATTGTCGTCGTTATTCTAGGAATATGATCAGGTATATCTTCTCGTCCATGGGGAGTCTTCTTACGCTTCTTCTTATGTGCTTCAACATCAAGGTACTCTGGTTCTATCTTTTTCGATTCCACACCTAAGTCAAGAGATTGTTGATCGCTGTCAACAAACCTCTCGGACTTATGACCATACACTTGACGCTGAAACCACTGAAGTTGACTTTTCAACTTAAGGACTTCTTCATTGAGTTCTTTATTTTTTGCTACTGTTGCGTCAAAGGCATTTTGTTCTTCTTTAGTCATAGAAACAATATACACCAGAACTGTTACTTATGCAACTCTTTCAAAACGTTTTCTCTTTTTTATTGAAGTAAGTTCAATACCATGTAAAATCGTATGGAGTTCTTCCCAAGACAGTGCGACACAACCTTTTGAATCCACCGTAAATTCAAAGGTTCCTGCCTCAAGACGTTTATTGTATATGGAATATCCATCTCCCTCCCAGTGAAGAAGCTTTACGCTATTTCTTCGCTTATTGTAAAATACAAAGAGTGCTCCGTCAAGGGTGTTCATGAAAAGATTATTATGAACAATTCCACAGAGTCCATTAAACGATTTTCTAAAATCAACGGGCGTTGTACACACGTAGATTTCTGTAGGAATTGTAATATTATACATACTCCCTCCGCAGCTCCTGCACTAATGTACTCAATTCTGAAACAGTAAAATCTTGACCATCATGACGAATTGAGATTCCATTGGGCAGGGTAATTACAATGCTTTCTTGTATTGTCTCCACAATAGGGGAAGGTACCGTTATTTTTTGGAATGATCTTTTCGGCGATTCTGTACATGAGACATCTTTTTTTAAAAATTCCCTTTTCCAATAATAAAACTGAGATACTTTGAGATTGTGTTTCCCGCAATATTGGGCAACAGTAAGCTTCCCCTTCTGCTGTGACTCGCAGTGCTTCATAAAAAACTGACGTACTTCTTGACGTTTCATATCTACTCCATTTATTTAAATATAGGTCTACTTTTTGTAGCACTACAAAAATGGAAT
>JAAEPJ010000181.1 GCA_024222485.1 bacterium | reverse complement strand
TATTCCATGGGAAATGCGTACTTTATAAGAAATTGAGGTGAACTCTTATTGCGGGGCTACACAGTAAAAATTATTGTCCCCAAATTTTCGGGACGAGCAGTTTTTCAACCCTAAGTACTAATTGTCCCTATTTTGTCCCTAATTCGTCCATATATTGTCCACATAATTTAGTGATCAAACTAAAAACTGAGAAATAGGGTTCTATAAAGCTTCGTCCATAAATCGTCCCTAATTTTTATCTCAGTTTGATTTAAATGTCCCTAAATTTTAGGGACAGAGTTTTATCAAAATTCTATTTGAAAATCTATTTTGTCTTGTTTTGTGATTAATCTTAGGTGTGGATGTATTCCACACGCATCCGGGGACTTACATAATTATCCCCTTGATGATGATTCGTTACGGAATTCCTTTTTTTGAGCTGTGATTGGTCCTCAGTATCAACTGTCAGATACCTGAATTCAAATTTTGAAGTCGGGTCCAAGAACTAAGTAACTCCTCAAACTGGACTACTCGCAACTAGTCGGGTAAAGACTGACGGCGCTGTTGATGAAAGGCAAAAAGGAGACGTCCTCTCTCAAACTTGAAAAAATCTTTTACCAAGTAAGTTTGAAATATTTACTATATCATTCTTTAATTTCAAGATTTATTCTCAGCATCCCTTCGAGAATTATAAAGTTTGTATTGTCATGTTACTAATCTATCTCTTTTATCTTTTTTATCAAGAAAATCCTGCACTGAAGAACTATGTATACACTCGTATGGCAACTAGATCG
>JAAEPJ010000180.1 GCA_024222485.1 bacterium | reverse complement strand
TTTTTTAATTGGCTCAGCGCCAAGCTGTGTTCATTTGTTAGTCCATTTGTGCCATATAGTGCAAGTACTGGATATTTTGTATTTTGCTGTATTGATAATGCATCTATTATGCTTTCTGTTAATATTAATGTTTCTATATCTTTATTTGGATGATTAGGATATAATCCTTCTCTATTTGGTAAATAATAATGTTTTCCATTTTTATTGGTTATTGATCTGCCATATAGTGATACTATTTTTCCTTCTTTGTTTTTTAAAGGAAAGATTATGCAGTCTCTTAATTCTGGTATTGTTCTGTAATTATAGCCTAGTTCATCTAGATCACTCAATTTTCTTTCTTTTAAATAACTTTGGGCTTTGGAACTTTTTATTAGGTTTTGATGCAACGTTTTAAAAGTTTTTTTTATGCTTATTTCTGATTTTTGTTCTTGAATGCCTAGCATTTGTTTCGCTTTGTTTATCGATTCGTATTTGCTTCTGTTTTCTTTATGCATTATGAAGTCGATTTGGTCTATGGATTTTCCATATAATTTGCAGTTGCTTGAAAAACAATAGGCGGTATTGCTTTCTTCGTAGATTTGCATGCTGGGGGTTTTATCTTCATGGAAGGGGCAGTTTAGCATTTTGTTTTTATTTGCCTTTAATCCGTAATGGCTTAATACTTCTTCGATACTTAGGCTTTGTTTGATTTCTTGGATGGTCATTTTATTCCCAGTTTGGTTGTGTTTCTTTTTCTTTTTTTGGACGCAATGTTATTTTTTCATATTCTATTTCCATTGTTACTTTTTCGCCTGCTCTAAATCCTTTCATTATTAACCATTTGCCTCTTAGATTTATGTTTGGAGTTTTACTTAATCTTAGATATGGGTTTTTGGCTCTGCTTTTTACGCCTCTTATTTTTATTTCTCTTCTTTCTATTCTCATGCTACTGGTTTATATGGTGTTATATCTAAATATTTTTTTCTTATTTCTATTCTTATTTTTCCGCTTGGAAAAAAGCCTTCTTTTAATAACCAGATTCCACTTATTCGTATTTCTGGAATTGCTTTTCTTGATATTAATCCGCTTCTGCTTTTTCTCCATCTTTGCTGGATTGTGTAGTATCTTGTTTTTTTGTCTCTATTCATTG
>JAAEPJ010000179.1 GCA_024222485.1 bacterium | reverse complement strand
TTACCCCCTTTCGTAATAGGTTTAATAATTATAAGTCATCTTGTAGGAAATTTGAGAAGGGGGAAATGGTTGGACAGGCAGATTTTTATAGACATTTTGAATTGGCAGGTCATCATGGGTTTATGGAGGATGTTGGGGTGCAGGTAATTGATAGATTATTAGGTGAATCTAGGGTTAGGGAAGGTTTTTCGCAATTTAAGTTGGATAGTTTTGCACCTAAGGGGCTTAATGTCAGACTGGTAGATTCTTAATCTTTGCGTCTCTTGTCTTTTCTTTTTGTTAGCACGTGTTTCTCGCTTTGTTCTTTGGTTTCTGTCTTTTTGCTCCTATTCTCTTTGTGTATTCATCGCGGCTCTTTAATGGACGCGCTGCTATCTATTATTTGGTTGTTTATTTCTTTATAACCCCGCTTTTCCATTGTGTAGCGTTCTCATTGTTTTTTCATTTGTGTTAAGCTTTATTTTCATTTCTTAGGTGTAACAGCGGCATTTCCCAATCCAATTTCAAAATTCTCAACCTTTCCTCACTTTTTCTGCACTTGTTAACTTCTCTTTGTTTTCTCAGCCCAACCTTTGTTTTATTTTTAGTTTAACCGTTATTGTATTAAGTAGGTCCTTGTTTAGGTTATACTCATTGTT
>JAAEPJ010000178.1 GCA_024222485.1 bacterium | reverse complement strand
TTTTAACCATGAAGGTAAATTTTCATACATGAATTTTACCTTTGTAACCATGTTTTTAGCTGTTTCTTGCTTTGTTGCTATACATAGAATATTTTTATCCTTATGAAATATCATTAACCATAAAGAATAACCCGCTGATAATGTAGAGATACCTAATTGTCTAGATTTTAAAATAATCGAATATGGATTATCACGCATTAACGTTAATACTTTATCTTGGAATGGATATAGGTTAAATTGTATACGTCCACGTTGTGGGTGCTGTATATAACAGTATTTACGCATAAAATGTACTGGGTCCTGGGCACATTTTAAATATTCTTGGCGTATTACTTTTTTTAAATCAGACATACTATTTTACTAAAAGTACAGTAGCTAATATTGCTACTACTCCAGCCCCTGCTGTTAATTTATTTTTAAATTTTTGCTTTTTTACTTCGAGTTTTAACTTTTCATTTAATTGTTGGGAAAGTACAAGTTGTGACCCCTTTGTTTCTAATATAGAATTAAAATTATTAATCTGAAAGTTAAGGTTGTTAATAACACTATCTTTTAATATAACTTTGTTTTCTAATAAAGAATATTTTGTTGTTATTAAATTTAATTCTTCTTTAAAACTATCTCCTTTTATTAAATCTTTAATTACTAAGCGGGCTATTGGTTTTTTTAGTTGAATCGAGGTACTGTCTGTAACGTTCTGCGAAAAACTGTTCAAGCTCATCATCCCCAAAAGAATCAACATTATTAACTTTTTCATTTGTTTGTCTTTTTAATGTAACTATTTTGATATCCTGTTTACTAATTTCTTGGTCTAATTTAACTATTTGACTATTTAAGGTATCAATTTCCAAAGTTAATTCCTCATTTATATTGTGTAAAGAATTAATTTTATTTTCTAATGCCTCTATTTTGCTATTGTATTCATTTATATATTCTTCTTCATTTGAAGAATACATATTAATTAGGTAATAAGCACCAAAAAATACTATAGCAATATATAAAAACCTTTCCTTAGATGACATTATATCTTCTTTTTATCTAGAATACTTTCTAATTCTTTTTTTAATTTAGTTTTTTCCTTTAAGGTTTTTACTAATTTTTCTTTTTCTTCACCTTCAGCTTTAGAATATTTTTTAGCTAATGATTTCATCTCACGAGTTAATAAAGCTAATTCATCCTTTGCTTTAGCTAAACCTTTAGTTTTTTTAAGATCTGCTTTAGATGGTTCTTTATCTTCATTTTCTTCTAACTTATAACTTGCTGTGCTATCTTTTACACCTTGAAGAAATCCTCTTCTATAATATTTGTAATCAAGTTCATTATTTATATCAATTACATCTTGATTAAAATGCATACTTACAGCATATTCACCATCATCATATCCTATGTTTTGTAAATCATCTAACTTGATTTTAGTTTCTTCTTCTTTCATTACACCTCTTTTAACAATAGCATCGTATGCTTTACCAACATCACCTTTATACAATTGGTCTACTATTTTTTTACCTAATTTTTCTAACTGGGAATCATCCAAAGAATGTTTTTTACCAAATCCTTCTAAGTAAGACATACCAATGTCTAAATAATCATAAAAAAAGTCTTCACCTTTAGGTGTTGCATCTTCTTCTATACCCGCTTCTTTTTTAGCTACTTCAAGATCTTTAATTGCTGAGGTCAATTCCTTAGTTTTAGCTATTTCTGCATCAGTATCTTCAGATAATGTAGAGATAATATTTTCTCTGATGTAATTTTTTAATTCAGATTTTTTCATTATAATGAGGTTTTATTATAAATATATTAAAGTCCTGTAATATTCAAAATTTGTTGAATACGTTCCTCTGTAGATCCAGATATTTTTTCTATTTTGCCTGCTTTATGACCATGCCTTTTAATAAGAGTAGTAATAGTAAAATCAATTAAATCTCTATAATGTTCATCTGTTTCACGTACTCCATTATCTTCAATATCTATTCCATAAGGAGATATGTAAAAAATATAATCATATTCTCTAACAAATTCACTAGCATATGTTTCAAATGCTTCTTTATCTTGATGGTTTATTGATTTAGCATTTAAAGTAAATGCCATAACATCAAGAACTGTTCTATCTGTAATAATATCTGTTTGAATTAATTCAGCACAACGTTCAGCCAAGAATATTGTTTGACCTTTTAATGTTGAATCTGTATTAAGTGGAATACCTTGCTCCATCAAGTATTTAGAACGCTCTGTTCTAAACATATAATCTTTAAATTGCTTTGTTTCTTTTAAAGCATTTACTAATGTAGTTTTACCTACACTCATTGTA
>JAAEPJ010000177.1 GCA_024222485.1 bacterium | reverse complement strand
TACCTGAGGGACTGCTCAGAAGGCCTCAGGGACCACTCAGGGATCCTCAGGGGCCGCTCAGGGATCCTCCTGGGGGACTCCTGGGGTACTACTGGTTTCTGTTACAGGTTAAAGGAAACAGGTCGGGCAGTACCAGCTCTCTGGTCTTGTTGCCCGACCACAGGTCGGGCCAATACAAGGCTTTGTCACAGGTCTGTCTGTTGTTGTTGTTGTTGTTGCGTGTGTGTGACAAATAGCTGTTTTAAGGAATTAAGGCTTTCTAAGGTATCTACTGCTTCTAGTGTGTCTCTAGAGTTAACTATGGTATCACCAGGGTCAACTATGGAGATATGCTAATAGGCTAATAGGCTAATAGGCTAATATGATAATAAGCTAATATGTGTTATGTGTTATGTGCTATGTGCTATATGCTATATGGTATATGCTATATGGTATATGCTATGTGATATATGCTATATGCAATGTGCTATATGCTACATGATATATACTATGTGCTATATGCTATGTGCTATGTGCTATATGCTATATGCTATATGGTGCCCCTATAAAAGAACGATCGTCGGGTCTAAGTGCCTTTTTTATCCGCTCTGTTTGCCTTTTACAGGGCGTGACACACATAAGGTTTTGGTGACATTTTTGCTTCTGTTATACAAAAAAATATAGGCTATCACTAGGGTCAACTAGGGCTAATAGGCTAATAGGCTAATAGGCTAATATGTGCTATGTGCTACGTGATATATGCTATATACTAAACATACTGAACACTCAAAAAAAGCCTGAAAATACTGGGAAAAGGCCCAAAACTATGCTCTGTTCAGCCGATCCAAATCCTTTAGTGGCCGACCATGGCTCTGCAGAACGGCATTTTATTCTCCCCTGCAGAGGTCCAGCCTCAGGGTCTGGATCACCTGCAGGATATTCTTGACCTTGTTGTAGGCGGCCCTAAAGTTGGGAAACCATGGCCAGCAGGAGACTGGAGGGTACCGACACTTCCCATGTATTGTTTACCTTTAGGTAATATGTTCAAGCGGATGGTCTTGTCAGTTATAAAATAAGATTTTGCCAAAAATCAGCATATCAGGAGGTTCCGGTTCAAACTTTTTCTGTTAATCGAAAAGCAAAAAGTTTCATTTCAGTATTTAAAGAT
>JAAEPJ010000176.1 GCA_024222485.1 bacterium | reverse complement strand
TTAACGGAAAAAACGCTTGTTTTACAAGCTATCTTTTTTCCTGGGTCTGCTCAATTCGCTTGCGGCTCGCTTTAGCTCCCGCTTTTAATAATTTTTAAAGGAGCGGGAAAGTTTAATATTTTATTCTTATTGAATAGAGAGGACGTTTTCATTAAGTCTGAAAAGAGAAATATTTCCAAATAAAGATAAAAGACCGGCCAAATTTTTTCAAATATAAATTACATCTCTGCTTCCGCACAAATTAAATGTAGACTATTAATATAGTTTAGAACTGTTTGGATCCTCAATTTCTATGAGAAAGGATTGAATTTAGTCATTGAATGGGGATTTTGTTTTTTCTCATATAAATGGAGGTTGAGAATTCTATAATAAATTAAAGATCAAGAATTTGTTTTTATAACCTTTGTTAAGAATGAAGGAGAAACTCTCCAAACTTCACCATCTTCAGTTTTTACAGAAACAGTTTTAATATTTATTTTAATGACAATGCCAATAACATATCTATTATTATGCTCAAAACTAACGAATTCTCCTTTCTTAAATAAAATCTTA
>JAAEPJ010000175.1 GCA_024222485.1 bacterium | reverse complement strand
GGGCGGAAATTAATTAATTTAATTCAATTCAATCAAAACAAATCATTATATGCAGGCAAACTGCATTTACATAGTTGACTCATCAAACAAACGATAACTCCAAGCTACTATCCACCGCTGAAATTCTGAACCATCTTGAGCTTTTACCTCTGCCGTACATCCCACAACTGTCCCTTCAAACATTGAGTGGGATATCTAAAATAAGCTTGCATGAATCGTGAATGTAGGACAGGTATCGCAACAAAATATTGAATACAATATCTAACATGGCTTGTCTGTATAATGAAAGGTTAAACCTGCCTCTGTCGTGGGCAACCCCTTGCTGAAACTTGCTGTCTTTGCCTTTGTTATGATGCTTTCTAAAGATTGATACATGTGAATAGCCTCACCGCTCATAAGAGCAACCTCGATGCCAAACGAGCGATTTTGCAGTCACGCAGTATCCCTGATGACTTTGTGCAGCCCCTCCGCAACATTTTTAAAGCTTTTTATTGTGATATTTGATCACACAAATTTCTAAATGTTCGCTCATAAAAATTGTTTGTGCTATTTTCCAGTTTTTATGCTTTTGTTTGGTTAATAGCATATTTTGAATGATATTTTTTTCTTCTTTCGTCTAAAAACAATCATTTTGAACCCTATTTAATAGTTTTTTGTATTCATCTTTGATAACAAAATCCGTTATCAAATACCATTTGTATTTTTTATGTTTATTAAAGAATTGATTTTTAGAGAAATGTTTGTTGATTTTTTCATTAGAAAATCCAGAAAACATAGTACAGCCTTTTATCTGTATCGGGGCTATACAGAAGATTTTTATTTTTTAAAGTACAGAGTTTAATGTAGTCATTATATCTACATACCTTGATATAGTCAATAGTATTTTATTTTTCTTTTGTGTAAAATTTTTTTATGCGAGTCAAAATAAATTTAAAAAATATTAGAGAAGATAAAGAATTGACACAAAAACAACTTGCTAAAAAAGCAGGGGTTTCTATATTTGTCATTACTAGGATAGAGCAAGAGTTATATAAAGAAATTTATTTATCTTCCATTTTAAGATTAAGTAAAGCCTTAAATGTTTCTATTTACGATTTGATTGAGATTGAGGAGTAAACCTTATAATTTGATTTTTCTCTTTAAATTTGTTTGCTTTGACTTGAAATTTTTGCAGAAATTTTAATGGAAACCTAAAAACTAAAACTGAAAAT
>JAAEPJ010000174.1 GCA_024222485.1 bacterium | reverse complement strand
CGTTTGATTCCATGCAAAAGGCGTAATTTATAAGTTAGTGAGGTGAACCCTTATTGCGGGGCTAAGTTTTCACTAAGTTGCAGGGGGACCTAAAAGAAACCCTCGGTGTTGTATGTTCTAGGTTGTTCCCATGGACAGAACTGTTGTAATACGTATGTTTACAACATTTTAGAGCAAACGGAATCGTTTGATTCCATGCAAAAGGCGTACATGATAAGAAATTGAAGTGAACTCTTATGGTGGGGCTACGTTTTCACTAAGTTTCATGGGGAACTATAAAAAACCCTTGGTGTAATAAGTTCTAGGCTTTTCCAATGTTCAGAACTGTTGTAATACGTATGTTTACAACGTTTTACAGCAAACGGAATCGTTTTATTCCATGCAAAAGGCGTACTTTATAAGTAATTGAGGTGATCTCATATTGCAGGGCTAAGTTTTTACTAAGTCTCATGCGGAACTATAAGAAACCTTCGGTGTAATAAGTTCTAGGCTGTTCCCATGGACAGAACTGTTGTAATACGTTTGTTTACAACGTTTTAGAGCAAACAGAATCGTTTTATTCCATGGGAAATGCATACTTTATAAGAAATTTAGGTGAACTCTTATTACGGGGCTAAGTTTTTACTTAGTTTCATGGGGAACTATACAAAACCCTCGGTGTAATATGTTCTAGGCTGTTTCCATACACAGAACTGTTGTAATACGTTTGTTTACAACGTTTTAGAGCAAACGGAAT
>JAAEPJ010000173.1 GCA_024222485.1 bacterium | reverse complement strand
TAAGAAACCCTCGGTGTAATAAGTTTTAGGCTGTTCCCATGGACAGAACTGTTGAAATACGTATGCTAACAACGTTTTAGATGTAACAGAATTGTTTAATTCCATGCAAAAGGCGTACTTTATAAGAAATTGAGGTGAACTCTGTTGGCGGGGCTAATTTTTCACTAAGTATCATGGGGAACTATAAGAAACCATCGGTGTAATAAGTCCTATGACGTTCCCATGGACAGAATTGTTGTAATACGTATGTTTACCACGTTTTAGGGCTAAGGGAATCGTTTTATTCTAAGCAAAAGGCGTACTTTATCAGAAATTGAGGTGAACTCTTATTGTGGGGCTACGTTTTCACTAAGTTTCATGGGGAACTTTAAGAAACCCTCGGTGTAATAAGTTCTAGGCTGTTCCCAAGGACCGAACTGTTGTAATACGTATGTTTACAACGTTTAAAGGCTAACGGAATCGTTTTATTCCAAGCAAAAGGGGTACTTTATCAGAAATTGAGGTGAACTCTTATTGTGGGGCTACGTTTTCACTAGGTTTCATGGGGAACTTTAAGAAACCCTCGGTGTAATAAGTTCTAGGCTGTTCATATGG
>JAAEPJ010000172.1 GCA_024222485.1 bacterium | reverse complement strand
TAGTTGTACTAAAATATCCTCTACCCCAAAAATGACGTCCCCAAAAATTTTTCTGTAAGTCAGGAAATTCTTTTTGCAATTTATAAGAACTTTTTCCTTTCATTTTTTTCATGTAATCACTTACTGCCATATGAGGTGGAATATTACAGAAAATATGTATATGATCCTTGGATATCACTCCATTTATTATTTTTACTCCCAGATCTTCGGATATTCTAGCCAATATCTCTCTTGTCCTACTTTGTATTTTACCAGATAAAACTTTATAACGATATTTTATTATCCAGACCAAATGGTATCTATGGTGATAAATAGTATGGCTTCCTTTGCTATAATTTTCCATGTCACAAATGTAACATTTTACATTTAAAATAAGGAATTTATAAGACTGAAGTCATTTTCCATCTGAAAGATGGAGGCTTTTACCAAATTTGAGACAGTAAAATTCAGTGAATTATTATACTCAACAAGTCCAATTGTTAAGTATAATCAAATAATTTAAAAATATTCAGATACTAATATGTGATTTACAATAAGAATTGATGATAAAAATTGATAAGTAAAGTAAGGAGAAGAAGTTAAGATATATTTACTCTATAAAAGAGGTATTCCAGCCACACCTTCCGGTACGGCTACCTTGTTACGACTTAGCCCCAGTTACTGGTATAACCCTAAACAGTTCCTTTGACGGGCACCATCTTCAGGTCCTCCCAACTTCCATGGCTTGACGGGCGGTGTGTACAAGGTCCGGGAACGTATTCACCGCGCCATGGCTGATGCGCGATTACTAGCGATTCCAACTTCATGAGGTCGAGTTGCAGACCTCAATCCGAACTGAGACGTGTTTTGGAGATTGGCATCTTGTTACCAAGTAGCTACCCTCTGTACACGCCATTGTAGCACGTGTGTCGCCCTGGGCGTAAGGGCCATGATGACCTGACCTCGTCCCCACCTTCCTCACTGCTTACGCAGGCAGTCTACTTAGAGTCCCCACCATTATGTGCTGGCAACTAAGTATAGGGGTTGCGCTCGTTATAGGACTTAACCCAACACCTCACGGCACGAGCTGACGACGGCCATGCAGCACCTTGCACTCCGTCCTTTCGGAAAATTCTATTTCTAGAATCGTCAAAGTACATTCGAGCCCAGGTAAGGTTCCTCGCGTATCATCGAATTAAACCACATGCTCCACCGCTTGTGCGGACCCCCGTCAATTCCTTTGAGTTTCACCCTTGCGGGCGTACTCCCCAGGTGGGTCACTTAACGCTTTCGCTAGGACGCATACATAAATGTATACATCGAGTGACCATCGTTTACGGCGTGGACTACCGGGGTCTCTAATCCCGTTCGCTCCCCACGCTTTCGTACCTCAGCGTCAGTAATAGCCTAGTAAGCTACCTTCGTTATTGGCGTTCCTCCACATATCTATGCATTTCACCACTACATGTGGAATTCCACCTACTTCGACTATACTCAAGCAAAGCAGTATCAATGGCAGTTCAACAGTTAAGCTGTTGGCTTTCACCACTGACTTACAATGCCGCCTACGTACCCTTTAAACCCAATAAATCCGGATAACGCTTGCACCCTCCGTATTACCGCGGCTGCTGGCACGGAGTTAGCCGGTGCTTATTCTTATGGTACTCTCATAGCTCCTCGCAAGGAGTTATTGCTCCCATATAAAAGCAGTTTACAATCCTAAGGACCTTCAATCCTGCACGCGGCATGGCTGGGTCAGGCTTTCGCCCATTGCCCAATATTCCCTACTGCTGCCTCCCGTAGGAGTCTGGCCCGTATCTCAGTGCCAGTGTGGGGGATCATCCTCTCAGACCCCCTACCCATCGTAGCCTTGGTAAGCCATTACCTTACCAACAAGCTAATGGGACGCATGCTCATCTTGTACCGCCGGAGCTTTCATCCATTTACCATGTGATAAATGGATAATATGGGGTATTAATTCCCGTTTCCAGAAGCTATCCCCCTGTACAAGGTAGATTGCATACGCGTTACGCACCCGTGCGCCGGTCGCCATCAACACCGAGGTGTCATGCTGCCCCTCAACTTGCATGTATGAGGCCTGCCGCTAGCGTTCATCCTGAGCCAGGATCAAACTCTCCATGCTATTATAATATATAACTCTTTCGAGTTAACACCTTGAGTAATCCGCTCTCGATCAACCTTACTTTATCATACTTATCAAAGATCTTTCCGTTCTTTCGTTCTTTCTTCTCAACTTTTCCCCGAACAGTGATACAAATCTATAACAAAAATTTTAATGTTCAAAGTAATTTTTATAAAAAAGTTTATTTTTATTTTTATCAATTAATCTTTTTCAAATTTTGACACTAAAATATTCATATTTATGTAATTAGAATCACTTTAGAATTTTGTGATGCCTACTTGTAAAAAAATTTAATATTTAAGTATTAAATTTTTTTTATCTCTATCAATATCTTCAGGTTTTAAATCGTTTATATTATATCAAAGTTTTAGGGATAATTCTATCAGGCAAAGGTTCTCTCTGTTTTATTGAACTATTATATTTAGATTCTATTGTGTTTATAAATAAAGATATCCATAACTTTTCATTACTAAAATATTTTATCCATACTTCTCTTACTGCTTTATGCCATTTACATGTGTCATTTTGATAGACATTAGGTAAAATATGATCTTTCTCAAATGATTTTTTACCCCAAAGTCTATCTAATAACAAATCAATATCATCCCAATTAAAATTTTCTTCCATTTTTAAAACGATATTTTAAATAAAAAACATTATATAAATCCAATTATTTATTAGCTATTTTATACAAGAAAGGAGGCGTTACAAAAGTTTCAATTGATATAAAAAACATATTTATCAGCTTTGTTTAAAGCTCTATTTTATTATATTAGAAAGGATATATCATTTCGTTCTTATCTTTTTTAATAAATACTAGGATATTTTAATATTTGAGTTAATTAAAATCACTTTTGGATTTTTCATTATTTGTTTTATTTAGAGATATTCAATATAATAAATTTGTATTTTTGCAAGTCTTATTTTATTTTCACATTGCAATTTATACAATAAAATATTTAAAAATGCGAAATAATAATATCTACTTAGTTTATTTAATATTCTTTCTTTTATTAAAATGCGGAGATACTGATATAGAAAATCCAGATAACAATAACATTAATTCTAATAAAGAAAATAAATCTGATTTGGTCAATACTGATAAAATATCAGATGATTCACAAAATGATCTTTCTTCTAATTCTAAAATATTTAAAAATAACAATTCTGATGAACCTTAGGAAATGTAATAAAATAACTTGGATAATATGATATTAGTGTTATATTTAGGTATGACACAAAAAGAAAAAGAGCTTACAAAAATTCGAAACAAATATTTATCAATAAAAAGTTGTTTAAGCGAGAAAGGACGTCGT
>JAAEPJ010000171.1 GCA_024222485.1 bacterium | reverse complement strand
TGCATGTCTATTTCGAATACATCATGTGCTGTTCATTTAGGTACACTTTCAGAGAGGACATGAATCTTTGTTGTAACTTTCATAATTGCGTGAAACTTAATGTTACGAAAAGTAAATGCGTTATCTCGTAGTTGTTACTTTAAATCTGGCCACTCTCTGTGAAATCGTTTTGGACACGGGAAGAAGTAAATATTTTGTCGAAAAACCATGTTTTCGTTTGCATTTTGAATTGACTGACAGTTGGAGGATTAGGATGTCTAATTTGTTGAAAATCGGTAAAGGATCATCATTTTTTAGTTTCCAAAGTCTTGGCTTTTCTTCCTTGGCACTCGTAGCTTTCGTAGAGTTCAGTTCAGTTTCACCAAAGGCACCATCGTTGGTCTTCCATGTGCACATTCGAAAGGCAGCTTTCAATCAGAAAGCATAGTTATGATTGGTTTGCACTCTTGTTGTGTTAATAGAAGGAGTTAATTACAAAGCGCCTATAGTTATTATTTTAGCTTTGTTCCTATTTTTCTTCTCTATCCTCAAGTGCTATACCAATCAAAGATTGTTAAAACCATGAGTCGAAATCTGAAACATACAAAATACTCTAAAAGATAAGGATGGAGATCAATATTTGGCTTGTATTTGCCTTCTGGGTTTTTTTTCTTTTCTTGTTGTTGTACGTGTTTCTTGCTGTGGCTTGGTTTGAAAACCATGATGTATTTTTTTCTACTTCTTCAGAATCATCAGATTTGTAGTCCTCCTCAGAATTCCATTCCTTCACCGTTTTGCCTTCTTCTTCACTATCGGAGAATTCAGGTTCTGGC
>JAAEPJ010000170.1 GCA_024222485.1 bacterium | reverse complement strand
GCAGCATTTTCAAAACAAAATGGACTTCTTATCTCTGATAATATCGTTCAATGTAAATAACTATCATGTGGTTTTTTTTTGTTTTATCGGGGTTTTAATGATTTTGATGATTTTTCGATTATTTAATTCCAGTAGCTCATATTCAAGTAATTAATTGCGCATTTATAAAACTTATTTTAACCAATTCTTGATATATTATTTCTTTTATCTCATCATTGATTTTGAATGTTATAGTATTGGAAATTTTAACTTATTTTGATCAAGCTGCTGGATATGATTGAATTTCAAATTTCTGGAAAAGTGTTATAGACGGGGAAAATAGCCCAACCATCTAACCAAGTGCCTAACTTAACTTTTTAAGGTTTATATCGCTAGAATAGGTGATTCTGAGCAATTTGAACAAACGTACCATTCCAGGAAATGTTTCATTATCACGTGAGAGATGACGTCATAAAATGGGCCTAAATGTGTATAAAAACTGCTGTAACTTTTGACAAACTCAATATATACACATGACATTTGCATATTTGAAAACAGAATTCAAAGAGCTTTCGAATGATATATAACATATTGCAAAATGTTGACATAAGCATTTTGACTGATGATGTCATCAAAATATTCTCTATTGTTCTTGATCTTTTTATTTTGAGCAATTTG
>JAAEPJ010000169.1 GCA_024222485.1 bacterium | reverse complement strand
TATATGCAGTATGCGCCCAGGTGTTCCGACGAATTAAGGATTGATACACCACGCGGCGGATGGGACTTCTATGAGGTTAAGCGGGTTGTGTGGGGTATGGGCGGGTTAGCTTCATATCTTTATCTTGGCGTCGAGCCATTACCTGGCCGCCTGCATATTGGCGAACAACCACCAGAGGATCAGCCCATAGCTAAAAAGGACGAGGGTGAATACACAAGCTGTGCTGAGGTACTCGACGACTGGTTTAACGGCGCCAATATACAGGGCGTTGCCGCTATGGAAACGGTGGAATTAGTGGAAATGTTAGATTGTATGCGCGACATCGAGAGAGGAATGCAGAGAGACATTGCTTTCTATCGCAGCTGTCTTAATAGCGGCAAAACGCCGAAGGATGGTGACGAACCATCCGCGCAAATAAAGGAGAAACGAATCATGAGTGAACACACAACGAAACAAACTAAACAAGATGCTGCTGTTGCTGCTTATAGAGCCGCGAGGGCTGACGCTTTCACCACAAAGGCTATCGCTGATGCTGTCCAAGCTAAAGCTGCTGTTGCTAAGGCTAAGTCTGCTTATATTAGGGCTGATAAAAAGGCTGCTTATTATCAGGCTTATACCAAGAGGTACGCAGGTGCTGCTCGGCATAGGGTTAAGACTGCGAATGCTAAGGTTAAGGCTGCTAAGGCTGATTATGAGAAGACCAAAGCCATGTACCTGAATCCCGGTGACTTGACGATGGCTGAAATAATCGAAGATTTAATGGAGCGAGTCATGGAACTCGAAGCAAAATCTAACATATAGCAGCAAGGGTAAACCATGGATAAGCCAATAAGATTAAGAAGTAAATTATCTGATACAGAACTAGAGGTTCTTGATGCTGAGGTTGCTGAGGTTGCTGCGTATAGAGCAGCAGTGACTGATGCCGAGGTTGCTGAGTACAAGGCTAAGGCTGTCTTGTGGCGTATGTATGCTAATTTGTATTTTGCTGATAAGGCTAAAGCTGATCGTCTTAAATCCAAACAACAGGAAGATGAATCATGATTACTAAACGGAAACCAACTGGATATCTAGCAACCTGTCAGTGCGATGAAACTATTGGCGCAATAGACTTAAATCGCACGTCCCGCAAAGAGGCCAGCAATATACTTGGACAGTGGGTTGCTAACGGATGCACTCTCACCCCGCGATTTAATGAAACATGGTCTATTAGTCTAGGGGTTTGCAGGTGTTCACGGCTAGCAGAGGATGAATCATGATTAAACTAAAATGCACTTGCGGCGCTACAGTAAAGATCGCAAAGGG
>JAAEPJ010000168.1 GCA_024222485.1 bacterium | reverse complement strand
TAATACGTTTGTTTACAACGTTTTAGAGCTAACAGAACCGGGTTATTAACTGGGAAATGCGTAGTTCAAAAGAAATCGCGCTGAACACCTATTACGGGGCTAAGTTTTCACTAAGTTTCATGGGGAACTATAAGAAACCGTTGAAGTAATAAAATCTAGGCTGTTCCCATGGACAGAACTGTTGTAATACGTATGTTTAAAACGTTTTAGAGCAAACAGAATTGTTTTATTCCATGGGAAATGCGTACTTTATAAGAAATTGAGGTGATCTCTTATTGCTGGGCTAAGTTTTCACTAAGTTTCATGAGGAACTATAACAAACCGTAGAAGTAATAAGTTCAAGGCTTTTCCCATGGACAGAACTGTTGTAATACGTAAGTTTACAATGTTTTAGAGCAAACTGAATCATTTTATTCCATGGGAAATGCGTACTTTATAAGAAATTGAGGTGAACTCTTATTGTGTGGCTAAGTTTGAGCTAAGTTTCATAGGGAACTGTAAGAAACCATCGAAATATTAAGTTCTAAGCTGTTCCGATGGACAGAACTTTTGTAATACGTATG
>JAAEPJ010000167.1 GCA_024222485.1 bacterium | reverse complement strand
TAAGCTACAACTGCAAGCATGTTGGATCAAGCGCAAGTACTGGTCGCAAAGTACTAACCTACCAAGCACAGTGCGCCACTTGGCAACTATAACTGAAGCTAAAAAGTCTACTAAAAAGTAGGCTTTAGGCTTCGGCCAATACCCTAACATCCATGAATCTACCACGGGTGTATAGCATACCTATGTTCCGTCCACACTTTCACCGCATTTCCTATAAATGAGATCCACCGATGCAGACGGTTCGTGTATAGCATCGCAGACGAATTACGCACCTAAATAGATAATATAAGTGTAATTAAAAATAACTTAAAATTAAATATAATAACTATGTATAAAGTAACTAAAGAAATGTTAGAATGGATGAATGACGGAAATGTAGAAAAATACGGTGAGTATCACTGGATCGAACAGACTACGCAGTGGAAGAAGAAGTTCACTACAACAGAGTTAATAGCGTTTTACCACCGAGAATTCTGTTAAAATGACGATGTTGAAGTAAAAACAGATCTCATTAGAGTAATTTAAGTAATAAACTAGAGTATAGTTGTTTAAAACTTAAGTAGTAGAGTGAAGACACTCTCTATTAGTAGTGTACTATAATTTAACTATACTAATGAAGTTACACTAATAACTAGAGTTTTTTATAAATACTATTATAATTACGTGTTTTTAGGGAAAACTACAGTATTTAAGGAATTATTTTCAGTGATAAGAGAATTTAAGTGTTTACAAGTGACTACAAATGCCTTGTCATGTGGTTACAGATAAAATACGACTATAAAAAGATATTAAAAGTGATAAATAAATTAACTATTAAATAAATAACTATGAAGTACAATTGGAATGAAGACACGGTAGACCATTTTAAATTTGAATCTTACTATGAATATAGAGGAGAAATGGAAAAACGAATTAGAGAATTTGTAGAAATGAACTGTATACCGGAAGATGGTGAAACAGAAGATGATCTAGTGTATGACCTAATAGAAACAGTATATAACTAAAATAAATAACTATGAAAGTATTAAACATCAGTAAAAACGGTACAATTAAATGTGAAATGAGTGATGGAAGATTAGGTTACACCTATAAATCCGGTTATGTTAGAGTGAGTTGTAAATTCAACCCAACTTTCAGAAGACGTGG
>JAAEPJ010000166.1 GCA_024222485.1 bacterium | reverse complement strand
TTTTGGAGTCAAAAAACTAAAAAAGCTTAGAAATATAGCAATATTTTTTTTACTTTTAAAATAAAAATCTATTTTTGGATTTAAAAAGTAAATTTTAAGCAACAATCAAAAAAAACTAAGCCTGTGCAGAAGCCTTTTATAAGTAGAGTCTGGAGATAAATTTTTATATTAAAATTTGATAGAGAAAAAATTTAATCAATAATGCCTATCTATCTAATGGGAGGGATAAATGTTTGAAGTGTTAGAAATTATCGCGTTGATCGCAAGTATTGCATTGCCTTTATGGAACATTCCTCTGATTTTGCGCATTATTAAAAGAAAGTCATCAAAAGATATTAGTTTAAGTTGGGCCTTTGGTGTTTGGACATGTTTTATCCTAATGTTTCCTGTGGCGATGCAATCGGAAGAGCTTATTTGGAAGACATTTAGTACTATTAATATTATTTGTTTTACTGGCGTAGTACTTTGTGTTTTTTTATACAGAAAAAAATAGTATGGAATTAAAAATAATAAGCTGATATAACTAAAAGTATTATTGATAATACATATTTTTAAACTAGATTCCTCAAACAGTAAATTACTGTTTGAGGAGACTTCAAGGAGATTAAATAAAAATGATGGATGATACAAAAAATTTTAAAATTGAAACATTATTATTACATGCAGGATTTTCTGGGGATGAAACCAATGGTTCTGTCGCTGTGCCGATCCACCAGACAAGTTCGTATCACTTTAAAAGTTCTGAGCATGCCGCAAACCTATTTGCTTTAAAAGAATTTGGGAATATTTATACAAGGTTAATGAATCCAACAAGTGATGTTTTAGAAAAGCGTGTTGCATCCCTAGAAGGTGGCGTGGCGGCTTTAGCAGTTTCTAGTGGGCAAAGTGCTATTACCTTGGCTCTTTTAAATATTGCTAAGGCTGGGGATGAGATCATTGCAGCTAATAACCTTTATGGGGGAACTTATTCTTTATTTAAGTATACCTTTGCCAAATTTGGGATTAAGGTACATTTTGCTGATTCCAATGATTTAGACAGCTTTGCTAATAAGATAAATAATAAAACCAAAGCAATTTATACAGAATTAGTAGGGAATCCAAAGTTAAATGTTACTGATATTGATAGCTTGAGTAAAATAGCTCATGACGCAGGAATACCCTTGATCGTAGATAATACGGCAACACCCTATATTTGTAAGCCAATTGATTATGGTGCAGATATTGTCGTTTATTCCGCCACAAAATTTTTAGGTGGTCATGGGAACTCTATTGGTGGTTTAATTGTGGATTCTGGTAAATTTGATTGGACAAATGGCAAATTTCCTTTAATTGCTGATCCTGAACCAAGCTACCATAATTTAGACTTTGTGGAAGCTCTTAAACCTTTAGGCAATATTGCTTACATTATTAAAGCTAGAGTAACTTTATTGCGTGACTTAGGTACTTGTATTTCGCCTTTTAATTCATTTTTGATTCTACAAGGATTGGAAACTTTACATTTGAGAATGGATAGGCACTCTGAAAATGCACTTAAGGTTGCTGAATTTTTAGAAGCACATTCGGATGTTGAATGGGTAAATTATCCTGCACTTGAGTCCAGTAGCGAGAAACTCTATGTTGATAAGTACTTAGGTGGGAGTGGTGGTGCAATTATTGGCTTTGGCATTAAGGGTGGCAAAGAAGCAGGTGTAAACTTTATTGATTCCTTGAAACTTATTTCTCATGTCGCTAATATTGGAGATTCCAAATCTTTAGCTATTCATCCTGCAAGTACAACACATCAGCAGCTTAAAAATGAAGAGCAAATGTTCTCAGGAGTAACACCTGATTTTATACGCTTGTCGATAGGTATTGAAAATATTGATGATATTATTGCTGATATTAAGCAAGCTTTAGAGAATTGACTTTCATATTTATTATTTAGACTGATATTTGATCCGATACTTTTTTATATTTAAAGATTGGGTCGCAATAAAAGGAGATTTAATCATGAAAATTTACTCTGATATAACACAAACAATAGAAAAAACACCACTTGTAACGATTAATAAGCTAAATAAAGGTTTTGCTAATATTTATGCTAAACTTGAATCTTTTAATCCAATATCGAGTGTAAAAGACCGGATAGGATACGCGATGATCCATGCAGCGGAAGAGGCAGGGGTTTTAAAATCAGATACAATTATCGTTGAACCAACAAGTGGAAATACAGGAATTGCCTTGGCGGCTATTTCAGCAGCATTGGGATATAAGCTTATTTTAGTAATGCCTGATACGATGAGTATGGAACGCCGTAACTTGATGAAAGCTTTTGGTGCAAGTTTAATTTTAACAGATGGGAGTAAAAGCATGAAAGGTGCTATTGATAAGGCTGCCCAGATAGTTGAGGAAACATCAAATAGTTTTATGTTACAACAGTTTAAAAATCCAGCTAATCCGGCTATTCATCGAACGACTACTGCCGTTGAGATTTGGAATGATACTGATGGCAAGATAGATATTTTTGTTGCTGGAGTTGGTACAGGTGGTACGATCACGGGTGTTGCGGAAGCTTTAAAGGATAGAAAAAGTGATATTAAGTTTATTGCTGTTGAGCCTGAGGGTTCAGCTGTTCTATCAGGAAAATCTCCCGGGCCTCATAAAATTCAAGGAATAGGAGCTGGGTTTGTGCCTGATATTTTAAAACCTGAGTTAATTAATGAAATAATCCAAGTGGGGAATGAAGAATCTGGTGAAGCAGCTAGAGAACTTGCCAAAAAAGAAGGGTTGCTGGTTGGAATTTCTAGTGGTGTTGCTTTTAAGGCTGCTCTTGAGCTCTCTTTACGGGTAGAAAATAAAAATAAAAATATTGTGGTGATCTTCCCAGATAGTGGTGAAAGATATTTATTAACTTGGCTTTTTGAGCAGTCATAAAAAATAAAAAAAATTAACATTTTATTCAAAGGGAGAAGTTTCGTGCAACTTAAAATTAATGGCAAGAATGAAATAATTGATAATAAAAATTTTACAGTTACTGAACTGCTACGCCTGAAAAATATCAATAAAAAAGTTATCGTGGAGCTTAATCATAAGATTATTGAAGATTTTAGTACAATCTTAAAAGAGGGAGATTGTTTGGAAATTTTATATTTTATGGGTGGTGGTTAATTTTTGATTTCCTTCCTTATTTCACAATAAAAGTGAAGGTCTCAAGCTTTTATTTTTTTTTGCTTTTAGATATTTTTGATAGATTCATTAAAATCTGTCATTAACAGGGCTTCAATAACATTATCCATATCACCTTGCAAAAAAGCGGGTAAGTTATGTCTGGTATAAGAAATCCTATGATCTGTGATCCGGTCTTGGGGAAAATTATATGTTCTAATTTTTTCACTTCGATCGCCTGATCCGACTTGCAACTTCCTTTCACTGGCCATTTCTTCATGTTGTTTTTCTATTTCTTTTTCTAACAGTCTTGATTTTAAAACTTTCATTGCACGATTTTTATTTTTAAGTTGTGAGCGTTCATCTTGGCAAGAAGCAACCATCCCTGTTGGTAAATGTGTAATCCTGACGGCTGATTTGGTTGTATTAACACTTTGTCCACCTTTCCCTGAGGCACAAAAAGTATCAATTCTAAGGTCTTCTTGTTTAACATCAATATCCACATCTTCAGCTTCTGGTAAGACAGCAACTGTTACAGCAGAAGTATGTAACCTTCCACCTGATTCTGTAGCAGGAACTCTTTGCACACGATGTGTGCCGCTTTCAAAGCGTAGGTAATGATAAACTTCGTCACCGACAACCTCAAAGGTAACTTCTTTGAACCCACCAATTTCTGTGGGATTAGAATCCATTATTTCAATTTTCCAACCTTTGTTTTCTGCATAGCGAGAATACATTCTAAAAAGCTCTCCACAAAAAAGAGCCGCTTCGTCTCCACCTGTGCCTGCTCTTATTTCAATAATTGTATTATTCTCTGCATAGGGGTGTTTTGGTACAAGCATTAGATAAAGATCATTCTCCAATGTTTTTTTTATTGGCTTAAGTTCTTCGAGTTCTTCTTCTGCAAGTTTTTTCATTTCTTTATCTTTGAGCATATCCTCAGCGTGTTTAAATGCTTTTAGGATGCCTTTATATGTTTGGTATTTTTCAAACTTTTCTTTTAGTTTTGAATGCTCTTTAGAATATTTATGCAAGAGTTCTAAATCATTTATTCTACCTGTTTCTATCATTTTTTGTTCTAGCTCTTTAATTTTTGGTAGAAAAGTTTCAAATTTTTTAAGTTTATCCAGCATTTTTATTCCTTTTGCTTATTTAGCCCAGTTAATATTCCTAAGTAAAAAAAAATATAAGTATATTTATTCTAGTGCTAGCATTATAATGATTTTTCTTTATCTAAGACTGCTTTCATTGCTTTTAGTGCAACTTCAATTTGTGAATCATCAGGTATATTTGTAGTCAATTTTTGAAGCATCAATCCCGGAGAAAAGAAAAAGCGGGCCCATTTTTGTGTCTCATAATTATTTCCAAGAAAACGGATAATTTCATAAGAAATACTCGCAACAAGTGGCATAATAATTAACCGAATCAAAAATTTTTGCATGAATGTATCAATGGGAAAAAGAGAAATCATAAATATTCCTAGGATGATAACGATAAACATAAAGTTTGTGCCACATCTAGGGTGGAGTGTTGTATATTTTTTAGCATTTTCAATAGTGAGATCATCATTATTTTCATTCGTGTAGACAGCCATGTGCTCTGCACCATGATAGGCGAAAACACGCTGAATATCTTTCATAAAAGATATAGCAATCACATATGTTAGAAATATTATTAATCGCATAATACCATCAATAATATTGTAAATTATGGGATTATTAGCAAAATTGAAAAAAGTTTTAATGACATTGGTCAGCCAAAGCGGTAATAGAACAAACAACAAGATGCCAAACCCAAAAGCAAAAATAATTGAAAAAATAATATCCCAGCTAATTTTTTTAGCTTTTTCATTCTTTTTTCTTTCTTTTTCAGCTGCATTCTCATCCAAGTCCAAAGAATAAATATCTGCGGAATAAGAGAGTGTTTTCATTCCCAGTATCATCATTTCAAATAATGATACTATTCCTCTTAAAAATGGTTTTGCCAAGAGTTTAAATTTCTTGGTAACTGTTTTAAAAGGTTCTATTTTAATATCGATATCACCAGACTTTCGACGAAGAGCCACTGCATAAAAGTTAGCACTTCGCATCATAACACCTTCGATGACAGCCTGTCCTCCGATCATCATTTTTTTATTTTTATTCGCCATGATCTTTCTCCATTAATAGTCTATTTTATAAAAAAAAGCAGTTTCTCTTTTAAGTTTTATTAGAAACTTAGGCGGAGGAAACTGCTTTTAACATTTTTTATAAACAATAGCTATTTACTTTGATCTTGAGTTGATTCTTTTTCTTCTGTAACTTTAACTTTTTTAGTATAATTTGCATACCTTTTTTTAAATCGGTCAACGCGTCCTGCAGTATCTACAAACTTTTGTTGTCCCGTAAAAAAAGGATGGCAGGCAGAACAAATTTCAACCTTGATTTCTTTTTTAGTAGATTTAGCTGTAAAAGAATTTCCACAAACACAAGTATGTTTAGCATTTTGATAGGGTGGATGAATGCCTTTTTTCATTGTTTATTTTCTCCTATAAAATTCATTAATTTTATGAGTCTACAAATTTTGTTTGCTTATGTCAAGTAGCGACTATAATTCAGCAAAGTAATTTAGAAAACCTTGCTTAATATTAAAGTCTTAATTACAACATTTTAATCTATTTAAATCGTAACTATTTACTTTTCATTATTATAATGAGTACCTAATAAAGAGCTAAAAATATTAACTTATGCCAATTTTGTGAATATAGTATAATTAATATTCTCAGCAGAATATATCATTCTTGTTTCTTAATAGAATACTTGCACGAATAAAGGTTGACTTATCAGTCTAGACAAAATATAATAACTGATAATTTTTTAGGAGGCAGACCATAAATGTATGCAGTTATTGACTTAACAGGGAAACAACAAAAAGTTGAACAGGATGAAGTTATTAGAATAGATAAATTGGATAAAAATATCGGTGATGAAGTAGCTTTTGATAAAGTTATCCTTTTTAAAAATGAAAATGGTGATGTTAATATTGGTACACCTTATCTTGAAGATGTCAAGGTTACAGGGAAGGTTTTAGATCAAGATAGAGAGAAAAAAATAATTGTTTTCAAGAAAAAAAGAAGAAAAGGCTATAAGAAAAAACAAGGTCATAGACAAGATTATACGGCTGTTCAGATTACTAATATTGAGTTAAAATCTAATATTTCTGCAAAAAAAGCTGAGTCAGCAAAAACAACGACAACAAGAAAGAAAGTAGTTGCAGAAAAAACTAACGATAAATAATTGTTTATTTAAAAGACGGAATAGAGTTCTAATTTTACTCTTGAATTATAGTCTTTTTAAATTTTTAAGGAGATATATAAATGGCACATAAAACTGGTCAAGGTAGTAGTTCTAATGGAAGAGATTCGGTAGGGAAACGCTTAGGTGTAAAAAGATTTGAAGGGCAACTTGTTACCGCGGGAAGTATTTTAGTTCGCCAAAGAGGTTTTAAGTTTAAAGCTGGAGATAATGTTGGAGCAGGCAAAGATAATACTTTATTTTCTAAAGTTGATGGAATTGTAAAATTTTCCTCAAAAGGTGCAAAACCACATAGATTTATCAGTGTTTTTCCTGCATAAATATAAATTTTTAGATATTTTAGATAATTTTATTTAAAAAAAGCCGTGTAACATTTGAGTTATACGGCTTTTTTTATCACCAATATTCTTATTTAAGCGAATAACCTTATTTGCTCTCAGTAAATTCTTTACATAAGCTGAAAAAATAAGTACGATTAAATTACTTTTGGCTTTCTTGCTAAAAGATTTAAATGATGCGCCTGTAGCTCAGCTGGATAGAGCGTCGGACTTCGAATCCGCAGGTCGTAGGTTCGAATCCTACCAGGCGTATATTTTAACTTTTTCTAAAAAAATTAACCTTTCTTTAAAATTGAAAAACTCTACATTTATCGATGATAAGATTAAGCTTTTTGAAATAGTTTAAAAAACATAAACTTAATTACTAAAAAGGATTAAGTTTATTGGCACAACTATGAAACTAGAGCCGAAGCTAAAAAAAGTATATTTGAATATATTGAAATAAATTATAATCGGATGAGGCTGCATTCAGGAATTGGTTATAAAACACCTGTTGAATTTGAAAAGCTAGCTAAGCGGTTACAAAATTAATTGTCCACCGTATGGGGGAAAGATCACTCCTACACCAGTTTATTATGCCTAGAATGAGAGCTATTTTATTAGATAGCTTGCAAAATGATTGGGCTATTTTTTTAGTTTTTCTTTTTCTGCTTTTGCCAATAGCTTTAGTAGTCGTATATATTTTTCATTTGCTTTTTGAAAAACCATTTGTAGACCATAATATAAATACAATTATAGCGTATAAGAATTATTTAAGAGGTTTACCTAAAATAATATTTGATAGAGAGAGATATAAATTATTCTTATATAAAGTTACTCGAAAATAGAAGAGATAATGCTTAAAGAGTAAAAACTTGATCAAATTTTAGTAAATCAACAGAAAATAATGGAGATGATATTAAACCCATGCTTTGTAGATACAGAAAAATAATACAAAAAATAAAAAACGGTTGATTGAAATTTTAGTAGAAAGTAATTTTATAGGAATAATAATCTCGAAATATTTATGATTTAGAAATTTGAATGATAATAGAAAATCTTAAGGGCTATGTTCTTTATAAAAAATTTAAAAATTGCATACAATTTAAAAAAATTAAACAAACAAAAAGGTTGATTACAGTAACAAGTCACTGAGGAAGCAAAGCTTTCTCACAATGCGATTACAAAGTTTTAACAACAAACAGCACTTTCCCTACGATTCAAATAATTAAAAAGTTGGCAGATGCGTTTGAAGTTAAGATTGAAAAGGTTATGTTTTAACTTGAAAGATTCCAATTTCCAAATTGATTTTTTTCACAATAAAAGTATAATAAATAATATCTTTTTATTGTGAAAGCTTATTGTTGGCAAAAAAACTAACTTTGTTGCAATAATCTTGACAATAATGAAAATTTATAATCAGTATTAGCATAATTATTATGCTTGTTATTTATTTCTTTCAGATACATTATTTCATCTATATTATTATTAGAGAGGTTTATTAAATGTTAACAGTGAAAAAAGATTTATCTTGGGTAGGTGTTTTTGATCCTAATTTAAGAGTTTTCGATATTATAATGGAGAGTAAGTTTGGCACAACATATAATGCGTATTTATTAAAAACGGAAAAAGGTTATGTTTTATTTGAAACGGTAAAAAATAAATTTTTTGATGACTTTTTAGCTAAAATAATAGAGGTTTGTGATCCCAAAGAGATTAAATATATTGTCGTAGCGCATACAGAGCCAGACCATTCAGGATCTATTAGTAAAATTTTAAAATATTCGCCTGATGCCGTTGTTTACGCTTCAAAAATTGCTATTAACTTTCTGGGTGCTATTTCTAATCATAGCTTTTCATCAGTAGCAGTAAGCAATAATGAAACTTTAAACCTTGGGAATTATACATTAAGGTTTTTAGCGGCTCCATTTCTCCACTGGCCAGATACTATTTATACTTATATTGAAGAGAATAAAACTTTAGTTACTTGTGACTCATTTGGGTGTCACTATTCTAGTGAGAAAGTTTTTAATGATCAGATTGAAGGTGATTTTTTCGAGGCATACAAATATTACTTTGATATGATTATGGGTCCTTTTAAAAAATATGTTCAAGCTGCACTCAAAAAAATAGAAAAATACGAGATTGAAACTATTTGTCCAGGACATGGTCCTGTTTTAAGAAAAGATGTTGATTATTATATTGATCTTTATGACAAGTGGAGCTCCTTATCTCCTAAAGATGAGCGAATAAACCCAAAAATCACTTGTGCCTATGTTTCTGCATATGGCTATACCAAAATTTTAGCCGAAGAAATTGTTCGAGGAATTCATGATACGATTGAAGCAGATGTTCTTTTATGTGATATGGAAAAAAAAGATCATGCTCAAGTTTTAGATGAGCTTATTGACTCTGATGGAATTTTATTGGGAACCCCAACAATTAATGGGGATGCCTTACCTCCAATTATGAACCTTCTAATGGATATGAACCGTATCAATCATGGGGGAAAAGTTGCGGGTGTTTTTGGTAGCTTTGGCTGGAGTGGTGAGGGTGTTGATATGTTAAAATCTCGCCTTGATATTTTGAAGATGAAAGTTGTTGAGCCTATATTAAAAATAAACTTAAAGCCTTCTAGTAGTGATTTGGCTCATGCCTATGCATATGGAATAAAATTTGCGGGAAAGGTCTATAAAGGATGGGTAAATATTGGAAAATTAAAGTCTGGAAATATTCTATGGAAATGTATTGTCTGTGGTGAGATTTTTGAAGGGACATTGCCTCCAAGTACTTGTATTGCATGTGGTGCAGGGGAAGAAGCTTTTATTGAATATGTAAAAAAAGACATTAAAATTACTTCTACTAAAAAGACGCGTGTTCTTATTATTGGTGGTGGTGTAGGTGCAGTTTCTGCAGCTGAGGCTGTAAGATCACGAAATGAACATGCAGAGATTCATCTTTTTTCTAAAGAAAAATCCTTGCCTTATTATCGGCCTGTGCTAACATCAATGATTTCAGAGAAAGTAGGGGATGAGACATTTTATATTAAACCTCCTTATTATTATGATGATTATATTATTAATATGCATTTGGGAGTAGAGGTCACAAAGGTACTTAAAGATGAAAAAAGAATAGAAACGAGTAGCGGAACTTTTTTTGAATATGATAAGCTAGTAATTGCCACTGGTTCTAAGGCTTTTATGCCACCCATTAATGGTATAAGTTTACCTGAGGTTGTTTCTTTAAGAGATGAAGAGGACTTTAAAAAGCTAGATAGCCTCCTTAAAGGAGGCCCTAAGAATATTTCTATTATTGGTGGTGGGCTTTTAGGACTAGAAACGGCCCATTTTTTAAGTAAACTTAAGCATAACCTTACAGTTATTGAAGCAATGCCTAGGATTTTACCTCGCCAACTTGATGAATCCGCTTCATGCTTATTAAGAAAAGTCATAGAAGACGCTAATATAAATCTTATGATTAAAACTTATGTCGAAAAAATTGAAGGATTTAAACATGTATCCTGTATTATGACAGATAAAAATGAGCATATCCCTACAGATATTGTCGTTATTTCTGCAGGGGTTAGGAGTAACAGCCAGTTAGCTGTATCTGCAGGGCTTAATGCGGATATAGCGATTAATGTAAATAGTAAGATGCAAACAAGCGATCCCGATATTTATGCGGTAGGAGATTGTGTCGCTATGAATGGCAGGTGTGATGCTATTTGGGAAACCGCATTAATGCAGGGTGAAGTTGCCGGTGCCAATATTGCAGAAGATATAACAGAATATACTCCTAAAATATTTGGTTATACCTTAAATGCTTTTTATCTTAATTTGCTTTCCATTGGGAACATTGGTCTTAAGTATGAAGAAAAGTCGCGTAATATTGAAGCAAAAAATGAGGTGGAAAAAAAATATAAAAAATTTTATTTTAAAAATAATATTCTTTCTGGTGGTATTTTAATCGGGGATATGATGCATACGACTTCTTTGATTCATGGAGTTAATAATTCTCTGACAATCCAAGGGGCTAGGAATAATAAATTGTTTTAATCCCCTACTTTTTTAAAAAAAAGAAAGTTTTGATTTATTTGTATATTTTCTAATAAGCCATAAAACAAACATATGTTTTATGGCTTATAGCTTTTTATTTTTTACGGTTCTACTTTTTTTAGCCCATTTGAGAGCAGGTAATTATAAGAGTGCTTAGGCCTAGAAAATAAAAAAATTAAAAATAAAAATATTTAATTTTTGGTGAAATCTATAAACATAAGAATGTGTCCACCTAGCAATAAAGAGAATATTAACCCGAAACAAAAAAATATTATGAATTTTATGGGGTATTATCTAATGTTGCAAAGCATTTATCTATATCTTTGCGTAACTTAATCATTTCCGTTTTTAGATTTTTATCAAGGTTCATCATATCAATTCTGAGATCTTTATCAAGATGAGAAAAATGATTAGACTAAGCTTGTAAAATTAAAATTATCATTTTTTCGGTTTTTAAAACTTCTCCACTGCCAATTTTAGTTATTAATTTTTTACTTTTTTGATCAAGTCATTTCTCAAAAATACCATTTTTAAACATATTATTTCCTTATTTTTTCTATTATTTTTATCGATGAGTGGCAAAAAAATACCTAAGAGATTTTTCAGTACAAGATAGTATAGCGATAAGTATTTGTTAGCTGGATGGCTGATGATATCTTTTTTTATCAATAATATAGATATTACTATTTAGCTATTAAATAACTTTTATTAAATTGTTAAGTTTTCTAAGATACTCATCTACAGATACTTGTTTAAGCATCATTTATAGTTTTGGTCATTATATTTATTTCATTAAAAAGTTTTTAAAGTCTTTCAACAATATGTGCTTTTATTTCAGTAATTTACAAACTAATCAGGATCTCTAAAATTATAAAAATATCGATTCTTACTAATGAAAATGGGGTTGGCATCATGAAAAATATCGAGAAATTAAAAAATAAACAGGAGAGAAATTATGCGTTATTGGGATAATATTTTAGCTGTATTACAAGCAGCAGAAACTTCATTTATTCCAGGAAATGTTGGAAAACTTATTTTTGAATCTCCGGATGAAACACATGAAGTGCTTATTGAGGTAAAAGAAAATATCGGTTAAGGAGAATGCTTAACTTCTGACTTATATGATCAAGAATTACGAGGATGAGATAATTATCAAGGAGTTAGTTCATGTTTAAAACCAAGTTTTTCCGAATGTTGATTGTCCTTAATGTTCTTTTTGGAGTAGTTGTAAGCAATAGTTTTGGAGCTAATTTTGTTAGCTCTAAAAATGAAGTAAATAAATCAAAGACCTCTGCACAACTAAGGTAAGTTTTTTAATGTTAAAAAAAAATCTGTGATTTCCATAAAAAAGATACAAAAACAATATTGAATTTTATATAATATGCTCATCAAAAATAATTAATTATTCGAGGTAAAAACAT
>JAAEPJ010000165.1 GCA_024222485.1 bacterium | reverse complement strand
TTAAGAAAATTTTGAAAAAAACCTCCTTTCTCTTTGGCTTTGAAGGCATTTCCCAACATCATGCTCGCCATTAGCGATAAGGCAATTTTGCTAGTTTTGTGATACTTATTTGATAAATCAGCGTACCAAGAGAATTTTTGAAAAACGTCCTTTACTTTGGCATAAAATGCATCTCCCAGCATCTTGCTTGCCATTAGCGATAAGGAAATTTTGCTAATTTTGTGATACTTGTTCGATAAATCAGCGTGCTAGGAAAATTTTTATAAAAACGTCTTTACTTTGGCTTAGAATGCATCTCCCTGCATCATGCTTGCTATTAGTGATCAGGAATTTTGTGGCAGATATTCAGTATATCAGAGTGTGAGGAAAATTTTGAAGAAACGTCCTTTACTTTGGCTTAGAATGCATCTCCCAGCATCACGCTCGCCATTGGCGATAGGAAAATTTTGCTAATTTTTGTGATACTTATTCGATAAATGAGCGTGCCAGGAAAATTTTTTGAACAACGCCCTTTACTTTGGCTTAGAATGCATCTCCTAGCATCATGCTTGGCATTAAACAATAAGGAAATGGTTTTGGTAATTTGATACTTATTCGATAAATTAGGGTGCCAGAATTTTTTTTTATTTAAAAACGTCCTTTTCTTTAGCTTAGGAG
>JAAEPJ010000164.1 GCA_024222485.1 bacterium | reverse complement strand
TAAATGTTATCATAATCATTTCTGTAAAGATATCTCTTATAAAAAGGTTATCATGGCACTCTCCTTTGGTTTTCCAAAGATCTGTCATGGTTTTTTAATGGAATATTTAAATAAGCAATTGAAATGCCAATAATTATGAACTTTGATAGTACATTGTAATACCAGATTGAGAGTCTTTACATAAAATACTGTAAGGTATTACACCCAAGTTCGACACAAAAAAAATGTATCTTTATATTTTTCAATAACTAAAGTCACTTTTTGATTTTATTTTCGGCACTACTTTTTTTGTTGAAAATTTGTTTCACTCGTTTTAATCCTTTACCCATAATTTTCCCCATTGCTTGAAATAATGTTTGTTGTTTTTCACTCGGAAGTGTGTTCTGTCTTAATCTAATAACACTTTCATCTTCTACTGCCATTGTTGTGGATACTCTTTGGTGACTCTTGAGCGTTTCACGTATCGTATCCCAATTATAAAAGATATTATTTTCGGTGCGTAGTTTTTTTAGGATCGCAATAACAAACTGATATGCTAATACAGTAACATGGATATGTGCTTCGGAGTTATAATCTTCTTGATGATAAATTGGGCGAAGACCTAAATGTGACTTCATGCTTCTGAAACTATCTTCAACCGTTGTTAAAGCCCGATGTACTTGCGAAATTTCACGATTGTTTAAATCAAACCGGCTCGTTCTCAAAACATAATTGCCAATATCATCCTCATGAGCGATAGCCTTTTCATTACGGGAAAAAAGTATTGCCACCGCATCAACACCCTTTTTTTCTATTTCAATAGTATAGTACTTTCCTACTCTATATTGCTGTTTTAGGCGTCCAATTTTTTCGAGCACTTTATCATATTTTTTTGTATATCCTTTTTTCGTTAACCCCTCATGCAGTTGCTGTAGAGCTTTTTCAAATTTACCCATACGACTTACGTACATGGCCTGTTCTTTTAAAGCCTTTGCTTGACTATGGCATTGTAAGAAGATTTCATTATCAATCCGCTCTGCAGTAAGAGTAAGTATTGTTTTATTATCGGAAAGAAAGAGTTCTTCTGACTCACGATTTACCCAAAAGTCATCAGGATATGACCGTTTTCTTGATACAGCGATATAGTGAAAATTATATGGCTTACTCCGTATTAAAGAAAGATTCTCCTCCGTGGCAATACCTGCATCAAGAACTAACGTTTGAGTCCTCTTTGGAGATGACTTTTTCAACTCTTTTAGAAAATCTTCCAATGTTGAAGCTTCTCCAATATTGCCTTTGTATATTTTACTTTGTTTAGGAAAACCTTCTTCGTCAACAGTTAACGCAAGAGTTATTAACGGGCAATCGTTTCTTTTTTCTTTTGATTTATGATACTGTGCGATAGTACTACTCTGTTTACTGCTCTCAAAATAAGTATTCGTTAGATCATAAAGAATAACCTTCTCCTCCAACGAAAAGAGAGTCTTTGATGTATCTGCTAATTTTTTTTCGATACTCTCATGATTTTTCCATAAAAGAGTGGCTGCTCGGTGTAAGCCATTATCACTTACTTTATCTGTTTTCCCAACGAACTCAGGAAAAGTACTATTCTCATTGAGCCATCGAGCTGTTTCTCGTTCACTTGACGGGTGTAACATACGGGCTCCAATGAGCATTTTACTATACTGTATCTGACTTTTTGTAAAACCAAGTCCCCATAAGAGGTTTTCAAGATCGTAAGTACACATGATACTATTTACCAAATACTCTCCACCATAACTGCGGGCATCTGCAAGTTGGACCGTATTTAAATCTATGGTTGCATAATCTGGTGTTTTTGAGTCTGAAGAGGCTTTTTCTTGTGCACCTTCTTTATTTTCAAGCGCTTGTTTGTTGAGGCTGTTTTTCTCAATTAATAGTGTATAATATTTCGCTAAGGTGTCGATTTCACTATCGTATAGAAATAAAGAATTCTTTTTTAAGAGTTTTTCCTCAATAGCATTGGCTAAGATTTTCCACTTTTCTTTAGGTAGATCGAGCTGTTGTCCCATGTTCAAGACGAGTTCTTGACGTGGACCAGCAGGAGTTCTCACACTGCGTATCAATTGATATTGAACGTAACTAACATTCTTTTTTGATTTTTTTTTCTCTCGTATAAACATAATGGCGAATATACTATAATGGATTATCTACATCAACACTTTTCTTCATTTTCAGTCACTACATTTTGGTTTTGAGAAATTTATTACTATAAATCAAAGTGTTACGTTGTTAAAATCGTGTTTTTCACTAAAATTACTGTAGTGTCTGTCGAACTTGGGTTAATTCATCATAGAGCCTTTTATATTGATCTATGATTTTATTCCAACGATATTGTTGTACTTCTTTAATACCATTTTTGCGAAGTTGTTTTAGGATTTCTCTATTATTGAGAAGATACTCTATCTTTTCGGTCATTTTTTGAGGGTCTTTTATGTCTACACAAAATCCCACATTGTCATTAACTACATCATTATTACCAGGGACATCTGTTGCTATAACAGGAAGACCGCAGGCGAAAGCTTCAATTGAGACTAATCCAAAGCTCTCAATTATTGAAGTTTGTAAAAAAATGTCAGATGTTTGATAGCAATCTACCAACATATCTTGAGGTAGCGTTTCTAATAGATGTATTTGTGATGATAAACCACGAGTATTGATCGTATCTTTATGCTTTGTCACATCTTTACCAATAATAATATAGTGGGTTTTTACAAAAAGATTGTAATCCTGGTGCTCTAGAATTTCTATGGCCTTGATACCATAGTGATAATTTTTATAAATCTGTTCACGACCAACTGATAAAAGGATATTACAATCATGGGGGAGATCAAAGTAATCACGGATATTTTTAGGATTACTTTTGCATTGGAATTTTTCTAAATCAATACCATTAGGTATGAGCTT
>JAAEPJ010000163.1 GCA_024222485.1 bacterium | reverse complement strand
TAATTCCAACAGTTTTTGCTGCTGATGTCGTGTTGGTCGGACAAGCGTCCAATAATCCCAACTTGTTGCTGCTGATATCACGTTGGTCGGACAAGCAGCGTCCAATAATCCCAACAGTTTGCTGTGATGTCGTGTTGGTCGGACAAGCGTCCAATAATCCCAACTTGTTGCTTCTGATATCACGTTGGTCGGACAAGCAGCGTCCAATAATCCCAACAGTTTGCTGTGATATCGTGTTGGTCGGACAAGCGTCCAATAATCCCAACAGTTTGCCGTGATGTCGTGTTGGTCGGACAAGCAGCGTCCTTAAAAAACCAACACTCTGCGGTTGGTGTCGTGTTGGTCAGACAAGCGTCCAAAAAGGCTCCAACAAAGTTCACCAACCCCTTTCTTACTTCGCCTCTTATCTTTGCTGTCCCTTAGGGTCCTTCTTGGCCCTTAATTATCTTTTCTACAGAGGGTTTTCAATTTTTCCAAAAGTGGTTAGTTTCCTTGCTGATTTGTTGCACCGTTTTGCAGAGCGTAGTGCTGTCAGGTTATAGTCGAGAAGGCTAATCCACTATGACCACTATTTCACAAGAGAATTATTACATTCTGGCTCAGTCGCAAGG
>JAAEPJ010000162.1 GCA_024222485.1 bacterium | reverse complement strand
AGCATTAAAAAAAGGCAATACACGAATAGAAATAGCCACTTGTGATACCTCAAAATCTCACCGAAACATAGCATTAAGCTCGTCAATAAATCCAAGTTCCAATAAGCGAGATAAGCAAAATCCTGACAATTGTATAGGGTCAGAAAACAAGTTTTATCTAACTTTTACTATAGAATTACCAAATATAGTAAAAAAGCATTAAAAATAGCCTCTAAGAATGAAAAAGGGTGGTATAAAACCACCCTTTTTTTATTCAAAGTATTTCAAATTTCAAATTTATTTTTTATAAATAGAGCTAGTTTTTTCCAACGCTCTGCGGTCAAGTAAAAATTTCATTCAAACCTTTTAAAAATCCCCCATCAAGAATCGGTGCAAAGTAGATACGCTTGACGGGAATAAATCAACAATTTTATTAGGTTTGGCATCTTTATTATTCAGGGGTTTCATAAAGGCATCGGGGACATTTCGTGGGTGCAAAGTAGCTCATGGAGTGTCAGGCTTGGCTCTCGTGGGTGATGTGCCTCTCATGCGGGTGTATCTCTCATGGACGGTTCAGCTCATGCAGGTGTCAGAGGTCAAGACTGCACAGAGGCATCAGGAACATTTCGTAGGTGCAAACTTTTTCGTCGGATACGGAAGAATTGGCTCTCATGGGTGGGATGTCTTCTCATGCTGGTATATCTCTTATGAGCGGTTCAGCTCATGCAGGCATCAGACTTCAAGACTGCACAAAGGCATCGGGGAGACTTCGTGAGGTGCAAAATTGCTCGTGGGATGTCATGATTGGCTAGCATGAGAAGTTGAGTAGCCATCGTCACCTTCAGCAGTGAGCGATAGACTTCACTAGACAGGCAGAGACGATAGAATCCAGTAAGCAACATCAAACTTCACAGAAGACATTGAGAGGTTAAAGTTCAACAAAGTAGATGTAGGTTTTACGATAATTCAAGTAATTCTCCCTTTGGGGATGCTGGGCGGACATCCCCAAGGGGAGAATGGAAAGTCTTTTAGATAATTAGAAATTAAAAAGTTCCATTACAACAGGGGAACTAAATATTTTTCATAAAACCTTCAAAGGATAGATAAAATGTGAAGACAAATATAAAAACTTTAGAAAAAACAGCAGCAAATGAAAATTTAGTAATTTGCACAAAATGAGTAAAATCAATGGCAAATAATCGGTAATTTTATAGTCTATGGAATAGT
>JAAEPJ010000161.1 GCA_024222485.1 bacterium | reverse complement strand
TACATCCGTTAAGTTTATGAAAGAGACAGCATATTTAGGGATCAAACAAATTTTCACGACTTATAACAATCCAAAAGGTAATGCGGATACAGAGCGTGTAATTAGGACTTTAAAGGAGGATTTAGTTTATCCTAATGATTATAATTATGATTTTCCACATCAGAGCCTTAATTATTTAACACCTAATCAATATTATCATAAAGAACTTAAAGTTGCTTTATAAAACTCTCCCATTTTTTTCTTGACTAAAAGGGGTACATTACATAAAATATCTCTTATTTTTAAATTTTTTATAAAATTTGAAAAACTATTTTTATCATAAAGCGTATTTTTATACTTAATTTAGCTTAATACTTTGTTTTTCTAGCCCTTAAAATGTTACAATTTCCTTTATTGTCAAAAAGGATAGAGTAAAACTATTTCCTTTTTGAGACCTAAGTGTAAGATGTTAAAGATAGTTATAATTTACTTAGTCAAATTAGCTTGTGGAGTTAATTAATGAGATATAACTATGATTTTTTATATCAAAAATATACGAAAAATTTATGGGAAAAAATAGGTGTTAAGAGGCGTAGCGGGGTGATGTGTCCTTTATTTTCTATTTATTCAAAAGAAAGTATTGGTATTGGTGAGTTTGCAGATTTACTCCCTGTTATTGACTGGCTTAAAGAGACTGGACATTCCATCTTACAGCTTTTGCCTCTGAATGAGGCTGGTTATGGGAATAGTCCTTATTCTGCCTTTTCGTCCTTTGCGATGGATCCTGTTTATCTTAGACTGAGTGAGATTGATGATGATAGTTCTCTGAGAGCTAAATATCCCATAGGCTCGAACTCCAGCCATGTTAACTATGAGGTTAGAGCTGATAAACTAGAGCTTTTAAAAGAGTTCTTTAAGAATGCTGACTTAAATGATCCTCAATATTTGCAATTTAAACAAGAAAATAATTATTGGCTTACTGATTACTCAACATATAAACTTAATAAGGAAACGAAAGTGAACCCTTTAGCCAGTGCAGAATTAATGAATCCTAACTTTTATGAATGGATACAATTTCATGCGTTTACTCAAATGAGTCAGGTTTCTCGCTATGCCAGAGAGTGCGAGATTAAGATAATGGGAGATATCCCTTTTTTGGTATCAGCAGACAGTGCGGATGTTTTAGGTCAATACCAAGAAGTTTTTAATTTTGATAAAGTCGCTGGTTGTCCTCCAGATGCTTATAATGCTAGAGGACAAAAATGGGGAATGCCTACTTATAATTGGCAAAAATTGCGTGAGACCAATTATCAATATTTTAAGGATAAATTATGTTATGCTGCCAACTTTTTTGATATGTATCGGATCGATCATGTGGCAGGTATTTTTCGGTTATGGAGTATTGATGCTAATGCCTGTTCTGATGATGGGGGATTATATGGTAATTTTGATCCGCTAGATGAAAAAGATTGGCAGGAAAATGGGGGAAATATTTTAAAAGCGATGATTGATGTCACGGAGATGATGCCTTGTGCAGAGGATTTGGGCGTGGTGCCTGATCAATGTCGAGTAACTCTTAAGAAACTGGGGGTGATGGGGCTTGATGTTACGCGTTGGCTTAAAGATCGGACTGAAGAACCACGCAGATTTATTAGACCCGAACATTTTCGGAAGACTGCATGTGCTATTTCATCCGGACATGATATGTCAAATACTCTAGCTATGTGGTTATATGAGATTAATACAACGGATGAATGGTGTTTTAAGAAAAACTGTCATGATAAAGGCCTTGATTTTGAGCAAGTCGGCCCCAAACTTTTTGATCTTGAAAATTCAAAGTTCGGGCGTCTTCGCTGGAAAGAGGATGTTAAGAGCGAAGATATTCTGCTTTGGAATTTAGGTTTACCAAAACGAGAAGCCTGGGAGTTTTTAGATGCATTTTATGAGACCCATGATGAAGAGAGGTTGCTGTTTAGAGATATTAAAAAAAATAATCGAGAAATTATTTATGATTTATTAGAATATACATCAGAAGCTGCTTCTATTTTTTGTTTAAATTCCATTTTGGATCTAATGCTTTTAGAAAAAGATGTCGTAGATATTTGGGGATTTAGAGTTAATTTCCCGGGGAGTGTTGGTGAACATAACTGGAGTATCCGGATGCCTTATAAAGTTGAAGAGTTTGCAGGCTTAAAGGCTAATAAGCGAATTCTACACTTAAATAAAAATACAGATAGAGCATAAAAATTTATGAAAAATATTGTTGAGAAAATATTAAAAAAATTTAATAAAAATAATAAAAAATTGCGTGTTATCTTTATGGGAACACCCGCAGTATCAGTGCCTTTCCTTGAATACTTAATAGAGAATGTAAATGTTGTTGCTGTTTTTACTGCCGCTGATTTACCTGCAGGCAGAAAGTTAAAGATGCGCGCTTCGGCTGTTAAGATTGCTGCTGGCAGTTATAGCCTGAAAATTTTTCAGCCTAATTCATTAAAAAGTGTTAATATTGTTAAACAGGTTGAAAGGTTAAAGCCAGATTTGATTATAACGGTTGCCTATGGACATAAAGTGCCCGATAATATTATTGAGATCCCTAGGTATAAAACGATTAATATTCATTTTTCTTTATTGCCAAAATATCGAGGTGCTGCACCTGTTAACTGGGTGATCGTGAATGGGGATAAGAAAACAGGTGTTACTTGTTTTTATTTGAGTAGTAGGATGGATGCCGGAGATATTATTGACGCCAAAGAAATTGAAATAAAAGACAGTGATAATGCAGAGACTCTTTTGCAAAAATTATCAGTCTTAGGTGTTGATGTTTTAAAAGATAGCCTTTTAAAAATAAAGGATCCAAATTTTAAGCCACTATCTCAAGATGAAAATCAGGTAACAGATGCTCCAAAACTTAAAAAGAAAAATGGTGTTATTAAATGGAATCAGACAAGTGTAGAGGTTTATAATAAGATTAGAGGTTTTTATCCTTGGCCAAGTAGTTTTACTTATCTTGATACCGCTGATTCGTTAAAAATTGTTAAGCTCTTCTCCCCCAAAATAAAGTATGTTGAAGAAGAGGGAAATGTCCCAGGGGAAGTGTTGGGGATCTCCAAAAAAAAAGGGATATTAGTTAAATGTGGACATGGAGCCATTTGGATAAAGGATGTGCAGCTTGAAGGGCATAAGATTGTCTCTGGATATGAGTTTCATTTAGGTCGTAGAATTAACCAAGGGGATATTTTTGAATAATTTTAGCCGTTAGACTAATTTAATAAATATCACTTTGTTTGAAAATGATTTTTTAGAGAATTTTAGAGGAGAAACCTGTTGAAAATAAAATTATATTTTTTATTTAGATTTTTAATCGTTTATTTTTTTTATCCTTTGATGCAGTTGGTCAGCTTTATCTTTCCTAAAAGACGAGAGCCTTGGCAAGCTCTTTTTATTAAATTAAATAATACGCTCCTGTTTCCTTTAATTAAGAATCTGCCGCTAAATCCTAAAATTTTGATTCTCTTACCTCATTGTTTACAGTTTGATGACTGTGTTTTTAGAATAACGAAAAGTATTAAAAACTGTGCCAGTTGTGGGAAGTGTGTGATTAAGGATTTTGTAGATATCCAAGATAAAACTAAGATCCCAGTAGCTGTCGCAACAGGTGGCACGCTAGCACGCAAAGCTATTAGAGAAGAAAGACCTGACTTTGTTGTTGCTTGTGCGTGTGAACGAGATCTTGCTACGGGCATTTATGATGCCTATCCTTTCATGGTGTATGGTATTTTAAATAAAAGGCCCAATGGTCCATGCGTTAATACAACTCTTGATATCAAGGAATTTGAGGCTGTACTGGAAAAACTTTCATGAAGAGTTCTGAGATAAGTTATCGTCGACAGTCTTTTAATATTTTAGCTAAGGTTTCCTTTCAAAAAGATTCTTTAAAAAATTCGTTTAAAAAAGAAATTTTAGGGATAGATAATAAACAAAGAATTATTGCTATTAAAAAAACTGCTTATGGCGTGATGCAAAATAAGCTTTTTTTAGAATATGCACTCGCTTTAAAAAAAACAAACCCTAAGGTTAAAATTATTCTTCTTATTGCGACCTATGAGCTATTTTTTAGCAGGAATAAAAAGCATGCCATTGTCAATGAAGCTTGCAACCTTGCAAAAGAGCTAAAATTAAATTTTGCCGTAGGCTTTATCAATGCAAAGTTAAGGAATCTTGAGAGACCACTGAAAAGACTTTTGAATCATTTGTCATTTGCAGAAAAACTGAGTATCCGTTATTCTTACCCTCAAAAATTGGTTGATTATTTAATAGACAAGTTTGGGCAGATGGCTGTTGTAAGGTTTTGTATTTATTTTAATAAAAAACCTAAGTTAGCTGTGCGAGTAAATAAAATTAAGATTGAAACGCTTAATTTTAATAAAATTGCGGATACTGTTGATGGGTATTTTGCTCCGGATCTTTTAGGTATTGAAAAAGGAGAGTTTTTTGTCCAAGATATTGCCTCACAAATGGCTTGTGATGCGCTTAAACCTAGAGCGGGTGATAATATTTTGGACTGTTGTTCTAGTCCTGGAGGAAAACTGGCGGCTATTGCTTCTATTACAGGGAATAAGGCAAGGATTACAGCCTGTGATGTTTCAGAGGTAAAGATTAAAAAACTTGAAGAAAATATTAAGCGGTTGGGGATTAAAAATGTTAATTTGCTAAAGACAGATTTTCTGAAATTTAAGTTGCAGACCAAAGAATTAAAATTTAATAAAATTATTCTCGATGCTCCATGTTCAGGTCTCGGTGTGCTTAATAAACATGTGGATGCGAAATATTTGGATAAAGATTTTAAGGCGTTTGCTAAGCTCCAACTAGAAATGCTTAAAAGATCTGCAGACTTATTAGCTGTTGGTGGGGTTTTAGTTTATTCGGTTTGTACGATTTCTCAGGAAGAAACTTCTGATGTTATTACGGGATTTTTAAAAGAATTTTCGGAGTTTACGCTTGAGCAAGAACAAAAGTTTATAGGTTTTTACTTTGTAAAATTATTGAAGAGTTAAGAACTAGAAAATATAGATTTTTCTACTTGGAAGTGGCTGTTTCTAGACTTATCTTTTAAATGGAGTTCTTGAATTGATAAGATCTAACTTGGTCCTCAAATGTAGCAGAGTAATTTTTTTATATTGAGGAAATTTCTTGTCATCTGTTTTGTTTTTTGTTTGGGAAAATTTCTAAGCTATGATTTAATCATTATTTTCTTGACAATATTACACCCAAAAAATATAATTCTTTTACTTTTACAAAAGCCCAGGTAGCTCAGTTGGTAGAGCAGCTGTCTTGTAAATAGCAGGCCGTAAGTTCGAATCTTATCCTGGGCTTTTATTAGATAATTTTTTTCTCTATACTAGATTTAATTGTTATTTTTTAATATTAAATTTGGACAGATGACCGAGTGGCTAAAGGTAACAGACTGTAAATCTGTCGTGCTACGCACTACGTAGGTTCGAATCCTACTCTGTCCAAAATAAGCGGGTGTAGCTTAGGGGTAAAGCTCCAGCCTTCCAAGCTGGCCACACGAGTTCGATTCTCGTCACCCGCTTTATATTTGTACTCCTTAAATACTTCAGCAGAGATTTGATCTCCATTTGCTTCTTCATAATTCAATCTATTATTTACACAATCAACTTTTAAACTTTTATCATTTTTAGTAATAAATCCAATTTGGTTTATTGTTTGTTTTTCTTGATAAATTGAAGATGATTGATTCAATGATTTTAGAATTTTACTTTTTCTATTTTTTCCTATTTGTTCAAGTCTTGAAATTTTTACCGCTGATAATCCATTAGTTATATTTTTGCTGTTCCTTTCAAGTCTTGAAATTTGCACCGCTGATAATTCATTAATTATATTTTGAGCCTCGCTCCACCGCCTCCTTTCTGTCGGCATTTCCGCTCGGCTGTCGTCGCTAAAAGTTTCTGCCTCTTGACTATCAATTATATTTTTGTCGTTAGGGTTCTTCTCAAAACTGTTGAGATGATATTTTTTATTTCCTTTCTCAATCTTGATTGAGCTTTCCACATTTTGAGCCTTGGATTTAAAATCATAATTTGATGGTTGATTAATTATATTTTTGCCATTGGGGTTCTTCTCAAAACTGTTGAGATGATATTTTTTATTTCCTGCCTCAATCTTGATTGAGCTTTCCACATTTTGAGACTTGAATTTGAAATTATAATTTGATGGTTGATTAATTAGATTTTTGCCCTCGCTCCACCGCCTCCATCCTGTCGGCATTTCCGCTCGGGCATCGTCTCTACAAATTTGTTCCTGATCTTTCAATTCTTCCCTCTCTCTCTTTTTCTTCAACAATCCTTTTCCTTCCATTTTTTTTGAATTAAGCATCTCTACCATCAAAACTTTTTTTTCTAAGCTCATATGCTTTTCTTCGCTCCCAAGGCTTGCCTCGCTGCACCGCCTCCTTGCAGGTGGCAGTTCCGCTCGGTCTACATTTTTGCCATCTTTTAAATATAATGGATATTTAAATGCTATCTCTATATTTTTATGATCGTAAATTATTTCATTTACCATATTTTTTAACCTCAAATTTGCAAACTTTGAATCTGCCTTTTTTGATAGAGTTATTACATCTTCTAGCAAACTTTTTACTTCTTTTTCGGCAAAAAATATTTCAGCTTCGCCTAGTTCGACTCTTCTCAGGAGACCCTATACAATTGTCAGGATTTTGCTTATCTCGCTTATTGGAACTTGGATTTATTGACGAGCTTAATGCTATGTTTCGGTGAGATTTTGAGGTATCACAAGTGGCTATTTCTATTCGTGTATTGCCTTTTTTTAATGCT
>JAAEPJ010000160.1 GCA_024222485.1 bacterium | reverse complement strand
CACAGTTGAAAAGGAAAATGTTATCAAAAATATCAAAATAATAGGCGCATAAATGCAATAATATCACATTTGACCACATAATTTTCTTCTATAACACTTTTGGAGAAGAAAATACAGCAAAAAGAAAGGCTTGCAAAATGCCTAGAGAATTATGGGGGAAGACATTTTATTATGGTATTATCAAGGCATGTTTCTTAGTTTCATATTCTTAAATTTATTTCAGAGTTTAAAGGGTAGATTGAATTTTGAAATTTGTCTGCTTTGACCCATGTTTGAGTCACTCATAAAGAAACCAGAGGAAAAAGTTTTTATCGCAGTTGCAGGCTTCAATGAAAAGTTCAGCAAAGTCTTCCTTAGTTTGAAGCACAAAGAAACTTTTCCAAAATATCTCGAATATGAGAAGAGCTTAATGGAGAAAATTTACAGCATTTATAAAGTAGATTAACCTACCTTTTTGAATTTAATATTACCAACAATACATGCTCCATCATTGATTTGTGCAATATCATTTTTATTTTTGTAATGTATTGAGACACTTCATTGTGACTTCATCCTTGCCAGCACTTTATCAAAAGCAAAGTTGATATTTCAAATGATTTTCTTTGAGTGAAATGTTCGTTAGTTTCACTTTCCAAATCAAAACATTCAACTCCTTAGGAGTCTATCCAGCCATAATTCACTGAAATTACTCGAAGATCTTCACCAGTTAATTATCAACTTTTGTGCGAATGTTTGTTTGTATTTTCAACATTTAAGTTTCTCAATCTGTTCTCTTTTCTTGGCCAAAACACTTTTAAGATCGCTCAAATTTACGAAGTTTTGATTTCAAACTATGGCGTGAGCAAGTGTTTTTAATTTGGCGCCAAAACCTCGCTTACGCATCACAGGAAGAGCTCGAAATCGCAAGTGAAAATTTGGGCCTAAGTGGATTGTCAAGGAAGAGACGCCACTTTGTTGCTAGGTGTCCCAATATATATTGAACGTAAGTGTATTTATTTTACAGATGTGACTGGCTTATCCAATATGGAGAGAAGGCCAAAGATAAGATATGATATAACTGATGCTGTCAACTATGTACTCGAACCAGGCTCAGATTCTGAATTGTCGGAGCTGGAAGACGATGATGATGAGGATTTTGAACCTGAAGATGAGAAGATGAACAAAATATTGAAGCAAGAAGAATATGAATCTGAGGATCTAGATTTGGAGGATAATACAGAGACCGAACAAAATGCAAAAAGTAGTACATCCTTCCAAGTTGTGGAGAGTGCTATCATAGAAGATTCAGGTGATGAAGATGATACAAAAGTTGTAAGCAAAGAGAAAGAACATGCAAAATCTGCAAACGAGGCAAAACATCAAACAGAGAAGTCCCACACTTTTCGTTGGAGGAATCGAAAACCTCCCGCTGTTGATTCAACCTTTACGGGTGAAGATTTTAGTTTACCCCCTGAAAATTTTCAAGAGCTAACTCCTCTTTGGTATTTTAAACTTTTTTGGGATGACGACATGACCAATCAGCTTGCAGAACAAACAAATCTATATAGCGTACAAAAAACTGGCGCAAGTGTCGTTACAACAAAAGAGGAAATAGAGATGCTTCTAGGAATGCAAATGAGGATGGGGGTTGTAAAAATGCCACGCTATGATAATTATTGGCAAGCAGAAACCAGATATGGGCCCATTGCTGATGTTATGTCAAAAAACAGGTACAAAAAACTGAGAAAGTTCCTACATGCAAACGACAACAGCCTTAAACATCATTCAGACAAAAAAGCCAACAAAATGTTCAAAGTCTCCCCAATTTGGGACAAGCTAAGAGAGAACTGTCAGCAGCTGGAGTAGGAGGAATATCATTCTATTGATGAGCAGATTGTGCCAGCCACGACAAATTACAGTGGGATACGTCAATACAACTCCCGAGAGCCTCATAAGTGGGGGGTCAAAAATTTAGTCAGACCTGGACAAAGTGGACTGACGTGCGAGTTCTTTT
>JAAEPJ010000159.1 GCA_024222485.1 bacterium | reverse complement strand
GTAGCTGAGCCGTCAGCACGTTTTGTTGCAATCTTATCTTCTAGCTTTCCTAACTCGCTCATGCGTTGGCTATAATCACCCATAGCGTCTGACATGTTGCCAAACGAATCAACAATTATATTACCTGTGCGCGACCATGCTCCACCAAAATTATTAACACTATTAGTTAGCGCTTTTAAATCTGCTGCTTGCTTTCTTTCTGATGCTGCTTTCTTGCTCTTTTTTCTTTCTGCCTCAATGATATCCTTTTTTGCTTTCTTGAGTTTTTCATACTCGGTAACTTGATCTCGTATCGACTGAGGTATACCAGCCATACTGTCAAGCTCTAATCTTTGCGCAATAGAGTATAGTGTTGATGCTGTCTCACCGTCCCGTAAAGCTATAATCTGCCCCTCTAGGCTTGCAGATATACCGTTAACATTGTCATTAAATCGCTTTAAATCTTCATCGGCTTTAATTGCTTGCTGGCCAAAGTCACCGAACGCTTGACGAAGTAAGTTTGTCTTGTCTACTCCATCGGTTGTAGCATCAAAAAGCGGTATTAACACGCGAGATAGCTTAATTAATTCCTCACTTGCTCCGCCAGTCTCCACGTTTAAATCTGTGAGCGTATTCTCAAGTTTCTTAATGTTAAAAACAGATTGTTCATTGAATACGTCACTTATAGAAAGCGCCATTTCAGCAGCTTGTGTTTTTGTTACCTTAAACTTTCGAGCTAACACGTTGACAGTGTCTTTTATGGCGTTTGAATTCTTACCAAAAGAAAGTAAAGCAGTCTCACCAGTAGCTAATGCTTTAACTACGTCCTCCGTTGAGCCTGTGCTACTTATTGCTGCATGCCTGACGCCCTCGCTAAAGCTGCGTAGCGCTGCCTCTGTAGTCATTCCGACAGCATCACCAAGCGCTTGTTCAATGCCAGAAGCAGCCGTCTTGATTTGC
>JAAEPJ010000158.1 GCA_024222485.1 bacterium | reverse complement strand
TCTAGTAATTGGATTCCCAGGCCACTTATCTATATAGGATTTGGTAGAAAAAGTCGTAGCCATGTTACGAAAGTCTGTTAGAAGTTCGTGTTTCGGATTAAATCCTTCTTCGGAGCCATGTAATATTAACATTAATTCATTAGGCATGGTGTAACACGGGTAATCAAATTAAATTATTAAAGTAAAAGCCTGTAGTTGTGAACACATCAAGGTTAATGTGCTAAGTTATTGTCCTGGTTTAGGACAGCGGTTAGCGCGCTCGCCTGTGTCCCCACTAACCCAGTTCGAGACCCAGTGGAGGCATATGTCGATTGCAGTAGCCTGCTCTAGTATGATTACATTACCCGTGTTAGACCATGCCTAATGAATTAATGTTAATATTACATGGCTCTGAAGAAGGATATAATCCGAAACACGAATTAATGCCCCACCGTGGATAAGCCTGGAGTTGTGAAGACATCAAGGTTACTGTGCTAACTTATTGTCCTGGTTTAGGACAGTGGTTAGCTCGCTCGCCTGTGTCCGATCAAACCCGGGTTCGAGACCCGGTGGAGGCATATGTCAATTGCAGTTGCCTGCTCTGGTATAATTTATTACCCGTGTTAGACCATGCCTTATGAATTAATGTTAATATTACATGGCTCTGAAAAAGGATTTTATCCGAAACACGACTTAATGCCCCAC
>JAAEPJ010000157.1 GCA_024222485.1 bacterium | reverse complement strand
CCCCGCAATAAGAGTTCACCTCAATTTCTAATAAACTACGCATTTCCCATGGAATAAAACGATTTTGTTTGCTCTTAAACGTTGTAAACAAACGTATTACAACAGTTCTGTCCATGGGAACAGCCTAGAACTTATTATACCGAGGGTTTGTTATAGTTCTCCATAAAACTAAATGAAAACTTAGCCCCGCAATAAGAGTTAACCTCGATTTCTTATAAAGGACGCATTTCCCATGGAACAAAACTGTTTTTTTTGCTCGAAAACGTTGTAAACATACCTAGTACAACAGTTCTGTCCATGGGAACAGCTTAGAACTTATTACACAGAGGGTTTCTTATAATTCCCCATTAAACTTAGTGAAGACTTAGCCCTGCAATAAGAACTCACCTCAACTTTTTATAAAGGACGCATTTCCCATGGAATAAAACTGTTTTTTTTGCTCGAAAACGTTGTAAACAAACGTAGTACAACAGTTCTGTCCATGGGAACAGCTTCGAAATTATTAAACCGAGGGTATCTTATAGTTCCCATGAAACTTAGTGAAAACTTAGCCCCGCAATAAGAGTTCACCTCAATTTCTAATAAACTACGCATTTCCCATGGAATAAAACGGTTCTGTTTGCTCTAAAACGTTGGAAACAAACGTATTACAACAGTTCTGTCCATGGGAACAGCGTAGAACTTATTACTTCAACGGTTTCTTATAGTTCCCCATGAAACTTAGTGAAAACTAAGCCCCGTAATAAGAAATCACCTCAATTTCTTTTAAACTACGCATTTCCCATTGAATAAAACGGTTCTG
>JAAEPJ010000156.1 GCA_024222485.1 bacterium | reverse complement strand
TTTTTTTCCTCTTTGATAATACTTACTCACTTTGAATTTCTCTTTTATTTTTAAGAAATGCAGCCCCTGTCATCTAAACGAAGAGCAGAAAATCAGGCATTCCATCTAAACAAGATATGTTGTAAAACTCATTTATAGTGGTTGCTTTTCTATCTTTGATAAAACTTACTCACTTTAAATTTCTCTTTTATTTCTAGAAAGTGCAGCCCCTGTCTTCTATAAAAGAAGCAGAAATTGAGGTATTCCATTGAAACAAGGTATGTTGTAAAACTTATTCAAAGTAGATGCTTTTCCTATCTTTGATAACACTTACTCACTTTTAATTTCTCTTTTTTTAGGAAGTGCAGCCCCTGTCATGTATAAGAGGAGCAGAAAGTGAGGCATTCCATGTAAACAAGGTATGATGTGAAACTCATTCATTATAGTTGCTTTTTCCCTCTTTCATAACACTTACTCACTTTAAATTTCTCGTTTATTTTTAGGAAGTAAAGCCCTGTCATCTATAAGAAGAGCAAAATTTGAGGCATTCCATCTAAAGAATGTATGTTGTAAAACTCATTCATAGTAGTTGCTTTTTCCCTCTTTGATAACACTAACTCACTTTAAATTTCTCTTTTTTTTTTAGGAAGTGCAGCCCCTTTCATCTATGAGAGGAGCAGA
>JAAEPJ010000155.1 GCA_024222485.1 bacterium | reverse complement strand
CCAAATTATAAGATGTAGAATTTCAGGCTTGTGTTCTTGTGAAATTTTTTCTTATAAAAGAGTGTACTCTTAACTAAAACAATTGATAAACATATTCTTTAAGAAACTTGCCTGGATCCCAAGTATTAAAAGTTTCATCAATTTTTTGTGGTTTTTTTGTTTTCTCGTCATCATTGTCATGTGACAAATGCACTATTTTCAGGTAAGGCAGCTAAGTAAACAAATAAAACAAAATATGAATATTGGCAAAAAGTGCAAAAAATAAAATGGTAATAACGAGTAAAAAAATACGAGAAAGACTAATAAGTACAAATGAAATTAGAAATAAAAAGATGAAAAAAATGAAAAATATAATTGATGATAATAAATATAAATAAAGTTTAATCAATTAAGTAATTGAAAACGGAAATTAGTGAATGAAATAAAATTATGGGCTACAGATTTTAGATGTGGGTCTTCCTCAAAGTTCAACTTCTTTCGAGCGAAGCTTTCCCTCTACTCCCTACAATCCCACATACAACCCCTAACCAGCCTTCTTACCATTGAATATTTGTAATACACTCTTATAGCAATTTATATATCGATATTTAAACAAGCAAGTTTCTACCTTGTAATATTGTATCTTCGTGAATAGGCAAAGCGAAAATATTTCGCCCGGCAATGTGAGTTTTCTTCGAGTCGAATCCACGCACACCACACCACTTTTAGATGAGCTTTGAAATCCGTTCTATTCCGTAAAAACTCACACCGATATCTTTTTTGAATCGCAGTTTTATCCTAAATTTGATATTTTGGCTTTAAAACGGATTTTTGTTGTTTTTAAAGCACCTTTGCGCCGTAACCCGAGCAATGATTACTGTTACTTCTGTATGGAAATTACTTAGGCCCGAATTTCATTATTCACCTCTGACGTCAGAATCGAAAACGAGACTGAAATGAAAAAGTTGTCCCGCGCGTCAGAAAATGCACTTTAAATCGCTTCTTACGGACAAACGGGGCTTCAATTTCAAAAAATATTTTCATTTTCGTACTCAGGACGTCAAGGGCTTTCGATTAAACACAACTTGTTTTACCTTTGCAGGTCCCCTTTAAGAAGACAGGAAGTGTTTTGGCGAACAACTATCGATGCATGGCTTTAGTTTGTCTTTCTACTAATAAAGTAAATAAAATTATTTGTTACGAAGATAGTAAGTTAGCAATAGACCGAGTAGAATTAGCGAGTATTTTGCTTACCTCGTGTTACTGGTGTAGAAGACTTAACTGTACCACCAGGGCTGCCTGTTGTAGGAACTGATAGTAAAGAAAGCAAAGTAATTGAGTAGATCAAAACATCAGTTTCTGATAATCTTGCAAACTATGTTATGAAAAATTATTGTATAGCCTTGAGCTCCTTGATCACAGGCAAAGACATTTAGCACCGAATATTTAATTGAAAAGATGAGAGCTGATAAAAATGAAATCGATCTATTGTTTCAACAATCATGCGCTAAACAT
>JAAEPJ010000154.1 GCA_024222485.1 bacterium | reverse complement strand
TCTAAAACGTTGTAAACAAACGTATTACAACAGTTTTGTCCATGGGAACAGCGTAGAACTTATTACTTCAATGGTTTCTTATAGTTCCCCATGAAACTTAGTGAAAACTTAGCCCCGTAATAAGAGTTCACCTCAATTTCTCTTAAACTACGCATTTCCCATTTAATAAAACGATTTCGTTTGCTCTAAAACATTGGAAACAAACGTATTACAACAGTTCTCTCCATGGGAACAGCGTAGAACTTATTACTTCGAGGGTATCTTATAGTTCCCCATGAAACTTAGTGAAAACTTATTTCTGCAATAAGAGTTCACCTCACTTTCTTATAAAATACGCCTTTCGCATGGCATAAAATGATTCTGTTTGCTCTAAAACGGTGTAAACATAGGTATTACAACAGTTCTGTCCATTGTAACAGCCTAGAACTTCTTGCACCGAGGGTTTCTTATAGTTCCCAATGAAACTTAGTGAAAACTTAGCCCTGCAATAAGAGTTCACCTCAATTTCTTATAAAGTACTCCTTTTGCATGGAATAAAACGATTCTGTTTGCTCTATAACGTTGTAAACAAAGCTATTA
>JAAEPJ010000153.1 GCA_024222485.1 bacterium | reverse complement strand
CTGTATACAGAGTAAACCATGAATTGACTCTGTATTGACTCTGTATTACAGAGTACTTTGCTAGCAGTACAAAAGAGGTTCAAATAGTTTAAAACCTCAGGAATCGGTGGAAATGTTGCTCAAAAAGCTCAAAAACATGGGTCCAAATTAGCCTACATCCTCAAAAATCTAATTTTAGCCAGCAGGAGCCTCAACAGAAAATTTGCGGCACATTTTGGCACAAAAAGTACTCTGTATTTGACTCTGAATCCAAACCTATAAATCAACGTTCCGTTCGTCCGTCCGTCCGTGCGTCCGTCCGTCCGTAGAAAAAAGTTGGAAAATGGTGCTGGGTGGTGCCGGGTGGTGCCGGGTGGTGCCGGGTGGTGCTGGGTGGTGCTGGGTGGTGCCGGGTGGTGCTGGGTGGTGCCGGGTGGTGCCGGGTGGTGCCGGGTGGTGCCGGGTGGTGCGGGGTGGTGCCGGGTGGTGCCGGGTGGTGCCGGGTGGTGCCGGGTGGTGCCGG
>JAAEPJ010000152.1 GCA_024222485.1 bacterium | reverse complement strand
TCACGTGTTCCATCATTAACAGCAATTAACACTAAATACAACTTATGAATACTTTGGGTTGAAAGGGATTCATTCCTATTTATTTAGATGACCTGTCACCATTAAAATGGTGACCAACCAAAGGATACGACCCAAACCTATCTAGAGATAAAGGGTGGGAGGGAAGGGAAAGAGAATTTCTATATCTCTTAGTGTACTCCAACGATAGTGCACGAGAAAGGAGGAGCAGCGAGATCTTACGCTGAGTCTTGTGATCGGTGTAAATCTTCGAGAGGGCGAGGGCTGTGAGTATTGTGCTTATATCTAGAGGGGACTGGGGATAGGGATGGAGTAATGCTAGGAATGTGTGCAAGGGAACAGATCAAAGATCACTTGCCTTGACGTTAAAGCTCATTTACTACGTAAATGGTACATTAACATCTGGTGGCAAGTGCAGGACCAACACAAAGAAAGGCACACAGGTTGGCGTGAAATGGGGGTCGCATCATGAAAATATACTTCCAAATCATATTGTTCTGATAACCAACAACAATATACACAGTCTTTGTTAGGTATTGTCTCGTTTGGGCTATACTAACTATAGCAGAGACATGAAAGATAATTAGGAGCTCGCTTTTGATATACACAACTCTACAAAATACATCAATCACGTGTTCCATCATTAACAGCAATTAACACTAAATACAACTTATGAATACTTTGGGTTGAAAGGGATTCATTCCTATTTATTTAGATGACCTGTCACCATTAAAATGGTGACCAACCAAAGGATACGACCC
>JAAEPJ010000151.1 GCA_024222485.1 bacterium | reverse complement strand
CTTTGGCACGTACTATGCTGTCAATTGTGAGTATATAAATCTTGGTTTCTTTGATTCATTTTGTGCCAGGGCTAGGCCTAGACCAAAATTCCCATAACTTCTGTCAGAGAGCTCACAAATACAGGATTTTTTTGGCAAATTTTAGGAAATTTTACAGACACCATAGCTCATAACAACAAGCAATAATAAATTGAGGGAGAAATTATGTATGACTTGGGATTTGAGTGATGGTCAAAATATCAGCAAGAAGATTTTGAAGAAGGAGTTGTCATCTAAAATCAGTACAAAAGGGTTGTAAAAAGTCATAAATATGGTAAAGTGCTTTGTTACTTTGTTGCTACTGCTTTGAGGACCCCTTTGAGTCTTGTTCTAGCTGTCCCTATGGTGAGGCAAGATATAAGTTGGGAGTCTCAAAAATGTTAAGGGAAGGAGGAGACATTGGATTTTAAAGTACATTTTTGTCATTAAAGAAATTTATCTGATACACACGATTGAAACTATTATTCCTGGGTTTGAGGTCAATAACCATGTAAAATACTTCATAAATATAAATTATAAGGGCATAAGAAGGAGAAAAAACAACATGTTTACCTGAAGAATGACAAAATTGCAACTGATGTGT
>JAAEPJ010000150.1 GCA_024222485.1 bacterium | reverse complement strand
CATTTTTGTATTCTGATATTGAATTTGTGTTAAGTCTGCTACGATTTTTTCACTCTGTGCTAATTCTTTTTTAAGGTTAGCATAGTTGGTAAAAGTAATAAACCCAAAAACCAAAATCAAAAATAAAGAAAAAAAAAACTTATTCCTATCTTTCATAAAGGGACTCCTCGAAATAATTTTTCAAGATCATTCTTCTAAGAACAAAGAGCTAATAAAACTCCAGCAGCAACAGCAGAGCCGATCACACCAGATACATTTGGACCCATTGCATGCATCAGCATGAAATTCTGGGGATTTTCTTCCAGCCCAACTTTATTAACGACACGAGCAGCCATAGGAACAGCAGAAACTCCAGCCGCACCGATTAAGGGATTAATTTTTTCTTTAGAAACTTTATTCATAAGTTTTGCAAGTAAAACCCCAGAAGCTGTACCAATAGAAAAAGCAACTAAACCCAAAAGTAAAATCCCAATAGTTTCAATCTTCAAAAATTTATCCGCAGCAAGCTTTGAGCCAACAGTTAACCCAAGTAAAATTGTTACAATATTAATAAGCTCATTCTGAGCAGTTTTAGAAAGACGCTCGACTACCCCACACTCTTTAAGCAAGTTTCCAAACATCAACATACCAATAAGCGGTGTAGCATCAGGGAGCAATAAAGTACATAAAATTAAAATCACAATTGGAAATAAAATCTTCTCGCGCTTAGATACATGGCGAAGTTGTTTCATCTCAATACTTCGTTCAGCTTTACTAGTAAACATCCTCATAATAGGTGGCTGAATAATGGGAACCAGAGCCATATAAGAGTACGCGGCAACTGCTATAGCACCCAATAAATCAGGGGACAACCTTGATGCTAAAAATATAGCTGTAGGACCATCAGCACCACCAATAATCCCAATAGAGGCTGCATCATTTATCGAAAAATCAAAACCACAGTACTTAGTCAAAAATAAAGCACCTAATACAGTTGTAAAGATACCAAACTGTGCAGCCGCACCTAAAAGAGCCGTTTTAGGATTTGCTATCATTGGAGCAAAATCTGTCATGGCTCCAACACCCATAAAAATTAAAAGTGGAAATAACCCTGTTTTCACACCAAAGCCATAAATTAACCCTAAAAACCCACTCCCAGCAATATCTGCAACAGGAATATTAGCTAAAATACAACCAAAACCAATGGGAATTAAAAGGAGTGGCTCAAAACCTTTTTTAATAGCCAGCCAAATTAAAAGTAACCCAACTGCTATCATAGCAATTTCTCCACCTGTAAAGTTGACTAAACCTGTCGACATCCAAATAGTATGTAAAGAATCTAAAATATGCATTTTTTTCTTTGCTCCCTTAAAAATATATATATTTTCCTGAAATATTCAGCATTTTCATAAAAATATATTTTTATCGTTAAACGTAAATTTTAATTAATATGTATTAAATCCTGACCAGCAACTACTTGATCCCCTTGACTAATATTAATCGCTGAAATGGTTCCTGATACTGCCGATTTAACCTCTGTCTCCATCTTCATAGCTTCTAAAATAATTACAACATCCCCCTCATTTACAGCATCACCAATACTAACATTAACCTTAAAAACTGCACCAGGAAGTGGTGACTTAATTGCGACAGAGTCTGCAGTTTCGCTACTGCTATTAGCAACAACATCTTCAATACCTTCTACAACTGAAGTCTCATAGGATTTTCCATTAACAATTGCTTTATCACCATCAAATTTAACTGTATACTTTTTCTTATTAACGGTAACTGTATATCCATCCTTAACTTCTTTCGTCTCCGCTTTTTTTACGTTTTTACGAACCATAACTTTGGCTTCACCTTTAAGAAAAGCAATGCCCTTTTCCTTACACGCACCTGCTATAAAAATATTTTCATCCGTCTCTTTCAATGCATTCTCTTTAAGCATTTTTTTAGCAGCTTCAATTCCTTTTTTAGGATCTTTATCATTAATATCAACAGGAACTTCCGTTGTGGGTTCAAGCCCTAATTGCTCTGCAGCAATCTTAATAACCTTGGCATCAGGAGGAACAGGAGTTTTCCCAAAATAACCGAGAACCATCTTCCCATATCCTTCAGCAATCTTCTGCCAATCACCAAACATAACATTATTAAAGGCTTGTTGAAAATAAAATTGGGATACTGGAGTTACTGAAGTCCCATAGCCACCTTTTTTAACTGTTTCACTCATAGCCGCAATAACTTGAGGATATTTATCCATAATACCATTATCTCTCATCATTTGTGTATTTGCAGTTAAGGCACCACCAGGCATTGGCGAAAAAGGAATCAAAGGCTCAACTCTCTGAGCTTCAGGAGGATAAAAGTAATCCTTCATACAATCTTTAAATACTTCCTCTGCTTTTAAAATTTTTTCAATATCCAATCCCAAATCATAATCAGTTCCACGTAATGCATGCCACATTGTCACAATGTCTGCATGTGATGTTCCACCTGACACAGGAGCCATTGCTAAATCAATCCCATTAGTACCACCATCAAGTGCTGCTTTATGACAAAGCACACTGCACCCAGCTGTTTCATGCGTATGAAAACGAATATGAACATCAGCAGGCAAAACTTTACGCGCAAGTTTCATGGTTTGATAAACAGTATCTGGAGTTGAAGTTCCTGAAGCATCCTTAAAACAAACAGAGTCAAATGGAATTTTTGCAGCCAAAATATTCTTTAAAACACCAGCATAAAATTCCGGAGTATGTGCCCCTTCGCAGCCAAGAGGAAGTGCCATCATTGCCACAACAACTTCATGCTTAAGACCAGCATCGACAATACACTGACCACTATATGTCAAATTATTTACATCATTTAAAGCATCAAAATTTCTAATAGTCGTAATCCCATGTTTTTTAAAAAGCTGTGCATGAAGCTTAATCATATCTCTTGGTTGTGAATCAAGACCGACAACATTAGCACCTCTTGCCAAGGTTTGGAGATTAGCATCAGGACCAGCAGCTTTTCTAAACGAATCCATCATATCAAAAGCATCTTCATTACAATAAAAATATAAAGATTGAAATCTTGCTCCACCACCTGCTTCAAAATGATTTATCCCTGCCTCTTTAGCCGCCTCTACTGCAGGCAGAAAATCCTTTGTTAAGACTCTCGCTCCAAAAACTGATTGAAATCCATCTCTAAAAGAAACATCCATTACCTTAATTAATTTTTTAGCCAATTTAAACTCCTATTATTTATCTGTTATGTGGTGAAAGTAAGGGCAATGCCTTCTCCCTTTATTTTAATACTTCTGACAAGCTGCAATTGCAACTGCGACTTCTTCTAAACCATTAGCCAATGACGGAGGACTAGCGACCGTTTCTTTAACTGCTTCAGGACAAAACCTCAACAGAACTGCCATAAACTTCATGATAATAACCATGATAATTAAAAATAAAAATACCATCGTCATACCAACAACCATAAAGATCACACCTTGCATTAACATAACATATCTCCTATATTTATGATTTTATTATTATCTAAAATTAAACGCCCTTGATTATCAATATTCTTCGCAATACCCACAAAAACTTTATCAAAAACTGTGATACGAACTTTTTTACCTAAAAACATTGCTCTCTCAATATATTCATCTTTTATCAAAGAAAACCCCCCTTCTAATAAAATAGAATATCGATTGAAAAACTCTTTTAAAAAAATCTCTAAAAACTCCTCTTTATCTACGGATCGACCTAAAAGAATGTTCAATGAAGTTGCTGGTTGATCAATTTCAGCAATTTTCATCTCAGAAAGATTTAAGTTAACACCAATCCCAATAACTATACCCAGTAAGTCAGATCCTTGAATCATTGTCTCAGTCAAAACCCCAGAAATTTTCTTGTTTTCTACTAAGATATCATTAGGCCACTTTATCCAAGCATCCACATTATAGCTCTTAAATACTTTAGTTAAAACTAAAGCCACATACTGTGTTAAACTAGCTAAATTATCATTCCTAAAATTATACTTAGGTTTCAAAAGTAAAGAAAAATAAAGGTTATTCTTCTCACTAGAAATCCAGGACCGAGAACTTCGCCCTTTTCCAGCTGTCTGCTGATCTGCCGTAATCAAAGTTTTATCATTCAAATTTTCAATATTTTCACGGACATAATCATTTGTTGATGAGAGAGATTTAAAATGTATTTTTTGCATTTTTACAAACTCTTAAATTTTATTTATTCTTAATACTTGTGTCAATCTTTATCTATTATTTTTTATAAAAGATCAACATGGCAATAACCATCGTCAAAGTAGTGAGCATACCCGCTAAGATATCATCCAAAACAATCCCTAAACCACCTCTTAATTTCTGTGATTTTTTGATAAAAAGCGGTTTTACAATGTCAAAAATTCGAAATAAAATAAAAGCAAATAAATAAAACCAAACATTTTTTGGTAAAAGTATAATAGAAAAAAAACTCCCAACAAACTCATCCAAAACAATCCTTTGGTCATCTTTACTTTTAAAAACTACCTCCGCTTGATCACAAATAAAAATACTTAAAACACTAAAAACTAAAAAAATCGAAAAATTCAAATAAGTCCCTGTATAAACAAACCAAAACACAATAAACGAAAATAAACTAGCAAATGTGCCAGGGGCTTTTTTCAGCTCCCCTAAATAAAAAAGTGTTGAAATAGCTTTTATTACTTTTTCCATTCATTATCCCTATCCACAGTATTGTGATAATTAAGCCTAGAACCCATAGTCTATTCTATACACATTATAAATTCAGACACTATAAAGTAAATTAACGAAATAAACGTCTATTTTCCCATAAATAGTGTAACCCTGAAAGCACAGTTACAATAGCAGTAATAGCCATTAAAACAATAGGCGTATATCCAAATAAAGTATAAAACCACTTATTAATTACTAAAGCTCCTGCTTTTTCCAACTCATATAAAAGTGAAATAAGGATTATTGCCCCAATAGTAAAAAGCTGAATAACTGTTTTGTACTTACCTATAGCCTGTGCAGATAAAACAATATTTTTAGAAACTGCAAGCGTTCTAAGCCCTGTAATCATAAATTCACGAAAAATAATTAAAGTAACAATCCAAGCTGGAATATCGAAAATATTATCACCAACAAAAGCAATAAAAGCAGCGCAAACAAAAATTTTATCTGCTAAAGGGTCTAAAAATTTTCCGAAATCAGTCACCCAAGAATGCTTACGCGCTAAACTTCCATCAAGCCAATCAGAATAACAAGCATATGCAAAAAGAAGCATTGCTATCACTTTCCAAAAAACACCACTATAATCTAAACTCATCATAAAAAAAGGCATAATTAAAATTCTACTAATTGTGATCTTATTGCTTAGATTCATAAAAATACTTCCTTGTTTTCCTAAGTTGTTATAAAATTCTAAATTGTCAGATAAGCATCATTTTTATTATCAAAATCTGAAAATATTGTATTAATTTTAACTAATTTCCAAGCTAATAAATAGAATAATTTCAAAATAGCAAAAAAAAAAGCTCCATCCTGTCAATGCGTATGTATAGAAATTCTGTAATAACCTATCATCTTTGATAGGAAAAAAAATTTAAAAACGATTCCCAACCTCTAGTCATTGTCTAAAAAATAAAAAATTAAGGTTCTAGCATATTTCCCATCTAAATTAGTCTAGCAAAACAATCTATAACACTTCAAAAATTAAGAATACATTCGATTGTCATTAAAAGCTATTAGTCTTTATCTGTAAGCTCATAGAGTGTCTCTTTATTTATAGTCAAAGTATTAATAGATCCTTTTGCCCCTTTCCTTATATTTATTGCCTTTCCATTAATCAACGCTTGAATCCTATCAATATCACCAATAACTATTTTAAAATCATTATCAGCAAAAATCCTAAAAAACACCCCTTTTCTTACTATCTTTGATACATATACCTTGCCATCTCTTAAAATGCTAAGCCAAACGGGCTTTAAAGTTTTAACCTCAAGACAATATTCTTGTAGTTGGGAAAATTCAGCCAAATGAATTTCGCTTAAAGCATATGATTTATTAGTCATACGAACTAAAAGCAAACAAAATATAATAAATATTACAAAAACAATAACAGAGAACAAAGAAATATTCTTATGATGTTTTTTAACAGTTTTCATTCTGTTTTGCCAGAAAGTATCCATCTGAAACTGCTGAATCTTTACTCCAGACTCATTACGATGATTAATTTTATTACCAGATGATTCAGCTCTTTCAATATTAAAAGCCTCAAGCTTATTTTTATAAGCTTCAAAAACAGCAATATCATAAATTTCTAAGTAATCAACATATTTACGAAAAAACCCGATACCAAATGGTTCCTCTGGAAAATCCGCTAGATTCTCTTCTTCAAAAGCTTTTAAATATTCTTCTCTAATTCGTAATTCTCTCGCAATAATAGAAACATCAACCCCTATCTCATTTCTTGAATTAACTAAAATTTCACCAAAATTCATTTTCTAAAACTCCATTACTTCCATATTTTTACTGGGGTTAAACAAAAAAAATTCATCTACAAGCTTAAGATTCCTCTTTATCTTAAAAATCTTAATCTCAAAACGCAAGTCACCTTTATTAAAAATAATCTTATTAGGCATTAAAGTTTTTTTATTAATAAAAACTAAAATATCTTGAGTATCACGCTTAAATTTAAAATAATATTTTTCTTTATCCTGCCAATAATCAATTAAATATTTTTTAAGGTCTTCTCCAAATTTAAAAAACTGAATAATTTCCTTACCAAAAAACTTGTTAAGGCTCTTTTTAAGTGCCTGTTTTTTTTTCTTATCTACTATCCATAAAGATTCAGAGTCAGAGATATATTCAATCCCAGAAGCATAAACAATCTTAAATTTTTCTCTAGCTTGATAAAAAATAATACCTTTAGAATATTTAGTTGCATCTTCTGAAAAAATTGCTTGCTTAAAACCAAACTTTAATGAAGAAATATTTTCTCCAAAATCTGTAATTCTCTGATAAACCTCTTTATTTGCAAATAAAGACGAAGAAAAAAAAAGAAAACTAAACACGCAAATAATCTTCAATAGATTCAAAATAAATCTCCCACTGCTTAGTCCCGGCAGGCTTCTCAATGAATCCTTTGATTTCCATTAGACTAATAAGGTTTGTTGCCTTAGGGCCACTAAAACCATTTGCACGCATTAAATCATAAGATACTTTCTGTCTTTCCAGAACTAATTTCAAAGCTTTTAAAAAGTCCTCTTTAGTTTTATCATCTAAGCCATCTTTTTTTTCACTCATGCTTTCTACTTTATTACTGTATGCAGAATAATCCGGCTTTCCTTGTGACTTAATAAACTTCATAACATGCTGCACTTCTTTTTCTGATAAAAATGCACCCTGGAGCCTAACGGGTCTAGATGCTCCATTTTCCAAAAACAACATATCTCCTCTACCAATCAAATTTTCAGCTCCATTCGTATCCAAAATAACGCGAGAATCAATTTTAGAAAGAACTTGAAAAGAAATTCTTGATGGCAAGTTAGCCTTAATAAGACCTGTAATAACATTAACAGAAGGTCTTTGTGTTGCCAGAACGACATGAATTCCTACTGCACGAGCTTTTTGAGTAAGGCGTGCAATAGATTCTTCCACATCTTTAGAAGCAACCAACATCAGATCAGCGAGTTCATCTATGATAACAATAAGATAAAACTCTTTCTTTACTCCTTTGGCTTGCATTTTCTCATTATATGACTCAATATTTCTTGCACCCGCTTCTGCAAATTTAGCATAACGCTCTTCCATTAGACCTACAACTTGCTGCAATACACGCGATGCTTCTTTAGGATTTGTAATAACAGGACTATAAAGATGCGGAATATCCCGATAAAATGCTAACTCAACAACCTTAGGATCAACCATAATAAATTTAACTTCGTTGGGTTTCTTTGTATAAAGAATACTCATAATCAATGCATTGATACAAACACTTTTACCTGAACCAGTTGCCCCAGCCACTAAAAGATGTGGAGTTTTAGCAATATCCGTACAAGCAATTTCCCCCTCCACTGTTTTCCCAATAGCAAAAGGAAGCGTTAATTTTCCACCTTTAAAGTCAAAATTCTCTAAGATATCCCGGAAAGTAACAGGTTGGATAGTCTTATTCGGCATTTCAATCCCTATTGCAGCCTTACCAGGAATAGGGGATAAAATTCTTACATTTTGACTTTTCATAGCCAAACAAATATCGTTTTGTAAACTAACAATTGTGGCAACTTTGACTCCTGCGGCAAGTTCAACTTCATATCTTGTAATAACAGGACCAGGAGCGATATTTGTTACAGTTGCATTAACACCAAAGTTCTGTAAAGTCTGCTGTAAAACATAAGCATTCTCTTTAAGTTCATCATAGTTGCTTGTATTTGTTTTAGTTTTTATCTTTTTCTTATCTAACAAATCTGTTGAAGGTAACTGATATTCACCCATAGTCTCCGCATCTTCAGTCGAATTAGTCGAAAGATGAGTATTGGACTCATTAAAAGCATTAACAATTGCAATATTCCCTTCTTCCTTGCCATCTTTCTGCTTTTTATAACGTTCAATCTTAATTTTTTTAAGTTGTTTCTTAACAGACAAGGGGGTTTTCATTATTTCAGCTTTTAATTCTTTTGATCTTTTAATCCTTGCCGTAATTTTATTATAAAAAATCCCTAGCAACAAAAAACCTTTTTTAATAAATTGGCCTAAATGCAAAACAACCGAAAAGTTTAAAAAATAAAAACCTAAAATTATTGAAAAAAATGAAATGAGATAGGCTCCAACACGACCAATTAAGAATACCAAAATTTTTTCAGAAAAAAAATAACCTATTACGCCACCAGATTCATTATTAAGCATCAACTCAAGAATATTTGCAGAAAAAGTTAAAAGTAAGAAAAAACCAGCTGCCAAAAATCGATATTTAACCTCGCTTTCATGCAAAAAACGAAAACCCATCATTAAAAATAAAAAAGGAAGTAAGTAGTTAGCTTTGCCAAAAATATAAAAAAATTTCTCTTGGATAAAAGCCCCAATAACTCCCGAACTGTTAGGATAAATAAAAAAATAAAATAAAAAAATAGAGATAACAATACTAGAAAAAAACAAAATATATTTTTTATAGTATTTAGTTTCCATAAAATTATTCCTAAAAAAACAAAGCCAAATATTGTTCTTTTTTATATTTTTATTTACAAATAAAAATATAAAAGCATCTACCCTTATTTTTAAAGTGCAGATGCTTTTAATTTAACATTGTATCCTTGATCTAATCTCTCAACTATAATCTTATTTTCTTTTAAAAGCCAACCAACTGAAAAAAATAAGTCTGATTAGAAACAGTCAAAGCTGTTCTAAGCTTAAAAGTAATAGCTTCTCCTTGATTATCCCTTAGATAATCCCAAATAAGACCTGCAACACTACCCACGTCTAACATTACTTTGCATCCTTGATAGAAAGACTAATTTTCCCCTGAGCATTAACTTCCAAAACCTTTACCATCACTTCGTCTCCTTCTTTAAGATAATCTTCTACTTTTTCGACTCTTTCATCAGCAATTTTAGAAATATGTATTAACCCATCAGTCCCAGAAAAAACCTCGGCGAATGCCCCAAAAGGCATAATATTTCGAACTTTAACCTTATAAATCTCTCCAACTTCTATTTTTTTATTATACGCTTCTATCGCTTCCTTAGCCATCTCAAAACTAGCATTATCTACGGCAGAAATAGATACTTCCCCATCATCATTAATATTAATTTCAGCACCTGTTCTCTCGACTAAGCCTTTAATATTTGCTCCACCTGAACCAATAATCATTTTAATCTTATCTTGTGGCACCGTAATCTTAACCATCTTAGGAACAAAGTCTGATGGATTAGGGTTTGGGGTGGCAATGACTTCTGACATTTTATCTAAAATAGCAATACGGGACCTCTTAGCAAGCTCTAAAACTTTGGGAACTAAATCAACTTTAATTCCTGTTAGCTTAATATCCATTTGAATAGCTGTTATCCCTTCCTTAGAGCCTGCGACTTTAAAATCCATATCACCAAAATGATCTTCAAGACCTGCAATATCAACCAATAAAACATCTTTATCTTCTTCACTAACAAGACCTACAGAAATACCTGCAACAGGATTCTTAAGAGGCACACCTGCATGTAATAATGCCAAACACCCCGCACAAACAGATGCCATAGAGGATGATCCATTAGATTCTAAGATATCAGACACAACTCTAATTGCATAGGGATAGTCTTTATCGCTTGGCAATACCTTCTCTAAAGCTTTCTCTGCAAGATTTCCATGACCAATTTCTCTCCTACTTGGACCTCTATTTGGTCTAATATCTCCCACAGAAAAGCTAGAAAAATTATAATGAAGCATAAACCGTTTTTTATAATCACCTGAAAGCTCATCAAGGATTTGAGAATCACGCCCACCACCTAGAGTAACTGTTCCCAATGACTGGGTTTCTCCACGCGTAAATAAACTTGAACCATGAACTCTTCCTGGGAGAATACCTACCTGCGAAGTAATTTTCCTAACTTCCTCTAAACCACGACCATCAACACGCTTACCATCAACTAAAACTAACTCCCTAAAACCTTCTTCAATAAGTTGCTCAAACACTGTAGAAGTTACAGCCGCATAGTTTTCTTCCTCAATACCCTCAAAATCAATGTCTTCTTTTAACCTATCCTTAAACTCAGCAAGTGCATTTTCTTTATCAAGCTTATCTAAAATTAATAACCTTTCTTTAATCTCAGTTGCTTTATCAGCATAAATCTTAGAAACTTTTCCTTTTACATCAAAAATATCCTCAACAGGAGCAATTTTTTCAACACCTAGTTCTGCTATAAAACATTTCTGGAATTCAACAAGCTTTCCGACCTCTTTCTGAGCAATTACAAATGCTTCACAAATAATTTCCTCAGATAGTTCGCTTGCATTACATTCAATCATAGTAATCTTCTCTTCTGTCCCAACAACAACGAGATCAAGCAAGCTATTTTCTTTCTCTTTAACCTTAGGATTAATAATAAATTCTCCATCAATATATCCAACTCTTACAGCACCAACAGGCCCTGCAAAAGGAATGCCAGTACAAGCAACGGACAAAGAAGAAGCAAGTAAACTTAAAATATCTGTATCATTTTCCTGATCATATGACAATGCAACAATACTAATAACTAAGTCACGACCAATATTACTAGGAAATAAAGGACGCAATGGTCTATCAATTAATCTAGAAACTAAAACTTCAGAGTCTTTTGGCTTCGCCTCCCGCTTAAAAAACCCCCCAGGAATCTTTCCCGCAGCATAACTTCTTTCTCTGTAGTCTATCATAAGAGGAACAAAATCAGCTCCTTTCATTTCAGGTCTTAGCTCTTTCTCTACAAAAGCCGATAGAATAACTGTATCTCCATACTGAGCCAGAATACTAGAGCTTGCTTGTTTTGCAAGTACTCCTGTACTAAAACTTAATTCTCTACCACCCACTTCAATACTCTTTTTAAATCCTTCCATCTATTTACTTCCTTAAGTTAAGTTTTTCCAAAATTTCTTTGTATTTATTCTCATTTTCATTCTTTAAATAGTTGAGAAGCCTTCTTCTTTTCCCTACAATCTTTAACAATCCTCTTCTTGAACCATGATCTTTTTTATGAATCTTAAAATGCTGAGTTAAATCATTGATTCTTTGTGTCAATAATGCAATCTGAACTGATGGTGAACCTGTATCCCTTGTTTGTTTTTGAAAAGATGTAATAATTTCTAACTTATCTTCTTTTGTAAACGACATGCTCTTAATTCTCCTAATCATTGAATTTAAATTGAATAAATTATTATAAAAAAAAAACGAGAAATTGTAAAGGTTTATTTCAGAGATAAAAATATAAAAATCTTTAAATTGGCAAACAAAAACTTATTTTTAAAACTATAATTTAGCCTAGGCATAAAAAAATTGTTAATTTAGCCGTTTAAAAGGGAAATTAATATCTTTGAAATAAAATATTCATTTATTTTTCAAGCATATCTTTATAGAAATTTTAACATATATGAAAATCAGTTTCATATCTTACTTTTTATTTTTAGATCTCTTTAGCTTATCAATAAATGGTCTTACAAGAATTGTAGTTTTATTTTTAAATGGAGTAACTTTATTAATAATAAAAACAGTAACAACATACTGTTTTTCATCTATAAAAATTTTTGTATTAAGCACCTTTTCCTTACTACTGTAAGCATCTGCAACCATTCCTGAAATATCAGAGTCTTTAAATACATCCATAATATGTTTTTCATCTAAGGTTTCTTTCCCGAATAAATTTAAATTATTATGGTAAAAAATAACTTTATTATTGCTGTCTGCAATAATAACATCTGAATCTTTATTAAGAATTTCCACAAGATTTTCAATTCTTTTTTGTTCGGAAGTTTGAATGACTTTTTCTTCAAGGTTCAGTTTATCAAGAACTCCCTCAATATTGGCGACTAAACTATTAATATTGCTAAACAGTCCAGCAACCTCATCTTGTTTTTTGATATTAAACTTAAACTTACTTAAATTTTTCGTCATTAAATCGACACCATCTCTCATTAAAGTAATTGGTTTAAGAAGCTCAAGATAAAAAATGATAAAAAAGAAAATTAAAAAAAACGCTATGAAAACAATTACAACTACCAGAAAGTTCTTTTTATATTCTTCGAGCTTACTATCAATATCAGATCTCGAAATACCTAATCTAATATATGCAACTGTCCCAACCTTCGCATCAACTAAGGGAGAAGCACAAACAATAATTTTTTTCCCATTATCAAAATAATCTTTATACGAAAACTTACCAATATTAATAGCCCATTTTGAGAGACTATCTGTATATAAAGCTCCAATTTCATAAACATCACTATGACTTAAAACTGTGCCATCTGCAGCAAGAATAATTGCATATAGAATATTATCTACAGACTCAATCTTCTCAATAAAATTTAAAAGAGCTATGTCATTATAATTTTTGATATCATTAACAATAACGAGGTTAGACAATCTTACAATTTGCTTAGACTGAGACAAGAGTTTATCCATCAAATGTTCTTTACTTTGTTTAAAATAGAGATTCCCTAAAATAAAAAATAAAAACAAAAACATTCCAAAAATATACAAAAAAAACTTAACATTTAAATTAAACTTTAACTTTAAACTCATAATTTAATAACCCTTTACTCCTTTAAAAACTTTCATCTCAAATATATAAAACATTAAAAATATTAATAAAAAATATATTATAATCATTATAATATCTAAAACATAATAAAATAGCTCGACCTAACAAAGTATTGATTAAAAATTTTATCAACACGAATAAAAATAAGTACTTAAGCTCCTCTTTTACTTATTAACATAAAATTTATGTAAAGCAACGAAAAGTAAAAAAACATGTTTTATAAAAGTCCTACTACTTAACTTTCAGAGCTGTCTAATAAGTAATAGCAAATTATACAAAAAGAAGCATAAGCATAATTAATTTGTTAAAAATAATATTTGCACGCCTATTTATCATTAAAAATTAATGTAGAATTATTAAAATTTTACGAACAAAAAATAATAACACAACAAATATAGAAATTAGAAAATAAACAAAAAATACCCTATAAAATAAAAGACTTCTTTTTCTTATAATAATTAGAATGGATAAGTAAAAGTTGAAAGTAATTTTAGTTAAATTCAAGCAATAAAAATAAAATATATCTATCTCAACCAATGCCCATAAAAACTATGTAAGTAAAAATAAAATCATGCTCTCAAAAAAATTTAAAATCTTACTATTTCTTATTTAAGTCCGCTTTTGCTCGTTGTAAGCTAGTATAAGCCCTTTCATTTTGGGGGTCAAGATTTGCGACAATCTCCCACTCTGCAATCGCCTTTTTAATATAACCATTTCTATAATAATAAAGTCCTTGAGTATAGTGCTTGCGAACCTGTTCTTTATCAATCACTTGTTCAGTTTCTACTTTTTCTTCTACTCTTTCTTCTACGACAAAATCATCCTCTTCTTCAATATTTAACTTAGCTAATTCATGCCTAGCCTTAGAAATATATTTGCGAGATTTATCCTCTTGCCTTACAGTCAAATTATATTTAAGAGAAGTCGAAAACTTAGAAATTGCATCTTGGTATTTTTCCATATTATAAAACTCAAGTCCTAAGTTAAAATATCTTTCATATTGCCGCTTCATTTTCTTTATAATACGCTTTTTAAAAACTTTTGCCTCATCATTTTTAGCATTAATACTAAGAGCCTCTTTAATCAAAGATAAAGCTTTTTTCATCTTATCTAAATCATAATTTTTCTTGGCTTTACCAATTAGAGCTAAGACTTTCTTCTCATTTGCTTTTTCTTGTGTTTTCCGCAAAAGGGACTCTAAACCTTTATAATTAGGAACGAGTCCTAAAACATACTCCCACTGATCAACTGCCTCTAAGTACTTTTTCTCTTTAAAGTAATACCACCCTCTCTCATAATAAGGATCCGCTAAAAGACGACGACAATCATTTACATATTCCGTGACAACATCTTTATTAATTGGTTGTAAAATTAAAATTTTTTCCCAAATATTTAAAGCAGCTAAATACTTTCTATGTTCATAATACTCTCGTCCTCTATCAATATACTCGCCAATAATAATCTCCTTGGCTTCATAAACGGGATAATTAAGCATTTTTTCTATAGCCTCTATCAAAAAACTTGTATTATGATACATTTCTCTTATATCTAAAATTTTCTGGAAATAAAAAATAGCATTTTCAAAATCATTATCTCGGTAAGCATCCAATGCAGCACTATATAACTCTCTTAAAACCGGCTCTTCAGCATCCTCCTGAATATAATCATCCGATTGTTTTAAAATTTCATCCTTATCATCCCTCAAAGAAGCAAAGACATTTAAATTCAAAAAAACAAGTAAAAAACAAATTAATAAAATCTTTATATTTTTCATTTTTATATTATCTCCATTATTTTAATAGAAATTGGACCAAAAATTAAAATAAACACTCCAGGAAAAATAAATATCATCATAGGAATCAGCATTTTAACCGGTGCCTCCATCGCTTGTTTTTCTGCTGATTGGAATCTTTTTTCCTTCATTTCTTGAGAGTAATCCTCTAAAACTGAAGATAAACTTGTGCCTAGTTCTTCAGCCTGAATGACCACGGATACAAAAGAATTAACAATATCTAAATCACAACGCTCTGAAAAATTCTTAAGAGTCTGTTTTCTATCTGAGCCAAGTTGAGTCTCTCTCATAATCTCTTGAAACTCTTGCATTAAAGGATTATCTTCACTGTTTTCAATAATTTTTGTAATCGCCGCCATAAAATCCATTCCTGCATCAACACATAAAGTCAAAAGATCTAAAGTAGCAGGAAATGCCCGTTCAACCTCTCTCAGCCTCGCACTAGCTTGCCTTGCATAGTAAATATCCGGAATAAAAAATGCCACAACAGCAAACATAAATGCACCATAAGTAATACCAACAACCCAAAAAAAAGCAAATACAATTATCATTAATAATAACTTTAAAACAACAATATCTTCCGGTAAAGGATAAACAGGTTTACCCAAGCGAACCCAAATAGAATTCATCCTATTCTTAATTAGTGTAATCTTCATTAATTGTTTTTGGATAGCAAATGCAACCTTAACATGCTCCATTAAAGTTAATTTATGACCATATTCTGCTGAAGGATGTGCGGCCACTAAAGAATGATAAACAAAGAAAAAAATTGCTAAAAAAAAGAAAAATAATGCTCCCAATAAATACCACATAGTCACACCTCTATTGTTACAACTTTTCTAATCACTAAAATACCGATAAATTGCAATATTACTAAAACTGAAAGCAAAATCATCCCTAATGTAGTCCGAAACATTGGCAACATAAAGTCAGGCTGAATAGCGAGAAGTAACCCACCTAAGACCCAAGGTAATGAAACAACAATAATCGCTTGAATTCGCCCCTGAGCAGTAAGCGCCTTGACTTTCCCTTGTAACCTATAGCTACCTCTAACCGTATGAATAATTTGCTCAATAATTTTTGTAACATCACCACCTGATTCTCTCTGAATAATAATAGAAGTAACAAATGTTTCAACATAAATAGACTCGACTCGATCACGAAAGCCGCTCAACGCTTCCTCTAGTGGAACACCTAAATGATACTCTTGTAAAATTTGGTCGAACTCTTCACTGATTGGTTCATCAATACTATCGACAGCAAGCTCAAAGCCTTGCACAATATCTAGCCCCGCCTTCAAAGCATTACCTAAAAAAATTAAAGCTGAGACTAATTGTTTTTCAATTTTGGCTATACGCCGCTTCTGGATAGTATTCAAAATAAATTCAGGAAAGTAATAGAGTAAAAACATAAAAAAAATCCACATAATAGGGGTTTTAGTCATAAAATAAGATATCAAGCCTATAAAGTTAACGATAAGTAAGTAAACATAAGGAATAAAATTTTCTTTAAATTTCAATTTAAAGACTTTGCTATTAAAGCGAATAATAGATGACTTGTAGTTATTAGAAACCTTTTCAAAAACAGAAATATCACCTTTCAGACGACTAATAATAATAGAGGAAGCAATAAATTTCGTAATAAAAAAACCAAACCAAAAGTAAGTAAAAATAGTAATGACTTGCAGAAAAAATAACATCTTATGTTTTCCTTTTTACTAAAGATAACCTTTTCTTTACTTTGATATTATTAGGTCGATATTCTAATATTTTTTTTAATATTTTTGCTGACTTATGAAATTTTTTTTCTTCGTAAAGCAACATGGCTTCTCGATACATTCCATTAACTTTTTTATTAATATTCTCTTCATTATTCAATTTTTCTTTTAATGTTTCAAGCTTCTTTTTCTCATCTTCTACCAATCTTTTTTTTATTTTTTTACTTCTTTTAATAAGGACTTGCCATTTTTTAATTTTTTCTGTTTTTAATTTTTCTATTTGCTCTTTTCGTTTTTTAATCTCTTTTTCAGCAAAAATCTCATCAAATTCTTTAATTTTTTTCTTGATCTGGTCAATATAAAAGTCAGCCAAGTCATTATGCTTATCTAGGGTCAACACATCCTCAAAATAGACTAAAGCCCTCTCGTATTCTAAATCATTAAACAAATTTATACCAATCTTTAAAAAATATGTTGCTTTTCGAGCAATAAAAAGATCCTTTTCCCCAACATCTTTAAATTTTAATAAGTATTCATTAACCTCAAAATTTTCAGGATTCATAAAGACAATTTTTTCCCATTCAAATATTGCATTTTCTATCTCACCATTCACAAAATAAAAATATGATTTTGCATAATGAAAATCTTCTAAATTAAAATCCTCAATATGATCAATAACAAACTGCATTTCTGTAGCTATCTGAGAAATTTTTCTCATTATTTTTTTACGCGGTGTAGATAAGATAGATAGCTGTTCGAAATAGTCATAAGCACGAATATACTGTTTTAAATCAAAGCTATCTCGAAATACTAATGAATAAAAATCAATAAGATCATCAGTAGTTTTATAATCAACCTCGCTATCAATAAAATATATTTTTTCATGAATCTTTTTTAAATAATACTCAAACACACTGTTTTCTGGCTCTTTAAAAAATAAATTCAAAAAAATTTTCAAAGCATCATAGTAGTTACCGCTATTAAATGCCGTTACACCTTTTCGATACTTTTTACTATCTCCAATATCCTCCATTTCTGCTACAGAGGTAGTTGAACTATCATCAGAAGATAAGACTTTTAATAAATGCTCTAAAGATTTCAACATATTCCCCTCTTCTGAAAGAAGCATAGCTGTTTTTAAGTTATGATTATTCTCAGAAGACATCATACAAGAAGTAGTCAGAGTAAAAATAGAAATAAAAATAAAAATTTTATACTTATTCAACAGCAAGTTTCCCCGCTTGCCTTAATAAATTCTTAATCCGTGCTAAAAGTTCTTTTGGTTCAAAGGGTTTTCCCATATAATCATCACTACCACAACCAAAACCACTAACAAAGTCATGCTCCAATGTTCTAACGGTTAACATCAAAACAGCAATATCTTTAAAAGAAAACTTCTCACGAATCTTCCGGCAGACTTCATGTCCATCCATATTAGGCAAATTTAAATCTAAAACAACTAAATCAGGTTTTTCTACTCGAACAATTTCCAAACAATGTTCCCCATTGGATGCAGAAAAAACTTGATAGGATGCTTTCTCTAAAACTATTCTAATTAAGTCAACAAAATCTTGTTCATCATCAACAACTAAAATTTTATATTTTTTAGACATTTTTTTCTCCATTCTATCATTGAACAGACCACCAATAATACCACTATTCAATAATTACAGAAGGTAGTGTAAAGTAAAAAGTAGATCCTTTTCCAAAAATACTTTGGACCCAAATTTTTCCTCCATGTGCCTCAACAATGCCCTTGGCAACGGCTAATCCAAGACCTGTGCCTTTATCAAAATTGTCTTGAATCGGCCCCTTATTCTTAACTTGCTCAAACTTATCAAATATTTGTTCAAGATTTTTTTCTTCTAAACCGATCCCTGTATCAACCACAGCAATTTGAATAGAATGCATAAAATTTTTTGTACGATCTTCCGCATGAAAAAGAGCAGATAAAATAATGGTAATTTCACCACCTTTCCCTGTAAACTTAATAGCATTATTTACTAAGTTTGTCAACAGCTGTTTAATCTTATCCTCGTCTATATAAATATATCCCGCACTCTCCTCAACTATAATTTTCATCTCAATACTCTTATGCTTAGCTTGCATATAAAAAAGATCTTTAACCTCTGCTACTAGATTAAAAATATTAACCATTTTTTTATCTAAATGAATATTCCCAGATTCAATTTTTGAAACATCCAAAAGATTGTTAATAAACTTGCGTAGCCTTCTGGTATTTGACCGCATTCTATTTAAGTACTCATGCCTTTCAGATAAATTAATACCTTTAACTGTCAGCTTCTCATCTTTATCTATCATATTCTCCAAATCTTCATCAATCATATAATTTAAATAGCTTTCTATGGCACCAAGAGGAGATCGTAATTCATGAGTCACATTAGAGATAAACTCTTCTTTTAAATAATCTATTTCTCGTAAACGGGTTGCCATTTTATTAAAATCAGCAGAAAGGCTGCCTATTTCATCTTTGCTAGCTACCGTAATCTTTGTCCCAAACTTTCCATCGCCTAGCAACTTTAATGCTTTGGAAAAAACATTAATATATCTCGTGAAAATAATAGAAATATAAATTGAGAATAAAACAATAGCAATTAAAACATAAAAAATTTTATAAGCTAAATTACGCGTAAAGATATCGTGAGTTTTATTCATCCTCAGAACAATAACATCATCTAAAAATCCCATGCGAATAAAGGCTATCCTTTCACCTTTTAACGTACTTTGATATGTAAAAGTATAAAGCTTTAAACCGTTTTCCATGTTAACAAAAAATTGATCCTTTGCTTTCAAGTCATCAGAAATCTCAAGTTTAATAATTTCCAGAGAATCATGAAAAACACCGAAGACGGACTTAGAAGGTAATATTTTGTTAATCATAGCTTTATCCGTATGGGCAATGACTTTACCTTGAGCATCTAAAATAGCGACATAATAAATTGCAGAGTCCAAACTCCTTAAAACAGCTATGGCATTATTTAACTCTTCATATTCACCTAAAGATATCGCTTGTTTTCCCAGTCGAGCAATATCTTTTATAACATTAACATTATTACTAATAAAGGATTGTTCTAAACTTTGTCTGAAAAATTTAATGGATGTATAAGAAATAAAAATAATAGCTAAGCAAAAAGCTATATTAATTAAAAGTATTATTTTTAATTTAATAGACATATTAACCTCTTATAGAAATATTCTATAATGTATACTAGGATGCCACTAAACATTAATTTCTTCAAAATGTAAAATATTCCTAAAATCTTCAAGGCGTTTATAAATATCCTCTTCTTGAATAGCTTTAAACCTATTCAAACTAAAATCTTCCACATTAATTGAAGCCATAACAGTGCCAATAACAACAGCTTTTCTCAATTGTATCTCATTCACTTGATCAGCCTTAGCCAGAAAGCCCATAAATCCTCCAGCAAAACTATCTCCTGCTCCAGTTGGATCTTTAACTACTTCTAATGGATATGATGGTAATGAAAAAATTTTATGTGGTTCTGATTTTTCAAAAAATAAAACACCGTACTCACCACGCTTAATAATTAAATACTTCAGTCCAGTTTGAAATATTTTTTTTACTGCTGTTAGGACATTATACTCATCAGTCAACTGCCTAATTTCTTCCTCATTAATAATCAAAGCATCAACACGAGAGATAACGTCCAACACCTTCTCTTTTTTGATGTCAAGCCAAAGATTCATAGAATCAAGAGCAACAAACTTTGGTTCAACCATTTGATCTAAAACATCCATTTGAATATCCGGATCAATATTAGCCAAAAATACATATTGAGATTTTTTTAACTTAGAAGATAGTTTTGGTCTAAAATCTTCAAAAACATTTAGCTTTGTTTCCAAAGTATGGGCTTCATTTAAGTTAAAAGAATATTCCCCACGCCAAAAAAATGTCTCTCCAGGCTTTCTGATCAAGCCTTCAGTATTAATATTTCTCGAATTAAGATACTCTGACTCTTTTTCTGAAAAATCAGATCCGACAACTGCTACCATATTCACAGGTGAATAAAATGATGCAGACATTGAAGCATAAAGTGCTGAGCCACCCAAAGCACGATCAACCTCTCCAAAAGGAGTCTTAATAGAATCATATGCGACTGAACCCACAATTAATAAACTCATTTGTATCTCCTAATATACAAAGTAAAAAACAAATTTATCTTACTTTAAATCTTTTAATTTATCTTTCAGTTTTTCAGATATTAAATCACCAAAAGTTACTGCTGAGCCATCATCCTTACCTAAATATTCCTTAACAGTCTTTTTTTCTTGCTCTTTTAAATAATCTTTAATAGAAAAAACTATTTCTCTATCTTTAGAATTAACTTTAATTAACTTCACATCAATTTTTTGTCCAAGTTCAAATTTCTCTTTTAAGTCTATAGCCTTTTCCTCTCCTGCATAAAACTTAGGAATTAGACCTTTAACACCATCATTAAACTTTAGAATCAATTCATCTTCTCTTATTTCGACAAGCTCACCTTGATAATTCTTTTTCATTCTGTATTTTAACATGGGGTCTATATTTTTTTGTTTTAAACCAAGACTAAGCTTCCTATCCTCATTATTTATTCTTAAAATAACAACTTCAAGTTCTTCACCTTTTGTAAAAGAGTTTTTATTGAGCTCCTCAGTTTTTTCCCATGCAAGATCTGAAATATGAATCATTCCTTCAAGTCCCTTAGCAACCTCAACAAATACTCCAAAGTCTGTTACAGATGTAACTTTACCCGCTATTCTATCCCCCGTGTGAAATTCCTTAATAAATATCTCCCAAGGACTTTCCTCAATTTGTTTTAAACCAAAAGAAATTTTCCTTTCCTCTTTATTAATTTTTAACACCTTAACTTTAACAATATCTCCTTCATTCATCACATCGCTAATCTTATGAATTCTTTCTATCCATGAAAAATCAGAAATATGAATAAAGCCTTCAATTGAATCCCCTATTACAATAATTGCTCCATTTTTAATAACTTTTTTAACTTTTCCTTCAATCAAATCCCCTTCTAAAAAAGAAAGTTTATCCCATGGATCTTCCGTTAGTTGCTTTAATCCCAGTGAAATTTTTTCTTTATTATCATCAAAAGAAAGAATTTGGACTTCAATTTTATCCCCCAAAGAAACAATATCTTGTGGTTTATGAACTCTAACCCAACTCATATCACTTAAATGCAGTAAGCCATCAATCCCACCAAGGTCAATAAATGCACCGTATGGCTTAATACTTTTTACAACACCTCTCATGTTTACTCCAACTTCTAAATTTTCTTTAATTTTCGCTGCATTTTCAAGTCGTAATTTATCTGACACTGCTTTAGCAGAAACCACAACATTCCCTTTATTAATTTCTAGAACTAAAACTTGAACTTTACTGCCAATCAAGTCATCTTTTTTTGCACCAAAAGGTATTTGTGACATTGGCATAAAAGCATGAACACCAATATAAACAATATATCCACCTTTATTACTGGAAACAATTTTACCTTCAAAACTTTCTTGTTTCTGAAATTTAGAATGAATTTCCTCAATAGCTTTCATTTCTCTAGCTTTTCTATAGGAAAAATTATTTCTTTTTCCTGCAAAAACTTCTACGAGCTCTCCAACTTTTACACAGATATTATTATTATCATCATAGAATTCAGCAATAGGAATAAATACTTCAGACTTCATACCAACATCAAGCATTATATCATCTTTTCCAACGGAGACAACTGTGCCCTTTACGATCCTATTATCCCCTTCATTAACCTCATTCCCCATGTCTAATAACTCTTCCATAGACATATCCTCACCCTCGATAAAAAACCCTTTTTCTTCGTTATCATTCTTAATCATCTTTACTAAGCCTCCTGATCTTTGTTATTACTCTTCGTATGATCCAACTAGGTGTCGAAGCACCCGTTGCCACACCAATATTTCGTACATTTTTTAAAATATTTTCAGCTAACTCAAACTCTTCCTCAATATGGATAGTATTCTCATTCACATCATGGCAAATATCTAATAATTTTTTTGTATTAGAACTGTTTCTACCTCCAATAATAATCATTAAATCTACTTTTCTAGCTATCCCAATTGCCTCTTTTTGTCTATTCATCGTTGCATCACAAATTGTGTTAAAAATATTAGTTTCAACACTATTATCATTTAGATAAGAGACAATTTCTTCAAACTTAAAAAATGATTGAGTAGTCTGACAAACAATATTAATAACTTTACCGTGAGAAATATCAGCTATAATATTTTTAAAGTTAATCTCAGCGACAGAATTAGCAATCCAAACATCATCTTTAGCATAACTCTTAATCCCCACTACTTCTGGGTGATTCTCATCACCAATAATTAAAGTAGGCTTATTATCTGCAGCCAATTTTTCTACAATACTCTGTGCTTGTTGAACAAAGGGACAAGTTGCATCAACAACATCTAACCCTTTTAATTTGATATCTTTTAACATCTGCTTCGGGATCCCATGTGACCGCACAACGACAGAACTTTCATCTTTAATTTCAGTTAGTTCCTCTGCAGGATGGATATCACATTTTTCCTGCAAAAGTTCAACGGTCTGTGGGTTATGAATAAGCGGGCCTATTGTATATGTCTTATCATCCACAGATTTGGCATGTTTTTTAGCCATACTAATCGCTCTTCTAACTCCAAAACAAAGCCCTGCATGTTTTGCCAAAATAATATTCATAATGATTCAATCCTATCTAAAATTTTTTGAGAAATTAATTGATACTCAAGATTCTTAATAGAGTTATTTGACTTATCAAAATAAATTGGTTCGCCAACAGTCATTTTTATTTTCCCAAAAAAAATATTATTTGTATTCTCAACCTTAATAGGGAGAACTGGAACCATTGATTTAGCTACAAAAAAACCTAAACCTTTTTTCGCAATGGGTTTTTTTCCTACTTTTCTGCGTGTCCCCTCTGGAAATATTAAAACACAATTTTGAGCATTCAACAAATTTAAAAAATTTTCAAGAGACTTTCTATCAGTAGCCCTCCTTTTAACAGGAAAGGCATTTACAAAGAGAAAAAATGCCCCAATAAATTTATTTTTAAAAAGCTCTTCTTTAGCAAAAAAATGAATATCCAATCTTGGAATAAAAGATCCCACTAGAGGCGGATCCAAATTACTAAGATGACTAGGGGCTAAAATACATGCTCCCGTTTGTGGCACATGCTCAAGCCCCCTAATTTCAACCCTTAAAAAAATTATAAACATAAATTTTAATAATCCATGAATTAAGCTTAAAATTATTTTTTTCATTTTTCAAGTTTGATAGAACGAAGCTAACTTAGCTCTATACTCTCCATTTTAAAAATTCAACAACCTCAGATATTTTAAGCCCATCAGTATTAACCTCTATCGCACCTTCTGCCTTAATTAGGGGAGCAATCTTTCTGTTAATATCTTTAAAATCACGCTTTTGAATCGCTTTTTCTAATTGAGGGAAATCAACCATTTCCCCTTTAGACTCAAGCTCTAAAGCACGACGCTTTGTTCTTGCCTTAATTGAAGCAGTTAAAAAAAACTTAACATCAGCATCAGGAAAAACAACTGTCCCTGCATCACGCCCCTCAATAATAATATCATGATCCACAGCAATTTCATGTTGGAGCCTTGTTACCAAATTGCGAACTATCTCAAGACTTGCTATTTCACTTGCTCTTTTAGAAATTTTTTCACTACGAATTTTTTCAGAAATATTCACCCCACCAAGCTTTAAAATTGCTTTCCCATCCTCCCAAATATAATCGATCTTAAAGTTATTAATTGTATCATCATTCACTGCCACATCTTCTAAATACCAAGCAAACGAACGATAAAGCGAACCAGAATCTATATAAAAAAAACCTAACTCATCGGCAAGAAGTTTAGCCACTGTGCTTTTACCAGAACCTGCAGGACCATCTATTGTTATCTTCAATTTTTCACCTCTTCTAAGCATTTAAAAAAAGTAGGAAATGATGTCTCAATACAAGTAATATCATCCAGTGTTATTTTACCATTTATTAAAATTCCTACTATAGCAAAACTCATTGCAATTCTATGATCAAAATGCGTATTAATCTCCGCAGCTTTCAAAAATTTAGCAGCATTAGCGCCCATTCCCGTTATCTCTAAACCATTTTCTAACTCAATAATTTTCACACCTATTTTAGAATATTCCTTTCTTATAACTCTCAGACGATCGCATTCTTTGTACCGTAGTTCCCCTGCACCATTGATTACAGTTATCCCCTTTGCAAAAACTGCGACTAAAACAATAATCGGAATCTCATCCACGAGGGAAGGAATTTCATTTTCATTGATAATTGTTGCGCGTAATTCTGATTTTCTAACAACAATATCTGCAACCTTTTCGCCACACTCAGACCGCTCATTATTAACTATAATCTCTCCACCCATCCTCTTTAGAACTTTAATAATACCCGATCGAGTATGATTTATCCCAATATTTCTCAGATAAATGCCTTTAGAGGAAGCAATAATCCCTAGAACTAAAAAAAATGCTGCACTGGAAATATCATTTGGTATTGGAAAAAATTCTTGAGGCATAAGCGAATTCTTAAGCGGTAATAATGATAAATATTTTTTTTGAGGGTCTAGATATAAACTAACATTCAAAAATTCCATCATATTTTCGGTATGGTCTCTGGATAATATTTTCCCTGAAATAACTGTATTACCACTTGCATAAAGCCCTGCCAATAAAATGGCAGATTTTACCTGAGCACTAGCCATAGGCAATGCATAATACTCAAGACCTTCCAACTTTTTACCAAATATCTCCAAAGGCAAAAAGCATCCTTCTCTCGCTTTTATTAAAGCCCCCATTTTTTCTAAAGGTTCTATAATCCGCTTCATAGGCCTTTTAGACAAAGATTCATCTCCAGTTATAATAATATTTAGCCCCTCACATCCTGATAATAACCCAGTAAGTAATCTTGCCCCCGTGCCTGAGTTACCTAAATAGAGCGATTCCTTAGGCTGCTTAAATCCTTTGATCCCATCAACGCCATCTATAGTAACATCAAAATTATCATGTATTCTATAATTTACACCTAGAGCATTTAAAGCTTTTAAGGTATAAAGACAATCTTCCGCCAATAACGGATTTTTAATTATGGAAGTACCTTTACATAAAGCTGCAAAGATAAATGCTCGGTGTGTAATTGACTTATCACTCGTAACATTTATTACACCAGTAATATTACCTGTATACTTTGTAACATTTTTTTGCATTAAAAATTTTACCAAGTTATAAATTAACGCCGTTTACAAATAAAAAAATAATCTTAATATTATAAACTTTGCTAAAAACCTGATTACCCCATTAATTGATTTCTATGTTTCTGAGATTTTTTTAAAAACTCTGTAATCTTTTCATGATCTTTAGTCTCTAAAAGTGTCTCAAAATCAGCAATATTTTTTTTATAAATATTTAAAACTTTGGCAATATTTTCACTATTCATCATGAAAATCTCACTCCAAAGTTCCGGATCAGAACCAGTAACTCTAGTCATATCTTTAAACGATCCGCCAATAGCTAACTTGATAACTTTGTCAGCTTTAAACTCTGAAGCAACTAATTCTACCATCAAAAATGCTAAAACATGCGGAAAATGGCTGGTAAATGCCGTAAATTCATCATGCTTATCAACAGATATAGTCTTAACACGACAGCCAAATGCACCCCAAAACTCTTTCATTCTTCTAATATCAATATCCGCAGTGCCCTCAAAAGGTGTAATTAAGGTGACGGCAGAATCTAGCATCTCTTTAAAACTATGTTTTACACCTTTTTTTTCTGTTCCTGCCATTGGATGTGAACCGATGTATTTAATCTTTTGATTATTTCGTTCTTTTAGATCATTAATAAACTTATCGATCTCATAATAAACTTTCCCCTTAACACTACTAACATCGGTTAAGTAAACTTTTTTAGTTAAAAATGGAGCAATTTTTCTTAAAATTTCCAACACTTTTAAAGGAGGAACTGCAAAAATAATAAAGTCAGCTTTACTAACTAAATCTAAGTTGGTGGATCCTTGGTCAATACAGCCTTTCTTTTGTGCTAAATCAACGGACTCTTGGGTACGCGAAATTCCATAAACAGTTTTTGCAAGACCAAGATCTTTAATCTTCAAACCAATGCTGCCGCCAATCGCACCAAGCCCATATATCAAAATATTATCACACCAAACTTTTTTAGTTTTTTTCATATAATTATTTTTTACCAACTACCTGTGATATTTTTTTCAAGTCCTTCATTAAATCTTCAAACTGATCAAATACCAATGATTGTGGACCATCCGATAATGCTTCTTCCGGTATTGGATGAACCTCAACCATTACCCCATCAGCACCTGAGGCCATTGCAGCCATACACATGGGCTTAACATATTCACGCACACCTGTCCCATGGCTAGGATCAATAATAATTGGCAAATGTGTAAACTTTTTAACAACTGGAACAGCATTCAAATCTAAGGTAAACCTAGTCGCCGTTTCAAAAGTCCTGATTCCTCTTTCACATAAAATAATATCGGTATTGCCTTCAGAAGCAATATATTCTGCTGACATAAAAAACTCATCCATTGTCATAGCAATGCCACGTTTTAATAATACAGGTTTTTTCAATTTACCCAACTCACGCAAAAGATCAAAATTCTGTGCATTCCTAGCACCTACTTGAATTATATCGGAATATTCCGCAACCTCTATTGCTTGGTTTATTGTCATAGCTTCACTAACAGTAGGCATCTTTAATTCATCGCCAACCCTTTGAAGCATTTTTAAGCCCTCAAGTCCCAAACCACGAAAAGCATAAGGAGAAGTTCTTGGTTTAAAAGCTCCTGCTCTTAAAACATTAGCACCACTTGCTTTGACGGCTTTGGCAGTAGCCAATAAATTATCCTCCCTATCTATGGAGCATGGTCCAGACATAACGACTAGCTGATCACTCCCGACCTTAACGCCTTTTCCAACATCAACAATAGTAGCGTCTTCCTTAAATTCTTTTGATACCAATTTATAAGACTTAGAAATTGGAGTTACAGAATCAACCATAAACATAGACTCAAAAATTTCTTTTTTAGCAATAACATTATTACCAATGACCCCAATAACCTGCTGATTCTCGCCTTCTGAAATATGTGCTTTAAACCCAAGTTCCTTGATTTTATCTAGAATGTGATTCTTTCCCTCTTCTGTTGTACCTTGCTTTAACGTTAAAAACATTTTCAAATCCTTTTTAATTTATTTTTTACTTATTGAGCTAAAAAATAATAATTTTTTTAGTATCTATTCTTATTCATGTAAACAAATTATTAATCCCATTTTACATCTTAAATATTCTATAGATTTAAAATTATATCGTTCTTTTTAATATTTTACTAATTTTTACTAAACAATTAAAAATTTTAATATTAAGTTAAAACCTTTTTTAAAACTTCTATAAAAATTTTATTCTCTTTATTATTGCCAATTGTCACTCTGGCATAATCACTTAAATCATACTCATCTACGGAACGAATAATCACTCCTTGCTCAAGCATTTTCTTAAATAAATCTTTGCCTTTTATCTTCGTCTTAAAAAGAATAAAATTCGTAATTGTTGGCAGATACTCAACCATCATTTTATCGAATTCAGCAGACAAATAGCTCATCCCATCTTTATTCATTTCCAAAGTTGACTGTAAGTGTTGTTTATCTCCAAAACTCAAAACCGCAGCAACCTGTGCAATCAAATTAACGTTAAATGGTGGTCTAACCCGCTCAACGACTGAAATGATGTCAAAGCTAGCAATCATATAACCGATTCTTAAACCTGCTAAAGCAAAAAGTTTAGAGAATGTTCGTAAAACAATTAAATTTTCATACCCCATAGCCAAAGTATCTGGATAGTCTGGGTAATCTTTTGCATATTCATAATAAGCCTCATCCATCACAACCAAAACATTTTCAGGGACTTTGCTCATAAACTCTGAAAAATCCTGCTTCTTAACATAGGTGCCTGTAGGATTATTAGGATTTCCGATGAAAACAAGTTTAGTATTTTCATCGATTAATTTAAGCATTTCAGTCAGATCAACAACCAAGTCTTTAGTCATTTTTGCATTCTTAACCTTAGCTCCCATCAAATCAGCCGCCATAGCATAACGGATAAAAGAATGTGCAGATGTGACAATATTATCTTCTTTATTCAAAAATGCTTTACCCAAAAGCTCAATTATTTCATCAGAGCCATTACCAAACAATAAATTTTCTTGTAAAACAGCCAGTTTTTTTACCAATAATTTCCTTAAATCATAACAACCCGGATCAGGGTAACGATGTACATCCAACAAAACATTCGTCAATTTTTGGGCCATCTTTTTAGATGGTCCCAATGAATTTTCATTTGAGGCCAACTTGTAAATATCTTGAATTTTAAACTCTCGTTTAAGCTCATCAATAGGCTTTCCATGGACATAAGGCTCGAAATTAAAAACCTCTTTACGGGCTAATTTTTTTATATCTAACATTTTAGTCTAAGTTTTCCTTTTTATATAAGCGTATTAAAATACGCGTAATCTTCATAAACATCCGCATAAGGAGCTAGAAAGTTATTTCATTTCTTCCCTTAACTTTTTTTGCAAAAAAAGTTACAAAAAATTCTTGCATGATAATAAAACAGCACGAAGCAAAAGCTCATTTCTTTTTAATCAATAGGGTATGACCCCAAAATCTTCATAAATAAACACTGATTCTCAAGCTCATTTAAAGCTTTTCTAACCTCAAGATCATCTTTATGACCTAAGAAATCCACAAAAAACACATACTCCCATATCCGCTTTTTAGTCGGGCGAGACTCTATTTTAGTAAGGTTAATTCCTGCAGACCTAAAAGGTAATAGCATTGCATAAAGCGCACCAAGGCTATCTTTAATAGAAAACATTATTGAAGTTTTATTTTTTTTGCCTTTTTGAGGGTCTTGCTTACTAATCACTAAAAACTTTGTAACATTATTCGCTTTATCTTCGATGTTTGATGCTAAGATATTTAAACTATATTTCAAAGCGGCAGGAACAGATGCAATAGCAGCAGTATGGATATTCTCTGAAGCCAGCTCAGCTGCCTTAGTGGTTGAGTCAACGGCGATAACTTCAATATTTAAAAGATTCTGTTCAAGCCAATTACGCGTTTGTGCCAAAGCTTGTGAGTGAGAATATACTTTTTCAATAGTCTTTATATTTACATCTTGAGAAATGAAATTATGATGAATATTAAGAAAAACCTCTGCATAAATTTTAACATCTTTCTCCATCATAAGATCAAAGGTATGATTAACAATCCCTTCTGTCGAATTCTCTAAAGGAACCACACCAAAATCAATATTTCCTTTCTCAACTTCGAGAAAAACATCATTAATCGTTTGATTGTCTGAATAATGACAAGCTTTCCCAAAATATTTAATCGCTGCTAAATGGGAATAACTCTGTTTTAAACCAAAAAATCCGACATTAGTCGGGTTTTGAACTGCACGAGATGCACTTAAAATTTCAGAATAAATATTATAGATATATTCTTTACACATTGGTTCTTCTAACTTTTCAGATAATGCACTTAAAATTTCATGCTCACGGCTAAAATTATGCACATCTAGATCATGCGCTTTTTTATGCTCACCAACCTGATAAGAAACTTTAAATCTTTGATTAAGAAGTTTAACCAGCTGATCATCAATTTTATCAATTTGTTTACGTAAATCATTTAATGACATTTTCACACCTTCATTACATTTCTTACTTTTTCTAAAGTTTCGGCAGCAATCTTACTTGCTTGCGTTGAACCTTGAGCCAAAACATCCTGTAAATAGCTAGGATTTTTCAAAAAGTCCTCTCTTTTTTCTTTCACTTCTGCAAACTGTTCAACAAGCACTTTAACTAGCTTCTTCTTACATGCCACACAACCAATCTTTCCTGCCTTACAATGGCTCTTGATCTCATCGACCTCTTCTGTATTAAAAATTTCATGCAGATAGAAAACACTGCACACCTCTGGATGCCCTGGGTCGCTTACTTTAATTCTTGAAGGATCAGTGACCATTTGCCTAACTTTTGCAGTAATTTCTGGTTCTGAGTCAGAAAGATAAATACTATTATTATAGCTCTTACTCATTTTTCTGCCATCAACACCTATAAGTCTTGGTGTTTGTGTTAATAATGTTTGAGGCTCAACAAAAGTTTCGTTAGCATACAGGTAGTTAAAGCGCCTCACGATCTCCCGCGAAAGTTCAACATGGGGTTGTTGATCTTCACCAACAGGAACATAACTCGCATTATACATAATGATATCTGCTGTTTGTAAAACAGGGTACCCTAAAAATCCTAAGGTTGATATCTCTTTATTACTAAGCTCTTTTAACTGTTCTTTATAAGTAGGACATCGCTCAAGCCAACTTAATGGTGTAATAAAAGATAATAAAAGGGCCAATTCAGCATGTTGTGGAACAGAAGATTGCTTAAAAATTGTGGTTTTAAGAGGATCAAGGCCAAGTGCCAACCAGTCTGCAAGCATCTCTAAAATATCATTCTGAAGGTCAGCCAAATCCATATACTTTGTCGTTAGAGCATGCCAATCAGCCACAAAATAAAAACAATCATACTCATCTTGCAGCTTGAGCCAATTTTCTAAAGCTCCTTTATAATGACCAATATGCAACTTCCCTGTCGATCGCATCCCTGAAACTAATCTTTTATTCATTGTTAAATAATCCCTAATAAAGTTTCTGATATTAAAACAACAAGACCAAAAAATATCCGCCTAAAAATAGGAATATTAATTAAAACCAAAAGAATAATAAATCCAAATGGCTCTAATTTATCCATAACATTTCTCACACCTTGTGAGGCAACCCCATATAAAATCTTCGATCCATCAAGGGGAACAATAGGTAAAAGGTTAAACAACATAAGAACAACATTAATATAAACCGCATAATGACAGATACCCAATAAAGCCTGATCATTAAAATTTATGATTCTCAACAAAAATAAAATAAAAAGAGTAAAAAATACTAAAGTTAGATTTGCCAAAGGACCTGCCGCTGCAACTTTCATTATGTCTAGTTTATAATTTTGAAACTTGCGAGGATTAATAGGGACTGGTTTTGCCCAAGCAAATAAAAATTTTGCACCTGAAAAAATAAGAAGAGCCGGTAAAATAATTGTACCAACTAAATCGATATGTTTAAGTGGATTAAGCGTAATACGCCCCATAACTCTTGCTGTATCATCACCACATTTTTCTGCTATTATTCCATGAGCATACTCATGAAAAACCACTGAAAATAAAAGAATTGGTAGTATTACCATCATTTCTAATTGCATATTAGACCTAAAATAATGAATTTTTTATTTAAAACATATTATTACTTTTAACTGAGATTGTCAATTTTCTCTTTTTTTTATAGAATAAATTTCTCTTAAACCAGATCTAAAAAACTAAAGGAGCTGGACTTAAAACAAAAATTTCTTTTCTATTTTAAGTTAGCAGTACATTTTTCTAGGAGGAAAATTATGAATTTAGGTATTATCACAAGCGGCGGAGACTGTGGCGGACTAAACGCAGTTGTTAAAGGTGCGGCACAAATGGCTAACAGCCTTGGCATAAAACTTTTTGTTATTCCTAATGGTTATGCAGGTCTTTATAACTTGATTGAGTTTGACTCCTTGGTCGACCTTAATGAGTCAAGAGCAGAAAACTTTACCTCTGTACTATCTGGTTCTGAGGCAGGACATTCCCGCGTAAAAATAAAAAAAATTGATGATAAAAACAAATACAAAAAAATTAAAGAAGGTCTTAAAAAATTCGATATTGATGGTCTTGTCATCTCAGGCGGAGATGATTCTGGCAGTGTAATCGTTGACCTTTCAGAAAATGGCATTAAGTGTGTCCATGCGCCAAAAACCATGGATCTCGACCTCCAGACCTATTCTGTCGGTGGAGACTCAACAGTTAACCGCATAGCAGATTTTGTTTATGACCTAAAAACTACAGGAAAAACTCATAACCGTGTCATTGTTACGGAAGTGTTTGGTCGCTATGCTGGACATACTGCTTTTCGTGGTGGCGTTGGAGCCGAAGCGGATGCAATCTTGATTCCTGAAATCCCCTCTGACTTTGATCTTCTCTACCAAGATGTCAAAACCAAGCTTATCAAAAGGATTAAAGAAAGTGATATCCATGCAGGAACATATACACTTGTTGTTGCTGAGGGGCTACGTGATATCACTGGCAAAGAAATTGTTGATGAATCTGCGGGGGTTGATTCATTTGGGCATAAAAAACTAGCAGGTGCAGGAAAGTATACTTGCCAAGAACTTGAAAAAAGGTTCAAGGCTGATGACGAAATTACACAATTTATGAAAGATACTAAAATGTATGTTAAAGGCTTATACGAAACTCCGGAAGTGCGTGAAGTCAGACCGGGACATCTCGTAAGGTGTGGCAAAGCTTCTGCATTTGATGTTAATTTTGGCATAGAAGCTGGTGGTGCTGCTGTCATGCTCCTTAAAAATGATATCTACGGTGTAACTGTTGCTGATGTCAAAGGGGATAAAGTCAGGTATATGGATACTAAAGCTGCAATCATCCCGAACCATGTTGATTTGGACCTTGTTGCTTTTCATGAAGAATTAGGGACTTGTTTTGCTAGGAAGAAAATTAAAGCCTCCCCTAAATTCGAAAAAATCAAAACACAGCCTGAAAGACATTTCTAATCTTAGTTTTGTAGAGACAGGGGATTGCCTTGTCTCTACAAAATATAATACTAGAAATTAAATTTATTAAAAATTAATCAAAAAACAATTTTAATAATCAACTTAATTGAATACCAAAAAATGTGATGCTTGACCTCTTTACATCATCTTTTACTATTAAACATTATAATCGACAACAACGCGATCTTTGACTACCGTTTTTAAAAAATCAACTATTTTCTTATGCTCTGGATGCTTAAAGTATTCTGCAAACGCATCTTCATTTTCAAATTCACTATAAAGAACAACATCAAAAGAAGCCTCTTTTTTTGATGTATCCAAACCTACTTCCATTTTTTGAACACAGTCAAGAGAATTTAAATTCTCTAAATCTTTTTTAATTTTCTGACCAACATCTTCAGTTAGTTTCCACATTACGATATGTTTAAACATCTTAACTCCTTATATTTTTTTAAAATATCTCCTCAAAAATAATACATTACTCCCAAATGCTTTAAAAATAAAAAGCTCTTCTATTAATAACTTTATTATTTAATAATAACCATATTATCCCGATGAATAACCACACGACTATTTACAATCTCTGCTGTTTGCTTTCCTTTATATTTATCTAAGTCTAGCTTCGAGTACTCCACAACTCCTTTTGCAAAGCAATGCTGTTTAAGATTAACAATCGCAACAATATCACCTTCTTCAAAACGACCCGAGACCTTTAACACCCCTGCTGGCAATAAGCTCTTACCCATATTTAAAAGGGCATTACAAGCCCCATCATCAACCACAATTTCCCCCTTTACTTTAGCGCCAAAAGCCATCCACCTTTCTTTATGGCTAAGAACATCCTCATCAGGAATAAACCTTGTCCCTTTTTGAAATGTTATAAATAAATTCCCTAATCCCTTAGAGCCATTAGTAATAAAAACCTCTACACCAGAACTACAAGCAATCTTAGCAGCTTTAAACTTGGTATGCATCCCCCCTGTGCCATGAGTACTTCCTGTTTTTAATGAAAAATCAATCTCCATCTTTGTTTTATCGTTAATTTTGATTTCTTGTAAAAATTTTGCATTTTTATCTTGACGCGGATTAGCCGTATAAACACCATCAACATCTGTTAAAATAACTAGCTGGTCTGCCCCCATTTTAGCCGCAACAGTAGCGGCTAATGTATCATTATCACCAAACTGTATCTCATCTACAGAGACTGTATCATTTTCATTTACAATAGGAATAATCCCTTTATTGAGCAAAGTCAAAAGTGTATTCCTGATATTTAAATATCGTTTACGATCTTCTATATGTGATTTTGTCAATAAAATTTGAGCGACTTTCTGTTTATGAACATTAAAAATATCTGCATAATTATTCATAAGCTTTACCTGTCCAAGAGCTGCCAAAGCTTGTTTCTCAGGGATAGTCTTAGGTCTACCTCTTAAGTTTAAAATCCCTAACCCTGCTGCAACAGCGCCAGAGCTAACGATAATAATCCTATGCCCTTTTTTCAAGACATTACTATTAATAGTATCCGCCATAGAAACCAAATATTCAGAATTAAAACAGCCATTGTCTTTAGTAAGCAATTTGCTACCAACTTTTAAAACAAATAACTTTTTCTTCTTCATATTTTGCCTACTTAAGTATAATTTTTTTTGTAGTATCTGATTGTAACCTTAGACCTTGAGTTAAGTCATAAGTTTGACTATCTTTTCCTGGGGTCAGTGAACCTAAAGTTTGAACCCAATTTTTTAAATCTTCCGGATAAAAAGGAGTAACAAAAAACTTTACACCCAGTTCATTGATAACTTTTTTATACTCTGTATATTCTGTAACAACTGCCAACTTACAATCTTTATTTTCAGCCATTAACTTTTCCATATTACTAAAAATTGTTAAATCTTCTTCCGGCATTTCGAGAATAACAATATCGTAGCCAGCATATATATCTAAAACTTCTTCAAAAGTGAAGACCGTTTCAATTACCATATTAGGAATATCAAATTCCGTATATCCTGATGTTTCAGACAAAATTAGAATACGCAACGGGAATAAGGTCTTCTCAACTAACTTATCTCCTTTTTTAAATGCTGCACTTAAAGTATAATTAAACACACCTCGATTCTGCGCACGTATCAAAGCAAGATTCGCACGATTAAATAACTGATTTGAAGCTTCTAAAATATCTTCGTTCAAAAACTCTGTTTCCTCAATACCATTATAGAAAAAAGAAAGACCGATACTCACACTAACTCGCTTGCTATATACATTAAAAATATCTGATAATTTTTTATTAGCCTTAATCCCTTCAATAATTTTTTGGGTTAAAATGACCGCCTGGTTTTCATTAGTATCTAAAGCTAAAATGCCCAACTCTTCGCCTCCATAACGACAGAACTCATCCATTGGTCTAAGAACTAAATTAACGGCATTGCTGACAGCTTTTAAAACTTCATCCCCAATAGTATGTCCAAAATAATGATTGAAATATTTAAAATCATCAATATCAATCATCAACATAGCAAGTGGTTTAGAATATTTTAAGCTGCTGGCTATTTCTTCATTTGTTCTTCTCAAAAAATAGTCTTTATTATAAAGATTGGTCAAAGGATCCCGCTCTGCTTTTTCTCTTGTTAATAAGTTACTAATAGTCAACTCTAAACGATCAGCAATCATTGAAAGCAGAATAAAATCATCACTAGTATAAAATTCTTTATTTTCTTTTTGATCCTCGATCACCAAAAACCCAAAAAGGGTAATATCCGTTAAGGGAACAATTAAAAGTGAGTTAAAATGAGGGAAAATATCTTCTTTTACTCCTCTGGAGGTTTCAATTTTTTTGAGGTTATCATATACGATGATCTCTTTTTTAATTCTTAAGTTTTCCACTAAATAATTTTGTTCAGAAATTTTTTCAGGGAATTCATCATCGACATTAATAACATATTTTTTTATATAAGAATTTTGTCTTTCATCAAAACAGTAAAGTGCTTTAAAGCTACAAGACATTGCACGCTTAATTAAATCAACAGCATGGGTATAAAGGTCATCTAACTGTTTAATGGCACCCATATGCTTAATCTCACGCAAAATATACATTTGATAAGTATGTTTATATTTTCGTACAATATCTTCTGCATTATGATTCAAGCTATACTGTAGGTAAAGAGTATTTGTTAACTGCTCTTGTACTTTTTTAGTAATTTCCCTTAAAAACCTAAGTTCTTGATGATGGAAAGTATTCTCCGTTTTTTTCTCTCCATAAACAATAATCCCTACCATTAAGTTATCGTAAAAAATAGGAAAACAAAGTGAAATATTTATATCCTGCATCACTTTTTTTATCTCAAGAGCCTCTAAATCGTCTCTATAAATATAATTTTGCGTTTTTTTAAGGTATGCAATAATTGTTTGGTCAAGGGGCAAATAATACTGAGGCTTAGTTGCTAAAAGAGGAATATATTTATTATTCAATTCATTTAATTTATAATAAACGCCTTTCTCCAATTTCATAGTCATGACAAGATCTTTAACTAAAAACTCGGCAAAATCACGAATATCCAAGTTATTGTTCCTCTTCTGAGATATTTTTTCCAACTTATTCCAAAGAGACTGATAACTTAAAAGCATGAAGTTATGTGAAACTTTAAAAAATCCCACCCTAAAAAAAGGCATAAAAACTGTTGCCACAAAGGAAGTAATTAAAAAGGCAGTTAGTAATGAAGTATTTAGAAAAAGGTAAACAGTAAAAATAAAAAAAAGAATTACCCCAATTATGATGTAACAAAAATATTCAAAAAAATATCGCCAGACAACTTCGACCTCCATTAGCTTATGCTTCATAATTCCATAAGCGATGATTAATAATCCACAAGAGCCAACATAGCCTGATAAAGCAAATACATTTAAAATTTTCAAGATATCACAAAAAAATAACACCCCACCTAAATAAATAAGGCTATACCCTGATAATATGATATTAAACTGACCTTTTTTCAGGCTAGACGCTTTTTTCCTTTTCTTCATGAAAACATAAAGTGCATAACCACAACTCAACAAAAAAGTGACTATAAAAATATAATAAAACACCCCAATATATATCTCTTGAAAAACATTATCGTTGGTACTCACTAGTCCTTGAATAAAAAATGAGGAAGGCAGGAAAGAAATAAGAATAAATGTAATAATATAAAAAATATCTCTAAAATAACCACCCCACTCTTTTTTTAAGAGGGAAAAAATAAAATGGATGCCTAAAGCTGGGATTAAAAAAGCAAAAAGATATGTTAAACGATAAAAATTTATAGCAAAATCATATGGGAAAGCTGAAATTTTAATAAAAGCAGAACCGAGCCACCAACAAGCAAGACAAAAATGCAGTAAAACAAACCATTTATTAATATTAGGTTTAAAATTTTTTGCAAGAATAAAAGCTGTCATAGAAAATGACAAAAATGCAGCAAATAAGTATCCAGCGATATATAAAAAAATATCAAGGGTTAATAACATATATAATCCTATTTTTATTCCTAGTAAAACATTGCTAATTACTGGTAATAAAATTCAAAGTCAGCGATAATAACTAAGTCGCCTTTTGCTATACCATTTGCTTTCAATTCTTCATTGACTCCCATCTTATCGATAATAGCTTGAAACCGCATTAAAGCTTCAGGCTTATCAAAGTAAGTCATTGATGCTAAACGCTCAACCTTTTCCCCTTTGACATAAAAAACACCACCAGACTTAGCAACAGAAAATTCTTTTTTCAAGATAAACTCTTCAATCGCATCTTCTGCCTCGATGAGAGATTCTTCAGGTTCCTCATCTAAATTATCTAAAATATTATATAAAAATGCTGAAATATCATCTAGACCTGAGCGAGAAATAGCCGAGATCTCAAAAACGCCCAACACATTAATTATTTTTGAAGCTAAAATTTTTTGTTTAACCTCAGTTAAGTCAGCTAAACTTGTATCTTGCTTTGTGATCAAAACCACCTGCTTTCTTGTTGCTAATTTTTCATTATAAAGAAGAAGCTCTTGATTCAAGTTTTCAAAGTTTTCAAAAATATTTTCAGCGTTAACATCTATTAAATGCAATAAAAATCGTGTACGCTCCACATGCCTTAAAAACTCAAAACCAAGTCCAACACCTTGATGTGCACCGCTAACAATCCCTGGAATATCAACAATAACTAAACTTTTATCATAATAATGAACTACACCTAAATTTGGTTTTAATGTTGTAAAAGGATAGTCGGCAATTTTAGGTTTAGCATTAGTGACTGCAGCTAAAAAAGTTGATTTACCGGCATTGGGGTAACCTAAAAGCCCCACATTTGCAATTAATTTAAGCTCTAACATCAAAATAACTTCTTGAGAAGGGGCACCTTTCTCCGCAATAGAAGGGGCAGTTCTATTTGAACTTTTAAAGGTAGCATTTCCTCGTCCACCTCGACCACCTTTTGCAACACAAAGCTTATCTCTTTGGCTCACTAAATCTGCTTTTAAAGTTTTAGTATCCGTTTCTAGGTCATACGTATAAACTAAAGTCCCACAAGGGACATTAATAAAAACATCCTTACCTGCCTTGCCATGTTTAAGAGCCCCTTTACCATTAATACCATTATCTGCAAAAAAATGTCGTCGTTTCGTAAAATCATATAAGCTTGCACAACGCGTAGATGCAACTAAATAAATTTCTCCACCTCTGCCACCATTGCCACCATCAGGACCACCACGCTCAACATATTTCTCTCTACGAAAGCTCACACATCCATCTCCGCCTTTCCCTGATTTTACAATTATTTTTGATTGATCTATAAACATTACTTGAGTCCTATTATTATTTTAGGAAATAACACTAACAAATTTTTTAGTATTCCTATTTTTAGTTTGCTTAATTTTATTATTATAATCTTATAAAGACTAATCCAAATAAACAATTATTTTTAATAAAATTTTCGAAGTAACTTCAACATTTATTTTTAAAAATAAACATTTGGACTAATTTCTAGCTTAATATCAAGAATCTTGCCAGCACTTCTTTTTCTTTCTTAGCCTAATATTATTTTAAAATACTCTAATATCCTATTAATTCTAGTTATTGAGAGTTTATGATAATAATTTATTGATGATAGAGTCTTTCCCCTTCAAAAATAAAATAAATTTCCTCTAAATTTTTTACTTGAAAATTATAGAATAAATATACTATAGTTTAAATAACTTTCTAGTTGATGATTAAAAATTCTAAAATATTATAATTATATATATCCATTTAAAATGTATTTATTTTCTAAAAAAAGTCGCTCAAATTAATGTGAACACCATTTGATTGAGCAATGAAAAAAAGCTTTGCTTAAAATAGTTCAATATCAAAATTAAAAAGGAGATGAACATGATAAATAAAATTTTTATCATTTCTTTAAGTGCGGCCCTACTTTTCGGTTGTGCCAGTACAAAAATTACACGAATGGAATCAAACGAAATTGTTGATCTAAGTGGTGACTGGAATGATGCAGACTCACAAATTACATCACAGGCACTGGTTAACAGCTGTCTTGGTAGCTACTGGCGTGAAGAATTTATGGAAAAAAAGGGAAAAAAACCTGTTGTTATTGTTGGAATGATCTTAAACAGGTCTCAAGAACACATTAATACCCAAACAATCACTAAGGATTTAGAAACCGCTCTAGTCAACTCAGGAAGAATAAAGTTCGTTGCATCAAGCACGGAAAGACAAGAACTTAGAAGCGAAAAAGATGACCAAGCAACTTTTTCGAGTCAAGCGACCAAAAAAGCTAAATTCCAAGAAACAGGTGCAGACTTTATGCTTAAAGGACAAATCAACACAATCTTTGATGAACTTGGCAAAGAATCCGTTAAGTACTATCAAGTTGAACTTGAACTCATCAATATCAAAACCAATGAAAAAGTTTGGATAGGTCAAAAAAAAATAAAAAAACTAGTAAAAAAAAGAAAAAGAAAATTTTAAACTTGATGAACTGAGTTTTTTAGATAATGAGCTTTTTAAATTTAATTTAAAAAGCTCATTATTAAACCAATCGCTCCACCAAAAACTCCCCCCCAAACAACAAGCCACCCTAAATGTTTATGGATCATTTCTTGAATTATTTCTTTAACCATTTGTGGTGTTAACTCGGCTAACCGTTGATCAATAACATCTTCTAATTTACTCGCGATATTATCTTGTTCGTGACTAGTCAAAATATTTTGATTTAAAACAGCTAAAAATTTTTCTTCTTTTGTAATATCAGAAATCAACTCTTCCATCTTTTTGATAAAAGGTTCTTTCATTGGAGTTAATGCTTCTTTTCCTCCAAGCATGCCCAGCATCCCACCAAAAGAAGAACTCATCACGGTATCTACAAGCCCCAAAAAAAGCTTATTATAATCTATTGCCTTGATAACGCCATCAAAGTTTAATTTATCTATGATTGTTTCTTCTTCCTGTTTAAAAAACCGATCAATATTTTCTTTATTAAAAAACTGATTCATAATCAAAGATTTAATCCCTTCTTTAAACTCTTCAAACCTATTAGGAATCACTCCTGAACCGTATAGTAATGGAACTTTCTCAAACAGCATGTAAACGGCCAACCAATTAGTTATTGCACCAGAAAATGCAAAAAAACCCACAGATAACACTTGTTCTTTACCTGAATTCAAACAATACCCTATTATAATAACAAGTATTGCTATCATATTCGTTAAAAAGCTTTTATTCATTTTTTAAAATCCTTTAATTTTTTTAGCTAAAATTTAAAAACAAAACACTTTTAAACTAGCTATAATTTTGCATATTAATTACAAAACAAAATAAATTTGTCAATATTTAAAAAAATTATTAACCTAATTAAATATTACCTTTACGAAATAAATATCATCATAAATAACTTAAAAAGGCTTAGTTTTTTTTGATTGTTGCTTAAAATTTACTTTTTAAGCAATTTCTACCTTGTTTATCGCTTTAAGCAAATTAAAACACACAGATTTTAAAATGAATTCTGCTTCAACTTTTTCTCGTGTAATATAACGAGAACGCCAATAAT
>JAAEPJ010000149.1 GCA_024222485.1 bacterium | reverse complement strand
AGAAACGAACTAAATAAAAAGAAGTATAGTAATGAAACTAAAGAACTATAGTAAGAATCTGAACAAACAGAGAACTGAAGAAACGAACTAAATAAAACGAAGTACAGTAATGAAACTAAAAAACTATAGTAAGAATCTAAATAAACAGAGAAACAAACAGAAACTTACGAAAGAAATTCATCTGAATCTTACGATTAGAGAAACTGAAGAAACGAACTAAATAAAATGAAGTACAGTAATGAAACGGAAACACTATAGTAAGAATCTGAATAAACAGAGAAATAAACGAAAGTATAGAAAGAATCTGATGAAACTTGCTCACGAAATTTAATCAGTTGCATTGTTTACTTTCTCTCTTTAGAAATCTTCAAAATTTGTTCAAAATCCCCCTGCTTCTTCTCTCAGGGAGCCGCCAGGGGAGACCCCCGACCCCTGGCGCCCCTCTCGACAATTCCTGTGGAGCCACTGCCACTTTTTGGAATGTCAAGGGGATTTTGGTTTGCTTCAGGATACAACCGTATGTCTCAGGATCGAACTCTCGACCCTTCGACTGTGATACAAGCACTCTGCCTGCACACCACCCGGAGCTCACCGACAGAATAGGTTTGAAGTTGATATCATTTTTATTCAGAGTTTATAAATCAAAAGTCTTACCTTACGTGGATTCGAACTGCGATCTGAAGAACCCTTTAATCCAGAATTGAGTGACCTATCCACTCTGCCATCTCTGCTGCTGACAGACTAGGTTTGAAGTTGATATTATTTGTATTCAGACTTTAGAAATCAAAATTCTT
>JAAEPJ010000148.1 GCA_024222485.1 bacterium | reverse complement strand
TGGGTGTGACGAAAATTGAGCAGTGACCTGGGTGTGACGAAAATTGAGCAGTGAGCTGGGTGTGACGAAAATTGAGCAGTGAGCTGGGTGTGACGAAAATTGAGCAGTGAGCTGGGTGTGACGAAAATTGAGCAGTGAGCTGGGTGTGAAGAAAATTGAGCAGTGAGCTGGGTGTGACAAAAATTGAGCAGTGACCTGGGTGTGACGAAAATTGAGCAGTGACATGGGTGTGACATTTTTTTTTCACCTTTATTTTGTGCCAAATTCATCAGGGGGGGGCCGGGTCCCCCCCGTTCAGGGCGAGTATGCGAGTATGCAAGTATGAAAAAGAGCAGACGTCAACTTGGCCCGAAAAGTAAATTTGACAAAGTGAACAGACCGGGAGAAAGAACCCCTGGGTGTTGGTCACATTACACACGCCTTGTCCCTACTGCCACCTTCCACAATTGGCTACCTGGGCCGGGTACTTTTATGGCCAAAGGCCAGGTGGAGTTCAGGAGGCAAGGTAGAGGTCAGATGGAGACCAGGTGGAGTTTTGACCAAAAACGGTTTTAACCAAAAACCAGTTTGACCAAAAACCAGTTTTTACCAGAAACCGGTTTTGACCAAAAAACGGTTTTGACCAAAAACCGGTTTTGACCAAAAACAGGTTTTGACCCAAAACCGGTTTTGTCCCAAAACCAATTTTGACCCAAACCCGATTTTGACCAACAAACGGTTTTAACCAAAAACCGGTTTTGACCAAAAACCGGTTTTGACCCAAAACCGGTTTTGACCAAATAACAATTTTGACCAAAAACTGATTTTGACCAATAACTGATGTTGACCAAAAACCTACCTTCCCCAAGAACTGCTACTTCCCCAACAAATGGCTACCTCCCCCACGAACTGCAACCTCTCCCATGAACTGCTACTTCCCCCCCAAAAACCGCAATTGGGCCGGGTATCTTTTGCGGCCGAAGGCCGCTTGTTTGGAAACTGGTGGACATTGGTCCCAGCAAAAATGAACTAAAAGTTTGTCTTCACCTGGCAGAATATTGTGAAACTGGTTGAGGAGTTGTAGAGTACTGACACATTCTACATCAGTGGAGCTTTTGTAGCATTGACTAATGTGCAGATGACAACTGGTTTCTATTGTCTAGTTTTTTGGGACTCTCGCGGGGCATTTGGAC
>JAAEPJ010000147.1 GCA_024222485.1 bacterium | reverse complement strand
TCAATCAAAATATCTATTAGCGTGTCAAAATATATAGCTTACTGGCTGATTGGAGACACAATGTAAGAGTCAGAACTTTTCCCCGCAATAAGAGTTCACCTCAATTTCTGTTAAAGTAGGCCTTTCGCATTCAATAAAACAATTCCGTTAGCTCTAAAACGTTGTAAAAATAGGTATTACAACAGTTGTGTCCATGGGAACAGCCTAGAATTTATTACTTTGAGGGTTTCTTATAGTTTCCAATGAAACTTAGTGAAAACTTAGCCTGCAATAAGAGCGCACCTGAATTTCTTATAAAGTACGCCTTTGCATGGACTAAAACGATTCTGTTTGCTCTAAAACGTTGTAAACAAACATATTACAACAGTTTTGTCCATGGGAACAGCCTAGAACATATTGCACCGAGGGTTTTTTTATAGTTTCCCATGAAACTTAGTGAAAACTTAGCCCCGCAATAAGAGTTCACCTCAATTCCTGTTAAAGTACGCCTTTCGCATGGAATAAAACGATTACCTTAGCTCTAAAACGTTGTAAACATACGTATTACAACAGTTCTGTCCTTGGGAACAGCATAGAACTTATTACACCGAGGGTTTCTTATAGTTCCCCGTGAAACTTACTGAAGAATTAGCCCCGTAGTGAGAGTTCATCTCAATTTGTTATAAAGTACGCCTTTCGCATGGAATAAAACGATTCCGTTAGCTCTAAAACGTTGTAAACATACGTATCACAACAGTTCTGTCCATTGGAACAACTTAATACTTATTACACAGAGGGTTTGTTATTGTTCTCCATGATAACTTAGTTAAAACTTAGTCCCGCAATAAGACTTCACCTCGATTTCTTATAAAGTACGCCTTTCACATGGAATAAAACGATTTCGTTAGCTCTAAAACGCTGTAAACATACATATCACAACAGTTCTGTCCATGGAAACAGCTTAATTCTTATCAAACCGAGGGTTTCTTATTATTTCCCATGAAACTTAGTGGAAAAGTTGCCCTGCAATTAGAGTTCACCTCACTTTCTTAATAAAGTACGCCTTTGGCATGGAATAAAACGATTCCGTTTGCTTTAAAACATTGTAAACATACGTAT
>JAAEPJ010000146.1 GCA_024222485.1 bacterium | reverse complement strand
TAGGTTTCTTATAAACTGGTTTCTCAGCTACCAAAAATGTTTGTCTCGCGGACAATTAATTGAAATGAAAGGAAAGATCTCTTGGGTAAGAGACTGATGTGTTCGAGGTCATAAGGCAATTGAAAGTAAGATTCCCGAGAACAAAAGACTATCACTCTTCCTCACAGCTCAACCGATTTCCATCAAATATTTTTTACTTCTCATTTCCCTTAATTTGCCTCTTGGGAACAAGACCTATTACAGAGAACACATGTCATAAGACAATAACAATCAAAACCAACAACCCAAAAACTGTTCTTGGGTCTTAATCTAAACGCTGATAATTGCCACAACTATCTAATAAACCTATTTCAAATAAAAATCTGTTATGATGATAAAACGGTCAAGACTACGAAATGGCAAAAAGAGACCTCAAAATAAGGAACTGAAAGATTAAGGGTCTTATCTAGTTTCCTTGTAAAAACGTTTACTAAGCTGAGGAATATATGTTAAATATGGGTTTTTAATTTTTTCAAATTAATTACTTTTGATGTTTTTTCTATCGGGGTGGATTTTATAGAATGTCCCTTGAACCGATTCAACTATTAGTACACTTTCATTCCAATAGGGTAAGCAACTGGAGCCTCATCCTAGCCCTCAAAGTTGCCTAAATATTAAGGGTTTTTAGCCCTCAATGTTTCTGAACTTTCTTAAATTTCGGCTATTTGAGGGTTTAGATTGATGATTCGTTACCTGTACTTGTCTGACAAATACGGACACATTTTTTGTTATTGCCTAAAACATATGACTTGGTCACCAGCAAAACCGATGGTTTTATGAATAATTTTTACCCAGTCCACCTTGGCCACGAAATTTATCAGAGCTTCGAAAGGAGTGCACATGAAATGAATACATCCCGGACAATCGTGGATCGCGGATCGAGGACCGCGCACTCGTTCGCGCTCGATCTCGATGTCCGCGATCTTTCGCGATCAAAAAGTTGAATTTTTGCCCACGCGATAGCATCGAGGATCGAGCGCGTCACGCAAATTCTCGCAACGCGATGTTAGGCTTCCTTAATGCGGTACTGTAGCTGCTCTGTATAGCTAGTTATTAAATTTCACCTAAAATTTCTTGTTTGTATAGTTTCCTGTGTCCCCT
>JAAEPJ010000145.1 GCA_024222485.1 bacterium | reverse complement strand
ATGATTGGTTCCTTCCTCTGCACATTTTTACGCCTACTAATCTTATTCACGATCACCAATGATCCTGTGCTGTGCATCCTTCGGCGGAATTGAACCTGCATTTGCGACTTGCGCTTTGGATTTGCGTTTGGGATTTGCGCATGCAGGAATAATTCCTTGATGGGGAGGTAAATCTCAACATTTACGCCTAGGAATGAGATGCGCACAGAGACCACTAAGGAGGCCAAACAGGGGGTATGGTAGATGGATTTTCTAAGAGGGGAAACGCAATTTATGCCTTTGTTGTGGACTGGAACTTGCGTAATTACACAAATCCTGAGCCAAGTGTTTTCAGTACCCTGGTTGCCTCAGGCGCCCGGTCCTGAAGCCGGGCACCCAGGACGGGTGCGTCAAACTCCCGGCCCACCAGTGCCACATCCATGCCAGGTGGTCGCCTCTCCAACACATGTCATGGCACTGCGGCCTCGGCACATTTATTCTCAACAGTCCAGGTGAGACGTAATCTGGGCTGCCTATCCCACAATTATTGATCCACTGTGATCCCCAGCTTGGTTATCTCCTGCTGCCCCTGCTTACACCAGACATTATCTTTTACCAGCCCTGCCCTGAACCTCTGTCCATGGCCACCATGACACATGAACGGGGAAGTTTCAAGTAGGAACTAGTATAGATATGGAGTCTCACTACAGTTAATGCATTGTCGTTCAGGTCCGACATGTGCACCCTTCGACAAAGGAAAGTCGGATTTTGATTCTTCTAATTACTATATTTTCAATGACTGAACATATATTTAATGCACCCAAATCATGGTGGAGTAAAGGATTTTTACTGT
>JAAEPJ010000144.1 GCA_024222485.1 bacterium | reverse complement strand
CTGGGGCTACAATCACTTCAATACTAACTTTGACAGTAGTGCACGGAGAAATATATCCAAATGGAGTTGATAATAGACATAAAAAGGCTTGAAACTAAACTTGAAAAGCAAACGTAGCACGTACGCTCTACACTAAACATAACAAGGCTTATCCTGTACTCGATCACACACAACAACAATTGTCTCAAAACATCAATTTGGTCATCTTCTGCACATTTTCATATTATCATCACTTCATTATTTTTGAAGCTTGCTAATTTTAGATGTTTGTATTATTTCAAACTGAAATATCCTTAAATATTGAATGAAATAGATTGAAAAGATAATTATTTAAAGCTTCATAGGCTATAGGTTCACTAAGTGAGGAAAGTTGAATTTTATGGCACCAAATGTTTATCTCGATACCCTAGTTAGTAACAGTGAATTTAAGCCTCTAAAGATCACCAACTCTCTTCAATAAAGGACATTCTAAGATTCTAGTATTACTTTACTTCCTCCTTATAAAAGTATGCTATCTAATCAAAAAAGGATTCCTTCTCCTCCCATCCCCGTCAGAACAATGTTGTTTCGATAAACCCCTTCCT
>JAAEPJ010000143.1 GCA_024222485.1 bacterium | reverse complement strand
GGTTCACAAGAAAAAAGGAATAATAAATAGTCTGGTAGCTGAATGAAGGGAGGTTAGTACCACCAGACGAGGTAATTTATGAGACCAATTGGTTTTGGTCAATATCGGGGCGTAGAATTCGAATTTCGATGTTCTTTTTGTTGGGGAGGGGCCGTTTTGGAGATATGGGGACAAATGCCCCCAAATTTAACGAAAGCATGTTATTGTTAAAACTGTCATTATACCTCCTTAATGTTTGATTTTCTGGTTATAGGGTATTGATTATAGCCAGATTAAGCTTATCGAAGGTTTTATTTAGGTTGCAGGCTATTGTATTGAATTCTGGGGTAACCGTGCCCCCAAAGTGGGGGCAACAAGGCAAGTTGACTCAAAAGTCATTAAAAGTATCTTGTCTGATGAATTTGAGGGTGTAGAATCTGAATTTCGATGTTATTTTGATGAGCAAGGAGCCGTTTCTGTGATAAAGGGGTAAATGCCCCCAAAACAGGGGGTATACCGTAGTGAAGTGTTGTTCTCCGACTTCCATGTAACTTAAAAATCTTGTTCTTCAAGTAAG
>JAAEPJ010000142.1 GCA_024222485.1 bacterium | reverse complement strand
CTTAAACTCAACATCCCAATCAAACGCCTTATCCCCTGCAACCTCTCTATCATTAATCAGCGAATTACCGCATTTAATATTATTGCTCAAATTCGACAACTTCCTGCCTTGTTGTGCCGTTCTCAGCCACAAGGAAAGCTTTGCTATTTCTACACTTTCATTGTTTATGTCAACACCAAACAAGTTATTTTCTAATATCTGTTTATCAGTATCAAAAATTCTTAATTCATCCCCTGTAAGCTCTGCTATTATATCGTCTATACTTTTATGCTCTTTTATCAAAAAATTTAAGGCTTCATTTAAAAACGCACCGCTACCACAAGCAGGGTCTAATATTTTTAAACTCAAAAGCCAGTCTTTGTATACTTCTAACGTTTCAAATAGTGCTTTTCCTTTTTCTGATAATTTCTTAATAGATTGCTTTTTATTCTTAGATATAAAAAAATAATCCTCATCTAAAACAATACTTTCAATATTTAGTTCTTTTCTTTTTTCTTCGCATAATTTACCTATTG
>JAAEPJ010000141.1 GCA_024222485.1 bacterium | reverse complement strand
TTCTTGTTTGGAAATAAGGCTGTACAGCAGTTTTTACTATACTCATCGGTCGATAAGCAAGCTTTTCTGCGAGTATTGATTTTAAAATAGCGGGCATTTTCGTTAGTTTCATCTGATCTTCTCCTTTTAACTTACAAGTAAAATACTTAAACTCTAAAATTAGTTTCTTCCCATAGATTATTATAAAACTCTTTAACTTTCTAAGCAATGAAAATATATTTAGCTCGTTTTTCCTGTGATCTAAAAAATAAATTTAAGAACAAAAAGATACTATTAGATACAATCTAATGAAATATCATAACTAGAAGCAGAATGGGTTATTCTTCCAATTGAAATACGATCAACATCCAAATTTTTAAGACTTGCAAGGTTATCAATATTTAACCCTCCAGAAATTTCAATCTCATATTTTTTTTGAGCTGTTTCTTTCAAACGAATAATTTTTATTGCTTCATTAAGCTTTTTTAAATTCATATTATCCAACATAATAATATCTGCATTCCAAATTTCTTCATGCTCAAAATAACTAAAATTATCAACTTCTATTTCTACACGCTTGGCTTGGCTTGAATCTTGAAGCTTATTTAAATTTTTTAGATATTCCAGCACACCCAATTTATCCCCGTAGTAATGATTATCCTTAAACATTAAATGCTCACTCAAATTAAGACGGTGATTAACTCCCCCTCCTTGATATACTGCATACTTATCTAATATTCTCCAGCCCGGCAATGTTTTCCGTGTATCATAAATCCTTGGCTTCGCTCCAGCTAAAGCATCGACCATTTTACTTGTATAAGTTGCTATCCCTGATACCCGCGAAACAAAATTTAAAATTGTACGCTCAATTGCTAGAATATCTTTAATATCTCCACAGATAGAAGCTATGACAGTGTTGTTGGAAACCTTTGCACCTTCACTGACATGCGGCTCAAATTGAAGATGACTTCTTAGATAATTATTAGTGCCAGCGATTTTGATAATTTCTGGAACAAGAACCAAACCAGCAATAACTCCAGCTTCTTTTGCTAAAAAATTTGCTGTAATGATCACACCATCTTTTAAAACTTCTGAACTACAATCTCCTCCATAAAGATCTTCTAAAAGAGCCAACTCAATTAATTTTGTAAGGTTCGTAGTGGAAAGTAAAACTTGTTCAGTTATTTGCATTTATTATTCCTTCTAACTATATTTTCATTCAATCAATATAACACAAAACCTTTTGTATATCAATTTTGTATATCAATAGAGTAAAAGCTTTGCCTTTTCAAAACGAGATAAAAATATTTACTAAAGTAGAGATATATTATGCTATATTACTAGAGTTGTTTAATCATACTAAAATAAATGATAATATTTATTCATCATTTTATGATATAAACAATCAAATTTTCAATGAATTTATACTTTATCATATTTACGAGCAATAAACATGAAAAAAAACTATGATCTTATTATCATTGGAGCAGGTGCTGCAGGACTTATGTCTGCACTCAATGCTTATCTGCGTGGACTAGATATTTTAATACTTGAAAAAAATGAAAGAATTGGCCAAAAAATTTTAATTACTGGCAAAGGACGCTGCAATATTACAACGGCCAATACAGACACACATGAATTTATCAAAAAATTTGGCGATAATGGTCGATTTCTCTACTCTGCGCTCTCACAATTTTCCATCCAAGATACTATAGATTTTTTTAATAATTATTTAAATATTGAAACTAAAATTGAGAGAGGAAACCGTATTTTTCCTGTTTCAAATTCTGCTAGGGAAATCACAGAAACTTTTTCAAAAGTTTTGCAAGATGTTCCCATAAAGTTTAATACAACCGTATTAGAAATAAACAAAAATAATATTTTAACAAATAATGGCAGGTTTTATGCCAATAATTTTTTACTCGCAACAGGGGGAAAATCCTACCCATCAACAGGTTCTACGGGCGATGGATACTTTCTGCTAAAAAAAATCGGTCATACGATTATCAAGCCAACGGCTGCTTTGACGCCTTTCGTATGCCAAGAAAATTTTATCAAAGAATTAAAAGGGTTAAGTTTACGTAATGTTAACATATCTGCGGGAAAAATTTCGCTTTTTGGGGAAGCATTATTTACAGAAAACGGCTTAAGCGGGCCAATCATTTTAGACCTTAGTTCACGAATTAAACTACCATCAAAAATAAGTATTGATTTCAAGCCGGCACTTGATCATCATAAGCTTGATAAAAGAGTTCTTCGTGATTTCCACCAAGCAGGAACAAAAATATTTAAAAATAGTCTGGATAATCTTTTGCCTAAAAAATTAATACCTGTTATCATTAAACTTTCTAAAATTGACCAAACAAAACCCTGTAACTTGATAACAAAGAAAGAACGGTTAAATCTTATCAATTTACTCAAAAATTTTGAAGTTACTGCAACTTCGGTCGTAGGCTTCCATAAATCAATTGTGACAAAAGGTGGTGTTAGCCTCAAAGAAGTTGAACCAAAGACTATGTGTTCAAAAATCCAAAATAACCTTTACCTAGCAGGAGAAGTTTTAAATCTAGATGGACCAACAGGTGGCTATAACTTACAAATTGCTTGGTCAACAGGCTATGTAGCAGGCTTAAATATAAAAAATGAATAAAAAAACAAAAAATTTTAACTTTCTACCAATGACTAAGCAAGAAATGCAGCTTAAAGGCTGGACAGAACTTGACATTATTATTATCACGGGTGATCCTTATATTGACCATCATTCTTGTGGCGCAGCTGTTTGTGGTCGTTCACTTGAAGCAGATGGCTTTAAAGTGGGGATCATTGCTGAGCCTGATATTAATAAAAATGAAGACTTTACAGCTCTTGGGTCTCCTCGGTTATTCTTTGCAATTTCCTCTGGAGCCGTTGACTCGATGCTAAAAAATTATACAGCAAATAAAAAACCTCGACGCACTCCAAACGCTAGAAAAACCTCTATCCCTGACAGGGCTTTAATCAAGTATACCAACAAGATCAAACAAAACTTCAAAAACAAACCGATTATCCTAGGTGGACTTGAGGCTAGTATGCGCCGCTTAGCACACTATGATTACTGGTCAACAAAAATAAGGCATAGCATTCTTTTAGACAGCAAAGCTGATCTTCTAATTTATGGTATGGGCGAACGACAGTTAATTGAAATAGCTAACCGGTTAAAGCAGGGGAAAAAAATAACGGATATTCGCGGTACCTGTATTGTTAAAAATAAAATAAATATAGATAACTATATACTCTTACCTTCTTTTGAAGAGATATCAACGGATAAAAAAGCATATCTTAAAGCTTTTAAACTTATCTATGAGAATCAAAATCCGGGTCGCTCTAAAACTCTCATACAACCCGATGCTAAAAGATTTCTTATTCATAATTTACCACAGTTTCCTTACTCACCAAAAGAATTAGATTTTATTTTTGAACTGCCGTACCAAAACATCTGGCATCCAACTTATGATCAAACAGGAGGGGTTCCAGGCTTTAAAGATATGATGCAATTTTCTTTGATTTCTAATATAGGCTGTCCCGGCGAATGTAGTTTCTGTTCTATCTTCTGCCATCAAAGTCGAGTAGTTCAAAGCCGTACACCTGAATCAATTTATCTGGAAGCACTAAAACTATCAAAACACCCTGATTTTAAAGGGACTTTCACAGATATCGGTGGAGCGACAGCAAACCTCTTTTTAGCTGGCTGTAATGTCTGGAGTCAAGGTGGATTCTGTAAAGAACGCCACTGCTTACTGCCTGAGAAATGTCCAAATTTAAAACTTAACTATCCTATGGCGATAACCGTTTATCAAAACATCAAAAATATCCCCGGAGTTAAACATGTCTTTATCCAAAGCGGACTGAGATATGATTTACTTTTCGGCAATGATGAAAGTGAAGAATACTTAGAATATATTTGCCGTAATAATATTAGCGGACGAATGAAAGTCGCTCCGGAACATACAGATGACAAAGTATTAAAACTTATGAATAAACCAAAATATGGAGTATACAAACAATTTAAAAAAGCTTTCCGTAAAGTTAGTCGCAAACTAAAAAAACCTGTCTTTCTTGTTAATTATTACATAACCTCTCACCCTGGAACAACCTTAGATAAAGCTGTTAATATGGGGCTTCACTGCACCAGTAAAAATATTATGCCTGAACAAATACAGGACTTTATTCCTTTGCCAATGACCTTATCTGCTGCTATATATTATAGTAAAACCCACCCTTTAACTAATGAAAAAATCTATGTTCCAGAAACAGAAGAAGAACGAGCAATGCAGCGTGCTCTTGTCCAATATAAAAATAAAAATTCTGAAAAATATATTAGAAAAGCACTACAAAAAATTAAAAAAATCTATTTATTTAAAAAATTTATTAAATAGCGAATGAACATTTAATATAATTAATTTTTTATTTCACCATAGAAAGAACACTAATTGTACTTTTAAATTAGATCAATTTTAAGGAAGAGACCTTGTAAAAAATAAAAGAGTCTTTTCTTCTCACATTGGTGAAATTAATAAAAAATGTATAAAAAACAATTTAAAGCCAATTTTTAAAAAATATGCTAAAAGTAAATGGGGTTCAAATAAAGACTTAGATTGTTGTAAATAAATTTAATAAAGGAAAAACAAATGGGCTCGTATTGTGCTTTATATATATCCAATTATGAAATAGTCTCTCGCAAGACAACAATAGACCCATCGATACTTTTGCTATTTCAACCTTCAGATTTAAGGACAAATAAAGGTTTCCAATTTATAAACATAGCAAAAAACATTAAACATAGATTAAATATAATAGGAATTACATTAGATTTTTCAAAACAAATGTTTAATACACAAAAAAATACAAAAATCAAAAAACTAAAAGAATTATATACTGATGACCCATACTTAAGTACAAAAGAAGAAATAGACCTTTTAGAAGGAACTACCTTTGACCTTTTTTTAAAAGCAAGTAAAATAATTATAAAAAATAATTATTTTTTCTATGATAATATTCCTAAAAACATACCAGATCTCTCCTTAATTAAATATATTATTACTTTTGATACACAGTTTAATTCTTTTTTTTATGATCATAAAAGTTTATTAAGAGCATTCCTTGAGGTTGTTGATCCAGAAGATTCAATAAAATATGATATTACTGAGCTAATTGAAAATGAATACTATTCACAGGAGAATATTTACGAACAAGTTATTGAAGAAAATAATTTATATGATTTTAAAATAGGTGAAAAAATTATAATTCTTCCTGAGGGCTCTACTGATACTTATTTCCTGAGAGAAAGTTTAGATATTCTATATCCTCATTTAAAAGAATACTATTCATTTATGGATTTTAAAAAATCTTGCACCAAAGGCGGATGTACTTCTATAGTAGAAATTATTAAAGCTTTTATTGGTGCTGGCATACGGAACCCAATTATTGCTCTTTTTGATAACGATACAGTTGGAACATCAGCAATAAAAAATTTGAAAGAGAGTTTAACTAAAATTCCTGATAATATAAAAATCAAACAATATCCGCATTTAAAAATTGCTGAAGATTATCCAACTATAACCAAAAATTCAAACATAATTAAAAAAATGGATATCAATGGTCGTGCTACAACTATAGAAATTTATCTCAGTAAGGATAATTTATCGGATAATGGGGAATTATTTCCTATTCAATGGGGAAAAACAAGCGGGCAAGGCAAAATCGTATGTAAAAAAAAAATTAAAAATAAGTTTACTCAACAAATTAAGAATTGTAAAAAAGCCCCTATTTCAATTAAACAATATGATTGGACTGGATTAGAAGCAATTTTTGAAATGATTTTTAAAGAATTTAGCGAAAACACACCTAATCAAAATAAAATTATAAAAATCTTAGACTATTATTCAAAATACAATTGGGAATAAATAATAAAAACTCAAGCAACTTTCATTAAACAGGTTCTAACATTGTTTAGATAACAACTGCTGCATATCTGCTTCGTCCGCCTTCTTGTTTAAGTCTGTCATCATCTAAAGTAAAACCTTTGATGATATACTCATGTATTCTTTTGGTTTCCCATTGCCTAAATGCTGTGCCTTGTGGCGACTTTACTCTATAGCCTACTGAAATGATTACATCAAGGTTATAATAATTAACTGGTTTTATAGAAAATTCGGAATTCCCGAATTTCTTCATAGTTTGATTTTCTTCAAGTTCTTTTTCTGCATATATATTTTTTATATGTTCGTTTATAGTAGACTTTGCTTTTCCAAAAAGATTTGCCATCTGCTCTTGAGTAAGCCAAACCGTTTCATCTTCAAGCGTTACTTGTAATTTTGTGCCACCTTCTTTTGCCGTGTAAATTATTATTTCTGAATTTTGATTTTGATTTTGTTTTTCTTTTAATCCCATTTTACATCCCTTAAATAATCCAAAGCAGTTTCTTTTCTAGCATCAGCAACTAAAACTTCGCCAAGATCATTCATACGGTAAAGATCATTAGGCATTAGTTTTTCGCCTCGTTTACTTCGTTTATAACCAACATTTCCAACTTCTGCCATGGAAATTTGATAATTTAATCCTTTGGCAACTTCACCAAAAACCCAGCAAGTATTTACGAAACCAAAAACATCTTTTGTGTCATTATCATATTTACAAAGTTCTTTTAGTTCATCTTAATATTTTTTTATTAAGTCTTTTACATTTAAACTTTTATCATCCTTTACAATAATATCTATTCTAGGCTTGTTTACTTTTGGTCTGCCAATATCATATTGTTTTTCAATTTCTATGTTTTCAGGTTTATAGCCTAATTCATTAACAAAATTTAGCTAAAATAAAAGCTCGTACAATTTACTCATCACCTCTAAATTTATTTATTTTCCAACCTTGTATCTTCTCAGAATATTTAACTTTTTTATTGCCAAAGTCATATTTCCCAACAACTTTTATTTTTTGTTTGTCTAGGTAGTCTTTGATAATCTCATACACTTTCTTCCTTCCTTATTTTCTGCCGCATCATCTTAAAAATTCTTGCCCTCTTAATAAAACAACCTTAATATAATTAACTGGCTGTGGTAGGAACTATAAATTTTCTATTTCTTCTTTAGAAAGTTTTGTATATTTCATTATTTCTTCAAGAGGTTTCTTATCTTTTCTCATTTCTTTTGCCATTTCAATAGCTTTTTTCTTTTCGCCTTTCTTCTCTCCAACTTTTTCGCCTTCACTCAAGCCCTCAACAAGCCCATCTCGTTTTCCTTCCGTCCGTCCTCTTGCCAGCCCTCTTATTTCGCCTTTTTCTTCATCCTCTGCTCTTCGTTCTAAGTACAAAGCTTGCATTTTATATTTTTCTTCCATACTAAAGAAACTATTATTGCCTATTATGATATGGTCATGAAACTTCATCCCGCCTGTTTCTGTTAAAAGCAAAAGTTCTTTTGTGAAATTTATATCATTTCCGCTTGGTGTTGGGTCTCCGCTTGGATGATTATGAACAACTATTATTCCATAAGCATTTAAGGCAATAGAGGCTCTTATTACTTCAAACTCTCTTGTATAAATTCCATCAATCCCGCCTATTGCAATTGTTTCATAACATAAAATTCTAAAATCTTTATCTAAACTTATTGTTATTATTATTTCTTTTGACTCATTCCTCATATCTTTAAATAACTCATAAACTAGTTTTGTATCTATCAGCTGAATATCTTTAAATTTTGAAGATACTCTCCTCTTTTTGTATTTCATGTTAAGTTCTCTTAAATAAACTGTTTCTTTTTTGGGAGTTTCTGACATTTTTTATTCTCCTATTCTTAGTTAAAAAAAACATTATTAAAATATTAGATATATATTATTAAAAATAGACAAAGTTTAATAGTTAGAATCTATATGTATTGGTTTTTCCATAATAATTTTTAGCAACACTCGTATCTTTTACAGTCATATATTTACCTTCAAAATTTGGAAGTCCCATAATTTTTTTTGCTGTCAACTCTTTCGTTAATCAATTCTGCAGCAGTTTTGCCATGCACGGCATAGTGCATTTTATTTTGCATAGTTGCAAAAAATTGTTTAGTTAGTTTATCATTATTTTTATAATTAATACTTGTTGTATAAATATCTGTAATTTTTTGATAAAAGTTTCGCTGTTTTTAAAGGAAAGAATTTGAAAATTATATTTTTCACCCTATCTGTTAATGAAATATAATCTTCTTTATTTGTTGGTACACTATTTATTTTAGTTCCTAAAATTTCTATTTTTGCCATATTAAATTGACTCCACATAATATTTTATCTATAAATATATTAACTTAGGAAACTTATGACAGTAAAAAAACAATTCACATTTATTTATGATAGAAAATGACGAAAAAAAACTCAAGCAACTTTCATTAAACAGATTCTAACATCATTTTAGATACCCACTGCTGCTATTTCTGCTAATTTTTTAATTGGACATATTTTATAAGCTTTAATTTCTAGCAAACAATCAATTTTTTCTTTACAAGCACTCGGGGGATTTGTTATGTTTAGATATAAAAATTATACATAGCATTATTTTATCATAGAGACAAGATATCTCTAAGTATATCTAAAGGGAACAAAATGGCAAAAAAAGATGAAAAACTAATCGCAATGACAGATTTATTTAACCAATTTAAAAGAGATAATTTGGATACATTTAATATTATGAGAATTTTTAGAGATAACAATCTTTTAGAAACAGGGATGTCTGCAACAGAGACTAAAAATTTTTTAAGCAAATTAACTAATATAGAACAGAATGACTTGAGTTATGAATATGATGTTTTAATCCAAAACTTCTTAGATGAAATCGAAAATATTGATGACCTTGACTTTCTTGGGGAGTCTAAATTAAAAAAACATTTAAATTAAATTTAGCAATATAAATATAATCCTCTCTGACTTTACAATACAAGGAAGTTAAATGGCCCCATATAAAACAAAAACAACAAAAAAACGAAGCTTTAAAATTCCAAAAACACCTGCTTATATCAAAAACCTTTTGATTGTAGAGTCCCCAGCGAAATGTAAAACCATCTCTAAAATATTAGGCAAAGATTATGTAGTTATTGCAACGCTTGGTCATATTAGAGATCTTCCAAAGCGTAAAATGGGTGTTGATTTTGAAAATAATTTTGAGCCTACGTATGAAATATCTTCTGATAAAAAAGCACAAGCAAAATCTTTAGTTGAACATATTAAAAATGCTGATCAAGTTTTTCTAGCTCCTGATGAAGACCGGGAAGGAGAAGCTATTGCTTGGCATGTAATAGAAGCCTCAAAAATAGCACATGATAAATTTAAAAGAATAACCTTTCACGAGATTACTCCTTCAGCAATTAAGGCTGCTGTTAAGAATCCACGCAAAATGAACTATGATGTTGTTAATGCACAGCAAGCACGCAGAATCCTAGATAGATTAGTAGGTTACAAGTTAAGTCCCCTTTTAGGAAAGAAAATCATGAAAGGCTTATCGGCAGGGAGGGTTCAATCATCAACCTTAAAAATTGTAGTTGATCGTGAACGCGAAATCCAAAACTTTATTAAAGAAGAATACTGGTCGATTTCAGCAGCTTGCAATAAAAATAACATCGAATTCAAAGCAGACTTTATTGAAAAAGCAGGTAAAAAATATAAAAAATTAGATATTAAAAATGAAACACAAGCTTTAGCAATCCTTGAAGATATAACAAAAAAATCTTTTTTTGTTAATACAATTGAAGCTAAAAGCCGCAAGAAAGCAGCTAAACCACCATTTATTACGAGTACATTACAACAAGCTGCTTCATATCACTGTGGTTTCTCATCAAAAAAAACAATGGCTGTTGCTCAAATGCTTTATGAAGGTGTCGCACTAAAAAATGAAACTGTAGGGTTGATAACCTACATGCGTACAGATTCCACCAATATTGCAAAAAGTGCTATTTCAGAAATTCGGGACTTTATTCAACAAGAACTTGGCGATAAATATTTATCCTCTAAAATAAAAACTTATACTAAAAAAGCCAAAGGTGCACAAGAAGCACATGAATGTATTCGTGCTACTTCTATGTTCAGAACGCCTGATTCATTAGAAAAATACTTAACCTCCGACCAGTTTAAACTTTATCAGCTAATCTGGAAACGAACGGTTGCATGTCAAATAAACGAAGCTATTTTTGATCAAAATATTATTACCTTAAAAGCAAAAAACACCTTATGGCAAAGCATAGGGGAAACACTTGTTTTCGATGGTTATCTCAAAATTTATCATTATGATAAAAATACAAAAGATACTATTCTGCCACAGCTTGAAACAGGCGAAAACATTGCTGTTACTAAAATTGAACCAAAACAACATTTTACTGAACCACCGCCACGCTATACCGAGGCAACATTAATTAAAACTCTAGAAAAAAATGGAATTGGCAGACCTTCAACTTATGCACCAACGATCTCAACAGTGACAGCACGCGGTTACATTGAAATTGAAAAGAAAAAAATCATCCCACAAAAGATTGGTTTTAAAGTTACAGAAGCACTTGAAAATTTTTTTCCTAATATTGTGAATGCACATTTTACTGCTGAGATGGAAACTGATCTTGATAAAGTTGCAGAGGGAGAAGTTAAATGGCTGACAATGCTTCAAAATTTTTACGAGCCGTTTATCAAAACTATCGACAATGCCAACACTAATATGTCCTCACAAAAAGAAGTGCATACTACGGGAGAAAAATGTCCTAAATGTGAATCAGATTTAGTAACGAGACAAAGCCGTTATGGTGAATTTATCGGTTGCAGTAACTACCCAAAATGTAAATATATCAAGCCTGATAAAAAGAAACAAAAAGAAATGGCAGAAGATGAAAAAAAAGCTGAGGAACTAGACCCATGCCCACTATGCAATAATAGTCTTGTAATTAAAAATAGTTCTTATGGTAAGTTTATTGCTTGTAATGGCTACCCAAAATGTCGTTATTCTCAGGCATTAAATGCAGAGAAAATAGATAAAAAATGTCCAGAATGTAATTCTCCGCTAGTGATAAAAAATAGTCGCCGCGGTCAATTCTTAGGTTGTTCTAATTATCCGAAATGTAAACATATTGAAAACCTTGCAAAAAATAAATCTTCTGACGGCTAAAAAAGCTTCACCGCCAGAAGATTATTTCTTTATAATTACCAAAGCATCTCGATTTCTTTTTTAAGCGTTTTGTCTTCTTCAACATTCCGACCATTAACAGTTAAATATCCACCGACTAGCATGGCATTCGCTCCTGCTAAAAAACCTAAACCTTGAAAATCCTTAAGTTTTGTCTCACGGCCAGCAGCTAATCTAATATCTTTATCTTGTAAAATGATCCTAAAAATAGCAATAGTACGAATAATATCAGCATAAGGGATAGGCTCATTTTTTTCAAGTTTAGTCCCTGCAATAGGCATCAAAATATTAATCGGCACAGAATCCACATCTAACTCTTTTAAAATAAGGGCCATTGAAATTCGGTCATCCCAACTTTCACCAAGCCCAATAATCCCACCACTACAGACAGTAAAACCAAGCTTCTTTGCTTTATTAACTGTATTAATCCTTTCTTCAAAACTATGCGTGGAAACAATCTTTGGATAAAACTCTCGAGAAGTGTCAAGATTATGATGATAACGTGTCATCCCTGCATCCTTTAACTTCTGTAAATTCTCTTCACTTAAAGCACCAAAAGAACCACAAACATTCAGATCCAAAGTCTCCCTAATCTCTTTCGTTGCTTCTGCAACAATATCTGCTTCAGCATCTGTCAATGAATTGCCACTAGTGACAATTCCGTATCTGACTGCTCCAGCCTCCTTAGCATTTTTAGCTTTTTTAATAATTTCTTCTTTACTTTTAAGGTCATAAACATTAACATCCGTTTTATGATGTACAGACTGTGCGCAATACTTACAATCTTCCGTGCATTCGCCAGATTTCGCATTAATAATAGAGCAAAGCTCTATCTTTTGAGTATGTTTTTTCCTGATCCTATTTGACTTAACGATTAACTCATCTAAAGGCATTTCAATTAAATCTCTATAATCTTCTATTTTTTCCATTTTATCTCCTAAAGTTTATTAATTATACTTTTCATCCATCTAGCAAAGCTAGAAAAAAAATTGCTCAGGTATTCAAATATGCCTGAATAAATGGATCTAACCCGCCATCCATGACAGATTGAACATTCCCCACTTCACAGCCTGTTCTATGATCCTTAACCATTGTATATGGACAAAAAACATATGATCTAATCTGGTTCCCCCAACCGATAGAACCTTTCTCATCATAATGTTTTTCACTTGCACTTCTTTGTTTTTCCTCCTCAAGGGCATAAAGCTTAGCTTTTAAAAGCTTCATTGCACTAGCCTTGTTTTTATACTGTGATCGTTCCGTTTGACATTGAACAACAGCATTAGTCGGCAGATGGGTTATCCTCACTGCAGAATCTGTTGTATTGACATGCTGTCCTCCAGCACCGCTAGCCCGATAAGTATCAACCCTTAAATCTTTTTCTTCAATTTTGATATCAATATCATCCGCAATTGCTGGTATAACATCACACGAGGCAAAAGAAGTATGCCTTCTTTTATTCGTATCAAACGGCGAAATTCTCACTAATCTATGAACCCCTATCTCTGATTGCAAGTAACCATAAGAATACAAACCTTTTATCATAAAAACAATACTCTTAATTCCTGCTTCATCTCCTGGGAGGAGATCCATAATTTCTACTTTATAGTTTCTCTTCTCTGCCCATCTTAAAAACATTCTAAAAAGCATATCCACCCAATCACAGGCCTCTGTCCCACCTGCACCGGAATGTAACGTTAAAATAGCATTATTTTTATCAAACTTACCATCTAACTTTGCTTTTAGAGCTAAATTATCTAATTCACTCTTTAACTTAATGAGAGTTTCTATGCTTTCATTCACTAAACTTTGATCATCTTCTGATAAAGCCATCAGATAAAGTTCATGAGAATTTGCTATTTCTATCTCAAGATTAAGAAAAACCTCCACCTCGCTCTTTAAATTATTTAATTTCTGCATTACCTGCTGAGCATTACCATGAGTATCCCAAAAACCATCAATAAAGGTACTTTTTTCTAGTAGTTTAATTTCGGATACTTTAGTTTTAATGTCAAAGCAACCTCCGAATATGGCTTAATTCTTCCTGCATTCTAGCAGATAATTCCCGAATATCTATTTCCGTATTCATACACTCTCCCCATTCTAACAAGTAAATGTCTTATTTTTTATTATCTTTATAAAAATAACATTTTAATCTTATAATAAAGAGTATTTTATTATAAAATACTCTTTATTAATACTTCTAAACACTATAATATGGTGTCTCTACAAAAAAGGTAAATAAATGAAAAAAAATTTTTTTTTTAATGAAATCTCCACTGCTCTTGAAAGTATCTCTCAATTTCAAATAAGAGAAAAAAAAATTCTTGATGAACTCCTAAAACCTAAACACAAGTTTGAAAAACTTGGTGTTCAAAATACAATCGTTTTTTTTGGCTCAGCCATAAAACTTAAAGATACAAAAAAAATAACACCAAAAATAAAAAAAATGGCAGAATATTATAACCAAGCAGAAAAGCTCTCCTATAAAATAACCCGCTGGGTTAATACTAAATTTAAAAACCCCAATCACTGTGTAGTTTGCTCAGGTGGCGGACCAGGAATTATGGAAGCTGCCAACAAAGGAGCAAAACAAGCAGGGGGACAAAGCATTGGGCTTAATATTAAAATTAAATATGAACAAATCCCTAATAAATATCAATCCGAAGAACTAAAGTTACAGTTTCATTATTTCTTTATGCGAAAATTTTGGTTCAGCTATTTAGCCAAAGCAATCATTGTTTTTCCCGGAGGGTTTGGCACTCTAGATAAACTATTTGAAATTTATACTTTAATAAAAACCAATAAAATACATAATTATGCACCAATAATTTTATTTGGCAAAGACTTCTGAAACGATATTATTAACTTTGATCAACTCATTAAGTGGGGAACTATCCCTCCAGATATTAAAGACATCATCAATATTCAAGATAATATTGATGATGTCCTTAATATTTTAAAACAGGAAATCGAATTTACTAAAGAAACATAAAAATAATATTTCAAGGCATAATAAAATGAAAAAAATACTCTTCTTTAATAAAAAAAATACTAATGGTTCTAATATCGAACTTAATGAACATAAACTTTATAAAAAAGGTTTTGAGCTCAGCTATGAACACCAGCTAAAAAACCTCGAAACAATGCTTAAATCCCAAGAAATTTTTTATATTATTGTTGATGGACTTAATAAAGCTGCTCTTGATATAATTCACTCTATTACACCAACACAAAATGTCTTAATAGTTTTAGATAATACCAGTGAAGTAAAAGGAGTTAATCATGATAAAATTAACTTCAAATTTTTCAAAAAACCGTACTCAACCAATGATTTAATGTTTATTATGAATCAATATAACAAAAATATTACTGACACAACGAATAGACATATTGGGAAATTCTTTTCAGACTTAATGTTTGACCTCCAAAATACAGACCTTGATATTTATGATAAATTATACGAGTGTTTAAAATTTATTACAAATTTTTTAAGTGCAGATTCTGGCTCAATTATGTTACTCAACAATGATAAAAATAAGTTGAATGTCGAAGTATTGATAGGTAATCCTGCTTTTACTAACAGCAAAATTGATACACACAAAAGCTTTGCCAGCTGGGTTTTAGAACACAAAAAATCAGTCATTATTAATAAAAGTAAAGCCATTAAAAATATCAAACAATATCTAACACGCGAAGATATCAATTCTTCTGTAAATATCCTTTTAGAAAATAATTCTGAATTAATGGGTATTATTAATATCAATAGTTCTGGATCTCGAATCTTTAAGAAACAAGATTTAATCATCGCAAAATATTTTGCTGCTGTCCTCGCAATGTTAATTGATTATGCCAACATTATTAAACGCAAAGACTTAGAAATATTTGATTTACATGAATCCAACAAAGAAATGGAGAACTTTGTCTACTCCGCTTTCCATGATATCAAGACACCATTATTTACTTTACAAGGATTTTTAGACACATTTAAAAAAAAATATTATGAAAAGCTTGATCCAGAAGGTATAAAATATTTGATGCTTGCATCCAATGGAGCCTCTAGACTAGGGAAAATGCTCAATGATGTTTTTGAATTTTTCAAATTTGCAAAACTTAAATATTCATTTATTAAAACTGATATGTCTGAAATAGTTAACCTTGTTCTAGATCAGCTGCAAATATTACTTAATGAGGAAGATATTCAAATTCATAAAAAGCAGTTTGAAAATTCTAAAATTTTTATAATCGGACAAACCAATTATTTAATCACTGTTTGGACAAATCTTATTAGCAATGCTATCAAATACCGTAATGAAAATATTCCCCTAAACATTGAATTGGGTTTTAAAGATGATGGAGGAGATATGCTAACCTTTTTTATCCAAGATAACGGTATTGGTATTGATGAAAAAGAATTCAATTTTATCTTTAAGCTTTTTGCAAGGTCTATGGTTAAAGAAATTGAAGGAACAGGTGTCGGTCTTGCTATCGTAAAAAAAATTATTGATAAACATGGCGGCAATATTTGGCTGGACTCAAAACTGAACAAAGGGACTACATTTTATTTTTCAATACCTAAGTATTCTGTATAAAAAAATTCTTGATAAAATAACTCTTTGTTGCTTAAGGAGGAAACATGATTGATTACATTAGTGGTTCATTACAACATAAACTAGCTGATAAAATAACAGTGGAAACTCAAGCAGGAGTAGGCTATATTATAAATGTTTCAAACCTTACTTTAAATAACCTACCAGAGCAGGGAGCAAGCGTAAAAATATTTATTTCTGAATCCATGAATATGTACTCAGGCAGCAGTACTTGGTACGGATTTTTAACATCCGAAGAACGAAATCTTTTTACTGTGATAAAAGGTATCCAAAAAATTGGAGCGAAAGGATCTATTGATATTCTTTCAAAAATTGATGGACGAATCGAAAAATTTACAAACTGTATTATTAATAAAGATATAGATATTCTCAAAACTTTTTTTGGGTTTACGAAAAAAAAGTCTGAAAAATTAATTCTTGGCTTAAAAGATAAAATAGACTTACTAGGTCTTGATCTTAAACAACCAGAAAAGTCTACGATCTCTCCTAAGCTACAGTTTCACCAAAATGATGCAATAGAAGCGCTTAAATCTCTGGGATATTCTCCTGCTATAGCTAAAAAAACTATTAATCAAATTCTCCAAGACTGCACAAATATTGAAGAATTATTAATTGAAGATGTTATCAAAAAAGCATTAAAAAATGCCTAGCACCAACATCTGAGCTAATAATGCAACTAAACCAAATCTAATGTCTTAAAAAACTCAACCCCAATCCAACCATGAAAAACCTGATTGTCTTCCGACTCTTTATACCAAATTATTTTTGCTTTAATATCCTCAATAACCTTCCCTCTGATTTGCACAGTAATCAACATATTAGCCCCTATTTTGAAGCTTATCATTGCAAACTTACATCTAGTAAGCTCGCAGCTACTACTTTTCCGCCCCTTATCAATCCGATGTTTACAAAAATGACACTTAAAGTTATCAGGCCATAAAAGACACATGCCTGTGTTACTAACATCTTCTGTTTTAGTAAGCATCTCATCACTACCGAGCAATCCTTTATGCTCTTTATATGCTAATTTTTCAAGTCGGCAGGCAACTGAATAATTAACAATTTCTCTCACGAAACATCGTTTTTCTTTTTTCATTAAAAAATTTATTTTTTGGAAGAAATTTGAGATCACTGAAATACCTCGTTTTAAATATTAAATCAACATTGGTTTTATGTTCGCAGTTAATATATCACGAATTTTTTCATGTGCAACCTTTTTATCTAAAAAAAGTTTATGCTCTCCTCGACAAATTTGATAATTTTCATGACCTTTGCCCGCAATCAAAACTAGGTCATAAGTATTGGCCATATTAATCGCCACCCTGATAGCTTCTTCCCGGTCCTCAATTATTTCATAATCTAAAAATCCAACCTCATTAAATCCCACCTCAATATCCGTTAAAATACGCTTAGGATTTTCATCCCGTGGATTATCATTCGTTAAAATCACATAATCACTATATTTAGCACTAGCCTTCGCCATAAGCGGTCTTTTTTTTCGGTCACGATCACCACCACAACCAAAAACAGTAATAATCCTATTCATTTTAAGCTTTCTACAAGTCCTTAATACCTGTGCCAAGGAATCACTCGTATGAGCATAATCCACAATACATGCAAAATCTTGTCCCGCGCGTACAAATTCAAATCGACCATTAACACCCTCCAATTCTTGAAGCGCTTTCTCAATAACAGGTTTTACAATACCAAAGCTAACCGCGACGGCTACTGCTGCTAAAATATTTTCAACATTATGCATCCCCACTAGTTTTGTATTAATCTTCATATTATTAATATCAAAATGAGACATACAACCTGACCTATCAAACTTAATATTCTTCGCTGTAAAATCAGACTTAGTTTTTCGTGAAAATTGAATGGGGGTACGGTACATTTCTCTAGAATACTTACTATCTTTATTAACCACTGCAATGGCTTTATCTGGTAGCATATCAAATAATTTTTTCTTAGCTAAAGCATAATTTTTCATGTTAATATGAAAGTCTAAATGTTCTTTAGTCAGATTCATAAATACTGCTGCAGCAAATTCCGTCCCATAAACACGACCAAGTTCAAGGGCATGACTTGAAACCTCCATAAAAACATACTGAACACCAGCCTGCACCATCTCATAAAAAATACCCTGTAGTTCTGTAGGGAATGGCGTAGTATTCTCACTTAGGGTAATCTTATCATCAATTTTATTTTGAATTGTACCAATGATACCGGTTTTAAAACCAACTTTTCTAAAAATAGCTTCCAAAATATAGGTTGTCGTTGTTTTCCCATTAGTTCCCGTAATACCTATAACTTTGAGCTTTGTCGAAGGGTTATCATAAACTAAAAGAGCAAATTTACTGGCAAGTTCATAAACATTCGGGGTGATTATTCTATCAAAATCTGCCTTGCTAGTGGACTTAAAATCCCTATCAGCAATAATACAAATAGCCCCTTTTAAAATAGCTTCTACAATATAATCATAACCATCTGAGTGAACACCTTTAAGGGCAACAAAAATATAACCAGGAATAACCTTCCGTGAATCAAGTGTAATCCCAGTCACTTGCCTTTTAATATGTGTAAAAACATCAATAGTTTTAAATAATTCTTTTAATGTAATCATATAATACCTTTATATTTTGTCTAGTCATTTTAACTAAGAAAAATGACTGATCAATATAAATAATAAAGCATCATAAACTAACTATTTTCACTTCTTTAATTTCTGGAATATTTTGAATTTCTGTTAATATTTCCTTAGTGATTTCTTGATCAATTGTTGTAACCATCAAAGCCTCTTTTGCTTGATCACTACGACTAACCTGCATATTTGCAATATTGATCCCTTCTTCTGCAAGCTTTGAACCAAGCTTTCCCACTACACCTGGAATATCCTCATTTCTAGAAAGTAAGATATATCCATAGGGTGAAATATCCACATTATAATTTTCGATCTTAATAATCCGCATATTATTACCAAAAAACACTGTTCCTGCTACTGTCATCTCTTCTTTATCCGTTTTAACTGTAACTGAAATCAAGTTAACCAAGTCCTCAATTTTATTAACTGTAACTTCTTTTATCTTAATCCCACGCTGACCAGCCAAAAATGAGGCATTAACAAAATTAACATTTTCCTCAATACCTTGAAGTAACCCTTTTAAAAAAGAAACTGTAATCGGGGCAACCTTAATACCAGAAATATCTCCTGCATATCTAATCTCAACTTCTTCGATCCCACCTTTTGAGCTAATTATTTTACATAAAATTAACCCAATTTTTTCTGCCAACTCAATAAATGGTTTCATCTCAGCCAAGTCTTCAGGAGAAAGGGAAGCCATATTGACAGCATTCTTGACAGCATTATTCTCAAAAAAATCACGAATTTGGCGAACAATATCAATAGCGACATTAATCTGAGCTTCTTCAGTTGATGCACCCAGATGCGGAGTGACAATGGCATTAGCAGCAAAGAAGAGAGGACTATCTATGGAAGGTTCCTTATCAAAGACATCAATCGCTGCCCCCTTAACCTTTCCACTTTTTAAAGCTTCTGTCAAGTCAGATTCATTCACAATTCCACCACGAGCAACATTAATAATTCTCACGCCATCTTTCATCTTGGCAATCGTATCTTTAGCAATTAAATTTTCTGTTTCTTTTGTCCGCGGCAAATGTAAAGTGATGTAGTCAGAATTGCTAAAAACTTCGTCTAAACTAACCAATTTTGCCCCAATTTTTGCCGCATGTTCTTTAGTAGTGAATGGATCATAGACTATAAGATTCATTTCAAACGCTTTTGCACGCTTAGCAACTTCAAAACCAATCTTCCCAAGTCCAATCACACCTAAAGTTTTCCCATAAACCTCTGTCCCTGTAAAAAACTTACGATTCCATTCTTTATTTTTTAAAGATGCATTTGCCTGTGGAATATTTCGTGATAAAGAAAGCATCATACTCACTGTGTGCTCAGCAGCAGATATCGTATTCCCATCTGGGGTATTCATAACAATTATACCTTTCATACTGGCAGCCTGAACATCCACATTATCAACCCCAACTCCTGCACGCCCAATAACTTTTAAATTATTTGCAACGGCTATTACCTTTGCAGTAACTTGCGTACCACTTCTAATAATCAAAGCTTCATAATTACCAATGATTTTAATAATTTCATCTTCAGAAAGCCCCGTATTAACATCAAGCTCATACTGATACTTAGCATCAGGATCAATCCCAAAGCTTAATAACTTCAGCCCTTCAGCTGCCAAGGGATCACTAACCAAAACTTTAATTTTTTGCATTTTTTACTCCTTTACCATCGCTGTAATTTAAATTAAGTAATATCTTCAAAGTCCTTGATAATGTATGCTTCATATTTTCTCTTTCAACAATCATATCAATCATCCCATGTTCCTTTAAAAACTCTGTTCGTTGGAAACCTTCCGGTAATTTCTGCCTGATTGTTTGTTCAATCACACGCGGACCTGCAAAAGCAATTAAAGCATTAGGTTCAGCCATATTTATATCACCAAGCATAGCAAAACTTGCACTTACTCCACCAGTTGTTGGATCTGCTAAAACTGAAATAAACGGCAACCTTGCTTCTGATAGCTTAGCCAATGTAGCACTTACCTTTGCCATCTGCATTAATGAACACATGCTCTCCTGCATGCGAGCGCCACCTGAGGTTGAGACAATAATGACAGGCATCTTTTCCTTAATACTATTCTCAATTAAACGTGTTAATTTCTCCCCAACAACTGACCCCATACTCCCACCCAAGAAAGAGAAGTCCATTACACCCAGACCAAGCTTTAACCCAGAAAGCTTACCTTCCCCAGTTATCACAGCATCTTTTCTACCCGATTTTGCCATCGCAGACTTTATTCTATCTTTGTACATTTTTAAATCTTCAAATTTAATAGGATCTGCAGAAGTCATCTCATGGTCATACTCTATAAAGGTTTCATGATCAATCAATAAATTAATTCTATCCCAAGCATCAAACTTAAAATGATAGCCACAAATAGCACAAACCTTCTTGTTTTGATTCAATTCTTTAGCATAAAGAATCTCATGGCAATTATCACATTTATTCCAAACCCCTAATGGGACACTGCGTTTTTCTTTATTGGATTTTTGTTCTTGTTTATTTTCAGACATTTTAATTTCCTCATTAAGACAAAGATCCTTGATCAACATTTCCAAGTCAAAACAAAATTTCATTACCTTAAAAACATCTTCAAAATATAAATACTATACAAACCTATTTCGTAAAATAATAAAAAAATATGCTACAAAAATTTAACTATGGTCTTGTAAGCCATCTCTTATGTAACCAAAAATATTGATCAGGGTGCTTTATGATATATTTTTCGAGTTTTTTTGTCAAAATTTCCGTCAATAAATAGACATCTTTTTCTTGATCATCTGTAGGTATAAATCCCACTTCCTCAATATAAATAGTATGTGATAAATCGGCTTGCCTAATATCTACGGCAAAGATAAGCGGAGTCCCCATTTTCAAACTAAAAAGTGCTGGACCAATCGCTGTTGATGCTGGCAACCCAAAAAAATCGACAAAAACACCTTCCTTTCCTGCATCCTGATCAGCTAAAAATTCAACTACATTTCCGTTCTTAAGTGCTTTAAAAATATTTTTAGGAGTTTTTTGTAAAATAGTCACTTTCATTCCTGACTCAATCATAGCCTCAACTTCTTTATCAAATACTCGACTATTGCGCTGACGCTTCACCAGGTTATTAAGAGGTAAGTCCTCCGCCACAAGTTGATGCCCCATCATATGCCAATTACCAATATGTGCAGTATAAAGAACAACTCCTTTGTTCTTTTGATATGCTTTTTTAAGATTTTCTAAGCCAACAATCTTTGGTGGGGTTTCTTTTAAAAGTCTTGTATGGATAACTGACTCTAAAAAAAAATAAACACTATTTATATAAACACTTTTAACAACCTTAAAAATATCAATATCACTTTTATCAGGCAACACTCTTTTCAAATTATAAAAAGCTGTCATTTTGCGCATGGGAAAAAAATAGTAAGCAAAACACCCTAAAAATCGACAGATTGAATAACTAAAACGAGTACTTAGTCTGCTTAAAAACCAAATAAAAAATTCTAATAAAAAATATTCTAGTTTATGTTGAATCTTTTTTTCTTTCATATATTAAAATTCCTAGTAAGCCTTGGCAATAAGAGTAAATTTCGCTATCAAATATTGCCCAAAATATACGATAATAATTTTTATCCACATTTTTAATAACTTAATGATAATAAAATCCACCATTAAATTCTCATATTATAATTATAATATTTAATGACACTGATTAATAAACTCTAATATTTTAGCTTTTATTTCATCTCTAATTTCTCTTGTTTGTCGCAACTTATTTTCAGCTTTTAATGATGATGGGTCCGTAAATCCCCAATGTAATCTCCCTGATATACCAAGAAATACAGGACATCTTTCACCACTAGCTTCATCACAAACCGTAATAACATAATCATACTTTTTATCTGCTTTATAAAAATCAAAAACACTATTCGTCGTGTTGTTTGAAATATCCATATCAACCTCTTTCATAACTTCTATAACAATAGGGTTTAGTTGCCCAGGCTCAAGTCCCGCGCTCTCTGCCTCAAACTTTCCTGCCCCTAACTCATTTAAAAATGCCTCAGCCATCTGACTCCTAGCAGAATTATGAATACATACAAATAAAACTTTTATTTTTTTCATAAAAAAACCACCTTAAATAACTTTTATTTACTATATTTATAACTTTAGAAAATATAAAGTATCTAAATATTTCATAGCACCTATCTTAAAATATAGTATATTTTCTTCAAACATTTATAAAATAATTTTATCTTTAATTACCTTAAATATTAACTTTTTTATTTTACTATACATTTTCTATCTTAGGATACTTTTAAAATATTAAAATTTATCCCCTCTAAAATAATTTAATTCATTAAACAGATATGTTATAGAAAAAAAATCATAAATTTACTACCTGATATTTTTTCTTATTAACTTTACAAAAAAACGGATCCCCATATCCATAGCAGATATTACCCCTATCGTAGAAAAAAACAACGCTAATGGAATAAAACCAAATGACTCAATAAGCCTACCATCTTCTGCAACTTCTACTCCAATAATATTGTAAGTAGCAATACAAGTAATAGCTAAAATAAAAAAAATAATTATAACATATAAGTTTTTTTCCATATTAAGTCTCTCCTATAATTAAAGCACGACAAAAAAAACACTAAAAGTTCGATCAGAGTCGTCATACTCAATTTGATTCTATCTATATTAAATAATGCGCGTAAATTAATTCCCAATGATTCTCTATCAATAATAAATTATTTTATCAGAATAATTAATAACCAAACTAAAAAAATCTGTACGGAAATATAAAAAACAAAAAAGTTAGCTAAAAAAAACTTAAAGATCATTAATAAATTTTTCCAGCTTCATTCCTCTTGACCCTTTTAAAAATAATCTATCTCCATCTGCTAAAATATGCTTTAAATATTTCGACACCTCTTTTCTATCATTGCTCCAAAAACTTTGTTTAAGCATTCCTTGGTATGCACAAAACATATCTAATCCAAACAAAATAACTTCATCAAACCCCTTTGCTAACAAACACTGACCAAGCGCATAATGTTCCTGCTTGCTTAGTTCTCCAAGCTCCAGCATATCTCCAAGCAAAACAACCTTTTTCCCATTAAATACCATCTTCTCAAAAACATCTAGTGAGGCCAACATTGATGTAGGGTTAGCATTATAAGCATCATTAATAACCTGGATACCTCCGACCTTAACAAGCTCCTGCCGCATCGAACTTATATCTCGAAAATCTTCTATTCTTTTAATAATTTCACCCTCTGTCATACCTAATTTTTGTGCGACAGAATAACTAGCCTTAGCCGCATAAAAACCGCCAACACCTAAAATATTAAGCTTTAACGAATGCGCATCAATAACAATATTTTGTTTACCATATTCAAGCTCTAATATTTTCCCACTAACAAAAGCTTGTGCTTGGTTAAGCTTCCTTGCTAACAAAGAATCATCATCATTAATAAAAAGCAACTTACAAAATTGAGCCAACTCCCATTTTGCCAATAACACACCTTCTAAATTTTTCAACTTCTCCAAATGTGACTTCCCAATATTTAAAATAACTCCAATATCAGGTCTTACAATCTCTGCTAAAATAGTCATTTCCCCAAAATCACTTATTCCTAACTCAAAAATACAAATATCCGTCGACTCATCCGCTTCAAAAATTGTCAAAGGTAGACCTAAATGATTATTGAGGTTTCCCTTAGTCGCAATCACCTTAAAGTTGGACTCCAAAACAAATTTCAACATATCTTTAGTCGTCGTTTTTCCAACACTCCCTGTAATGACAATACACTTAGCTTTTAAAATCTTTAAATAGCTTTTTGACAAAGCATGTAAAGCTAAAATAGTATCCTTGACTATAAATATATTCTTAAATTGTATAGGATTACTAATAAAATTTAAAAAGTCTGATGTTTCATCAATAAAAAAGGCAACAGCCCCTTTTTTTTGAGATTCCTGTATAAAGTCATGACCATCAAAATTTTCGCCTTTCACTGCCACAAAAAGTGAATCTTTTAAACAAACTCTACTATCTATCTTAACACTGGTAATATGTTGAAAATATTCAGGGTTTTTAGGTTGAATACTTAAAATTTTAGAGATTTGTTTAATCGAAAGGTTCATCTATTCATTACATTCCTTTTAATATAGTAATATTAGCTATTATGATAAATAAGCACACTCCATTAACTCTGAAATCATCTCATTTGCCCAAGCATAAATATTCTGCTCCATTACTTTTTCACGCAATTTTATCATCCTTATTTTTTTTTCTTTATCAGACATAAGAATTCCATTATACAACTTACCTGCAAACTCCTGCAGGTCATAAGGATTAAAGTGTAATGCTTCTGTTAGCTCCCGAGCTGCACCAGTAAATTTACTAAGCACCAAAACTCCACTCTCGTCACTGTGGGCAGAAATAAACTCTTTTGCAACGAGGTTCATCCCATCATGCAAGGAGCTGACGACTAACACATCTCCCAGCTTAAAAAGTGCAACTAACCGTTGAAAACTCAGATGCTGCCGGATAAACAAAATTGGCTGCCAGTCATCAGTAGAGTATTTCCAGTTGATTCTTTCCATTAAATCATTTAACTCATCGTTGAGTCTTTTATATTTAGGAATATGGATTCTAGTTATTTGACCAAGCTGTAAAAAAGAAAACCTACCGATTAATTCCGGATGTTCATCTAATAATCGCTCAATAGCTAAAAAGCGTTCAGGCAAACCTTTGGTATAATCAATCCGCTCAGCACCTACAATTATCTTCTGATTATCTAAATTATAGTTATTTTTCCACGCTTTAACTTCATTTTCAACAGTCTTTGTTTGAGATATGTGGTTAATTCCTGCATAATCAACACTAATAGGAAATGCCTGAATTTTTGTCGTATGGCTATCACTTATTACAGTCAAATTTTCTCGATTAATACGCGCCTCAACCTCTCGTTCCACATTTTCTAAAAAATTATTACAATGGTAATTAATATGAAACCCCAACAAATCATTCGCTAATAAGCCTTGCAGTATTTCTTTTTTCTGAGGACAAATTCTAAATGTTTCATAACTAGGCCAAGGGATATGCCAAAAATGGGCAATAATTAACTGATCTTTATTCATACGCTCGCGCAAAAGGTGAGGAAGCAAACAAAGGTGATAATCTTGAATCCACACAAATGCTTCTTCATCACCGACTTCATCAAGCACAGCATCAGCAAACTTAGCATTTACTTGTTTATAAGACTCCCAATCATCTTCTTCAAAAGACGGTCGTTCAAATGTCTTATGACAAAGTGGCCAAAGCGCTTCATTTGAGTAACCATAATAATAACCTTTATTTTCTGATTTATTAAGCCAAACTCGGCGCAGAGTGTACTTCGGGTTATCCTCAGGCACCTGAATCCGTCCTGCTGCATCACAAATCTTTTTATCAGCCGTCCCATTCCCAACGGCAATCCAAGTACCATGACTTGCCTGCATTACAGGATCAAGTGCAGTAATAATACCACCAGCCCCTCGCTTACAAACAACCTTGCCCTGATTAAGTTGATGCTCATAAGGCTGTCTATTAGAAACAACAATAAACTTTCTATCACCTAGATTATCCTGGATAAATTGCTTTAAACTTTCTTCCGAATACATATATCCTCCTGCAAAGACCTGACTATATCTCCACATAATCCCACTAATTAATTTTTATATTCTGATATTCAACTCTCAAAAATCTTCTTGGGATCTATTAACCGCCACAATAGGAAATGGCATAACAATATTTTCTTGAATATAACGCTTCTGTAGCCTTTTTATAAACTCATGCTTGATTAAATACTGGCTAACAAAATTCTGTGCGCGCAAAATAACCGAAAAATCAATAGTATAGTGATTAAATGTATGAAACCTAATAAAAGGATCACTGTTCCGAACACCACCTTCCACCGTCTCCATTATTTCTTTAGCTATTTCTACTGTCACTCTTTCCACCAACTCCAAATCACTTTTATAATGTACTCCAACCTGAACTAAAACACTCATCTCTTCTCCGGGAAGATCATAGTTCGTAATTCTTGCTGACATCACCTTAGAATTCGGGATTAAAACTAAATTATTGCCGAGCAGTCTAAGCTGTGTATTTCGCCAATTAATATCTGCAACATATCCTCTCTCTCCTGAATCAAACTCAATATAATTCCCAATCTTAATTTGCCTAAGCGCTATTAAATAAAAACCTGCGAAAAAATCAGCGAGAGTATCTTTCAACGCCAAGGCAATTGTTAATCCACCAATACCTAAGGTCGCCAGTATTGGAGCAATAGATATATCAAAAATATTAAGAATAATAAGAGCAACAATAATGAATAAAAATATCTTTATAATATTAGAGATCAAAGACGAAATTACAACATCTCCATCTATTCGTTTTAGTATATTTTTACAATATTTATTGCTAGATTTAATAATGGGGAATGCAATAGAAAATACTAATAAAGATCGCATAACTTTATTCATTAAACTTATTATATGCACTGGTAGCTTTAAAAACTCAATAAAAAAAAGACCTGAACCTAAAATTAAACATAAAAGAATATATTTCCAAAATATTCGCATATCTCCTCCTTAGCTATAACAGCAATTTATTATTATAGTCTGAAAATTTTTATCCCTTAGTCAAAATCACACTGACATCGACAAATAAACCTGTATTTTTTTTAAAAAACCAAACAACTTCATTGCCTTGTTCTTTAAGATAATTTACGACTAAAAGAGTCTTTTTCCAATCACCACTCCTATCAATTGCTACTAAAAAATCATATCTTAGTATTTTAGCATAATTCCCCCATCTCTGCACATCAACACCTTGCTCTCTTAAATTTCTACTAACTGTTAATGCCTGACCTTGAACTCCTGAGGCATTCAAAACCTCTACTATCGGCTCTTCATTATTAGGAATATTCTTAGTTTGAAAAATATCACGCAAATAAAATTTATCATCACCAATAACTATATTATGAAAACCCATAAATATAATTTCAGTGCTATATATAGCATGAACATTATTTAATAAATTAAAAATATCTAATTTATTAAGAGAAGTATCAAAAATATTATCTTTCCAGCTTCTTAAATATGAAATAACCGATAGCTTACTTAAAAATGGTCGTACATTTAAATATTTATTCAAAATAGCTTCATCCGTGGCTCTAGCTGAAAAAAATATATCACTATTAATAGTCATAGGTAATTGATCTTTTTCAAAGTGGAAGTAATGATCAATTTTTATTTCATAAATATTTTCTAATTCTTTTAGATATGCTGTTAACGTGAGCTTTTGTTTTCTTTTACTTTGATAATAAATTCTTTGATATAAATCTTGCAGATAAAGAGGCTTATTATCCTTTTGATGCTTAAGAAATCTAGTCATCGAACTAATATTAGCAATAAAAACAACATTCTTTATCTGAGAATAATGTAAAAGATATGCACCATAAAATTTATTCTTATGGGTAGAAATAAAAAGAATACTAATATCTTGATTATTTTTTAACTTCTGGTAAACACCATTATTAATAATTACTTGAGACAGAAAAGCACCTAAAAAAAGCAAAAATACTGCCGCCACTATCTTTAAGTTTTTAAACATCATTATTCCCATTGTTAAAGAGATAAAGCGTCTAGCCAATTTCTCGCAAAATCATAAATTCTTAACAATAAGGGCATTCCAAGTTTTAATAATGTCCTCACAAATAACCTTGTTATAATCAAGCAAATACTTAATTTTTTGCATCAAAACTACTTTAAACACAGCATCCAAATCTTGTTCTGCCAATATTCTTATCTCATCAAGTCCTTTAAAATTGCGATCTTTCTCAATAAAGTCGGAGACAAAAACAATCTTATCAAGAAGACTCATATTCTCATTACCCATAACATGTGACTCTATTGCCTGTAAAATTTCTAAATCATCAATACCAAAATATTCTTGGGCTAATTTCCTACCTGTAAACGCATGTAAAACAACACTTGCTTTATCCAATTTAATTTGTTCTTTGCTCTCTTTCGCACAGTCATGAAGAAGCCCTGCCACTAAAGCTTTATTAACATCTACTCCATATTTTAAAGCAAGTTTAACTGCAACATCCCTCGTGTTTAATGAATGTCTAAACCTTGCCACTGTTAGAATTTTTTTTAATTTATTTTCTATTGAAAGAATATCTATTTTCATTTTTACCTTTATCTAAAACAGCTACTTCCTTCCTAAAAACAAAAGAATGCCTATAAAAGCTAAAACAACCCCACCAAGAAGATAAAGCATATAATTATTTTTTTTAGCTGGAAATCCTTTTTCTTTTAGTGGATCATCTTGCTTTTCTATTACCTTAATTTCAATTGATTTTGTCCATTTTGTCAAATATACGCCAGAATCTTCATCAAAATAAGAAAACCCTATCTCAGAAATAGTCTCCAATCCTTTTTCTCTTGGCAAAAGTGCAAACTTAAATAATTTCTCACCTTCAATTTTGCCAGACTTTTTATCGAAATTCATAAAAATATCCGAATTATATTCTCTTAAATTTGCTATTAATGGACATTTAATATGTGGAATCGATCTGATATTGCCACTGCCTTTAACTTTCACCGTTAAAATAATATAATCATCAACCTCCACCTCCGTTTTATCCACTTCAGCTTTAATCTCGAAGCTACCAACTAAACCACTAAAGGCTAGTGGTTTATTCTTAATAGGCAGCTCATTAATATTAAGCTTAAAACTTTGGCTCTTTTTAATAAAGTAGCCTTGCTTAGGAAAATGCAATTGGTTTCTTGCTGATTTAGCTATATCTGAACGCCTTACCACCATCCTAATTGGTGGAATGATATGAGTATTTGTCATATACGGAAATAATGAAAACTTAAACTCAAAAGCACGGTAAGTTTTTCCATTTATTTCTGTCATATACTCTTTTCTATAGTAAAGGGGTTCACGATGGAATGCTTCATAATCAGGAATTTTAATTTCCGGAATCTTTCGAATAGGAACCCTTGTATAAATTGTATATGTATAAACTATTTGTTGATTATAAAAAACATTATTATTTGCAAACCTCGTAATATACGATCTTACAAAAATTGGTGTAGATTCTACCTGTCCTCTAAAAGACTGATAGGGGATAGAGCTTTCTTTATGTTTCACTTTACGGAGTTTATCTCCAACCTTAATCTGGTATTTTTCAGATGAGTAATAATATCCTTTATGTTTAAAAAAAATAGCAGGAATTTCTAATGTTCCTTTTTTGTGAGGCATAAACATATACTTAAAGACAGTATAGGGGATAGGTTTCCCTTGTGAAAAATCTATACTTGTAAACTGCCCGACTAAAATAACAGAAAAGTTTGGAGTTTTTGGTAACTTAGGAGTTTTAAAAAAACCTGAACCAGCAATAGTCAACTTCAAAGTCACCTGTTCGTCTATTCCAATGCTAGTAGAGTCAACATCAGAATAGACAGTTATTCCTTGAGTAACAATCGCTGCCGCAAATATTAATCCTATAAGTAAAACATTAACTAAGCTAAAAATAAAAATTCGTTTAGACATTAGTCCGCAAGGTTAACCTCTACTGGACCAACTTTTTTATTGAAAATATTATAAAGCCAACTACTGATAACCGTTAAAAATGTAAAAATAACACAAAAAATCACACTATAAAGTAAAATTGCCAACACCCAATCAAAAAAACCTAATCTTGGCATTGCAATAGCAGGATTCGCCTTCGAATAAATATAAGAGGCAATTGCAACAAAAAACCCCACAATAGCATAAACTATAGGCATGACTTTCAAAAGAGAAATTAAAGAAATAGATTCAATTTTCTTGTTCATAAAGATGAACCTCCATTTTTATTTTTTATAATATCAAATTATAATAAAAATTACACAAGTTTAATAAAAATAATTAAACATTTTATTTATTTTTGACTGTTTTTTTCTTAAAAAAATCTTTGCTAATATCTAACCCTCTGAGCCCAAACTCCTTATAACACTTGGGAACTATTCCTGTTGGGAGGAAGTCTCCTTCAACTTTCCCATCTTTACCCAATCCTGTTCGATGATAAATAAAAATATCTTGCATATCAATACCCATTGTTTCTTTATTAATTCCTAAAACTTCTGTAATTGCCAACACCTTCCGTGAGCCATCTTGTAACCTTGCAATCTGGACGACAAACTTAACCGCAGATGAAATATAGCTTCTAATGACACTAACAGGTAACTCTGCACCACTCATTAGAACCATCGCCTCAAGACGCGCAACCATGTCATGAGAACTATTCGCATGAATAGTAGTCAAAGATCCATCATGTCCTGTATTCATCGCTTGTAACATATCCAGTGACTCACCTCCACGACACTCCCCAACCACAATTCTATCCGGCCTCATACGCAAAGTGTTTTTTACAAGATCACGAATAGTAATCTCTCCTTTTCCTTCAATATTAGGTGGTCTTGACTCTAATCGACCAACATGTTCCTGCTGAAGTCTCAGCTCTGCCACATCTTCCACAGTCACAATACGATCATCAGAAGGAATAAAAGATGAAAGCATGTTTAAAAGAGTCGTCTTACCTGACCCCGTCCCCCCACTTACAATTATATTCTTCTCACTTATAACACAAGCCTCTAAAAAAGCAACCATATCTTCAGAAATACTGCCAAAATTCATAAAATCATGGTGATCAAATACTTTTTCAGGAAATCGCCGAATAGTTAGCATTGATCCCTGAACAGCAAGCGGCGGAATAATTGCATTTACACGCGACCCATCCTTAAGTCTAGCATCAACAAGTGGCACACTTTCATCAATACGCCTCCCAAGTGGTGCAATAATACGACGAATCACCTGAATAATCTGTTCGTCATCACGAAATGTTTCTGCTGCGACAATAAGTTTACCTGATTTCTCAATATAAATTTGATCTTTTTTATTAACCATAATTTCTGTTATGCTTTTATCCCTCAAAAGCTTTTCTAAAGGTCCAAGCCCCAAAGCATCATCTATAATATCTCCAACAATCTGTTGGCTCTCTTGTCGAGTAAACCCAAGATCACCAAAACTACTAAGAATCTTAGCAGCAGTTCCTTCTACCATTTGTTTAAGCTGAACTTGTTTTCTGGGATCATCATTAGCTGAATTCAAATCAACTTTACGGTCACTCATTTCTTTAATTAATTGTTTATGCAATTTGCTCTTAATATTTACCTTTAAACTCTCTTTTGTTTGGGGGATAAAATCTTCATTACTCGCTTCATCTTCAGAAACAGGTTGAATTAAATCACGCCATGATTTGCTTTTCTTTAAAGACTTATTTTGTTTATCGACTACTTCCTCTTTTTTATTATTAGAAATCAAAATATCCAACAACTCTCTTACACTACGTGCAAATACGGTATGAGGTCTCTCAATAGTAATTAACTGTCGCCTCGCTACGGCCTGAGCTACTGACTTCTCTTCTGGAATAGTAATAACAACTGTTTTCTCAAAAACAGATAATTTAGAATTAATTTGCCTAACAGACAAAGTCTCTTGTTGTTCTGCTCTGTTGATAATAACTGTAAATTTATGAAGATTAAAATTATATTGCAAAAGCATATTAAAATATTCAACTGTATTTTTTAGATTAATAGGAAACGGATCCATAATCCAAAAAATATTATCACATAAATCATAAATCGGTAAAATAAAATCTTCTGACAAAGACTCAATATCTATGACAAAAGTATACAATTCTACAAATATTGCCAAAACTTTTAGTAAGTGTTCCGGCTTTAAATGTCTCAGTTCACTAAAACTTTTAGCAATATTTAAAATACCAACATTGTTAGAATCAAATGTAATACGACCTTTAAAAAGAGTTGCATCAAGCCCCTCTAAATTAACCTTCTCCACTAAATTCCATAAATTTGGCACCGTTTCGAATAAAGAAGAATTCAAATAATAAACGGCATCAGATCTAAACCTAGTATCACAATCAAGCACAACAACTTTCTTATTTGTATTTATTGCATATTGAGTTGCAAAATTAACAGCAAAGGAAGTTTTACCTATCCCCTCTTTTGGTCCATCAATCACTATTATTTTATTCATCAATACGAATTATCCTTATTTATCATTAATAATTTTAAAAGTCACAAAGACAACCATTGATGTATCAGAATCGGTCTGAGAAGATCCTTGAAAAAACCAACCAATTACTGGTATCTTGCTTATAAATGGAACGCGTTGAGACGTTTTTTCTTTCCTTGCTTGCTTAAGACCAGCAATAACAACTGTCCCACCATCTTTAACAGTAACCTTAGAATTAGCACTACGATTTAAAAGTCCCGGAACATCGTACCCCTCAAGTTTAACTGAGTTGGCATAATCTAAATCACTTACAGAAATCTGAATCATTGCAGAAACTTTCTTCTTTGCTATCACATTGGGTCTAATCTGCAAATTAATGCCATAAGTCTTCCACTCTATACTCGTTCCCTGAGGTGAAACAACAGGGACAGGAATCTCACCACCAACGACAAATGATGCTTGTGAGCCTGCTTCTGTCGCAAGTTTTGGGTTAGCAAGAATTCGTGCTTTATTATTAGTAATCATTAAACGAAGTGCTGCTGCTAAAGGAGAAAACCTTTCAAAAGACCCTATGGAAAAATTAGAAGCAGTTCCTCTAGCCTGACCATCATCCGCAGTAGCATTAGCAAAATTAAAATAAGCAGAGTTCCCTAACCCTTCCTCAAAATTAATACTTTCGTTCCAAGTAACACCATGAATATCTTGATTCGTTTGTTTGATTTCAATAATATCAACACTAACTTCAACCATAGCCGCTGCAAAAATTTTAGCACTTAATGCTAAAGATATCAGGAAAAATAAAACCTGTTTTTTTCTCATGACTTCCCACCTTATCTTAAAAACACACTAGAATCTATTGGCAATAAATTATTCTGTCCATGATCATTATTACCTCTAATTGAAAGAACGATATCACCTTGAATTTGTGCAAGAGCCAACATTTGTGCCTGGTCTGGAGTAACTGAAAGACTTACTGTCATCAGCGGCAAAGTCTTATTTTCTTTCTTTTTAAATTTTTTCTTCTTTTTGAGACTGTAAGGATCTTCCTCCACTTCACCTAAATTTTTAGAAACTCCCAAAACTAAAATATCTTGCAAAACAGTTACTGTAACTTTCACATTACCTTTTGTCTTATGTTTCGCAGAAAAAGTTGTCAAAACATCAACGCGATCATGCGGCTTTACCAAATCTATCACATCAATATTATTAATTTTAACAACTATCGCACGCATATTAGGAGGGACTGCCACAGACAAGCCTGTTTCCTCACTCGGAGGGACAATATCCGATGTTACAATTTGTTGTCCAGCAGAAAAGGGAACAAGGTTGATCATTCCTACTACTTTTTTAAGATCATCTTGCGTATTAATCGGCACGGCTTTTGGTTCCATATATCTTTCAGGCACTTGCTCTATTTTAAATAACGAAGCATCCAGCTTTGTTTTTGGTGGAATATCCTTAGAAGCAACTAAAACTGCTCGCAAATTCATCCCCCTTAATAACTCTGCTTCTTTCTGTTTTAAGTAGTAATAAGAAAAAAACATTCCAATAATACCAACAATTATAGATAAAATTAAGATCTTTTTAGATTCCAAGACCATCTCTCCTTTTATAGTAGAAGCACTCATATCTTCTATGAAATAAAATTCTCTTTTGGCAAAGAACACTCTGAAGTAATAGGTAAATTATATCCAGATAAACCTTTTACTTCCTTAATTAATTTATTAGCAAAGGGGAAAATCAAAGCCATGTTATAGGTTAAAATAACTTTAATCTCCTCATTATTTTGCTGGCTAATAACATCAATATTTATATTCTCTTTATCCTTAAAAGGAATAACCTCCGCGACTGCTTGAAAAAGCATATCATACCTTTCATGCACAGAAGCGACCCTTGCTGTTGTAAAAGCTGCATGATTAATAATAATTTTCACAACAGCAATATGTGCAAACTGAAACACACCCATTAATACAATAAAAAAAGGTATTGAGATTAAAATAAACTCTACAAAAGCCTGAGCTTTTTTCTCTCTCATCCTTTTATCCCGAAATAGTATCTGCTAATGTTGAAAATCGCTCCTTAATCTTTTCACCAAAAAGCTGAATAGATGCAACGGCAACTAAAGCAATTAATGCCACAATTAAAATATACTCTGTCATTCCCTGACCTTTTTTTCTTCTTAACACTTTTAAGATTCCTCCTAATATTAATGTTATTATTATGGGGCTCTATTCCCCCATAATTCACCGACTAACCTAAAAAATGCTTTTACTGCATTATCCAGCAACGGCGAAACTGAAACAAATGCAATTGATGTAAAAGCAACTATTAAAATATACTCAACCATTGCTTGCGCTTTTTTGCGTAAACCCATATTTAAAGCTCCATTGAAAGAGTAAAAATATGCGTAAATCCAAACTTACCATAATTAACAATAGCATAATCAAACTTTAATTCATTACCCCCCATAAAACCTATTGGATTGCTTAATAAACCAAACCCTATTGATAATCCAGAAACTGAATATTCTGAAAAACTACTCATACTTTCATATTCTAATAAATCACCTAAGGAACGCAAAGAGGTATTATATCCTAACCTTGCAGCAAAAAAATCTTTAATTAAGTATTCCATACCAAATGCATATCTAACGCCTGTATCGCTAAATTTATACGCATCAAGGCTAAATCCAACTTTACGCCTGACAATACTTAAGGCAATTCTTTGCTCAACAGGTAAATTGCTTACCCCAATCCCAACATTACGAATAGTTGTCCCTAATAGCACATTACGATATATTCTAATCAAAAGCCCCATATCCATTGCCATAGCAACTTTTTCACTATAATCTAATACTTCTTTCGCATATTTCAAGTTAGCACCAAGAAGATAATTATCATATCGATCCAACTTTGTCGCCCCTGAAATTAAAAATACTGACTGACTAAACTTTAAGTTACCTGTAACAAAACCATCCTCATCACGACCAAGCAGATCCTCGCCAAGACCAATATGAAAAAGACTGAAACCTATAGCCTTATTTGTCCCAATCGGTCTTGCATACCCTAAATATTCAGATCTAAAGTCTTCTATCCAAACCACATGTGTTGCAGAAATCTCTGGTCTAACTAGAAACCTTAATCCTGCAGGGTTATATCTTATAGCCGAAAGATCATCACTAACTGCACCAAAAGCACCACCTAATGCCAAACTACGCGCTGTGACATCCATCTTTAAAAATTGGAAATCTGATGCACCAGTATTATCATCGCCACTCGCAAAAACTATGACATGAAAAAATATTGTAAACATGAAAAGTAATGTTATTTTTTTTATCATTTTATCACCATCACTTTATTTGTAGCCTTAAGCTTCTTAGAAGTAGAAATTTCTGTCCCTTCTAAATACAATATATAAATCCCTCTGCCTACAGTCCCCCCAGACTTATTAACAAGTGCCCAGTCTATATAGGTATTATCACCACCAATTTCCACTATGCCTAAATTCTTTTCCCAAACTTTATTGCCCATAATATCATATACATATAAATGGAGTGCTGTCGCAACATTAATTCCATAATTAACTTTAATTGCTCTAGACTTATTATACTCTACCGGATTTGGGTAAGCATAAAAATTTTCTTCAAACATACGCAAACGAGAATCAAAGTCCTTACCTCTACTAATTGAAACATCCTTTACTATTGGTGTTGTCATATAAGACCCATTATTATCATAAGCAACAAGAGATAATGGATATAAGCCATCTACCAGCATATCACCTCTTGCATTAGTCCCATCCCAAATGATCTCTATTGTAGTGCCTTTTTCTACAAATAAATTAAAAGTCTTAACCTCTCGCCCACTACTATTAGGAATAACCGTTCCATCTCCATTATCCATGATAGCAGTTCCAGGTTTATAGAACACAAGGTCTATTCGCATAGTCTCTGTTGGAGTAAACGTAATCTTAGTCATATCATCAAGGCTTGAGATGCTTGCAACTTGAAAATCCACAATTTTAAGCTGATCAACAGAAATACTAATGACTTTACTATAGGCTGTATCTACAGGATCAGAGTCATCATAAGCCTCCACTAAAGCTTTATAAATGCCATTAGGAACTCTTACCCCCTGACTATCTCTGCCATCCCAGATTTTAACATTCTCACCTATACTAGCAAGCGTTCTTAAGTATTGCCTCACAACTGTTCCTGAACTATTTTTAATAATAATATTAGCATATGCTTCTTTAGATAAAGTGTATCTTAACATATATGGAGCAACTTTAGCCTGCTCATCTCCAATTAAAGTATAGCCAACATAATGATCACTAATATGCACAACATCCACGACAATTTCTTCGCTACCATAAACTTCTTTAGTCTCACCTTGATCATTTGTTGCAATAACTTTATAAAGATATTGATTATTTTCCTTACGATAGGCATTAACCCCCGTGTCAGATCTTAAATGGTTTACTGAACCATCCCATACTAATGTATGTGTTCCCGCTGCTAAGTTACTATAAATCCACCTTCTCACAACTTGAGGTTCACTCGTTAATGAATTTGTTGTTTTTAAAATATGTATTTCTAAACTTTCTACCGTTTGGGATAGCTCATATGAAATTGTCACTGAGCTCACCACTGTAGTCCCTAGGATATCTTTTTCATAATCAATTTTAGTACTTGAAGCAATCACTAATCCAAGAATTGGCTCTGAGACGATAACCTCTATTAAATTCTCCCCGATGCCAGTGCTACCGTTTGGATTAATTACTTCAACATCGGTAGGGCCTTCTTTAGCTGCAATACTTACATTTCCAGTTACTATTAACTTATTTGTAGAAATAAATTGTGTTTCAATATTCTCCATACCCTCTATGTAAACTGTGGCTCCGTCTTCAAAATATTGACCAAAAACATCAACCCGCACAGACTCGCCTCCTCTTACAAGAATAGGAGTTCCAACAGCGCTTACGACAGGTGGAGACTGAATGACAAATTTCTCAGGATAAGTTCCAGTACTCCCATCAAGGTTATAAACCTCTACATAATAACTTCCTAAAACTGCATTCGATGAAACACTAACTAAAAACTGTAAAAGCTGAGCATTTTTAAAATCAATAGGTTCTGCAACAGTCACACCAGGAGCATTAATAATTGCTAAAGATATCCCTGAAGAAAACCCTGTTCCTGTGACTGTAATTAATTTATCTTCTGCAGATAATGCTGCAAAGTTTGGAGAAATACTGTTTATCTCAGGTCCCGGAATAACCTCTAAAACACTTTTACCTATACCATAAGGGTAAACCTCTCCAGATAGTGGATTCGTAACTGTAATATCTCTTGAGCCTATGGCCGCAGTCTTATCAAAATTAACGGTGATTCTGATAGAATTTACCCCGGTTACCTTCGTATCAATAATTTGAAACCCTAAACCACTAATACTAACAACGGTGTTGGTACTTTCAACAATATTTCCTCCAGAAATAATAATTTCTTGTTCTTTCGCTCCCTGCCTAATTTTATTATCACCATCGGAATTCTTCGCACTAAAAATAACAGGAGAGCTAGTAATATTAAAAACATCCGCATTTGTTGTAGAATAGCTCATAATTGCATTTTCTAAAATAACAGAGGATGTCCCTATGGAAGTCTCATCAGAAATACTTATGGTTACTTTTAAATGCTCACTGGTTACATATTCTATATTCCTAACTGTTATTCCAGGATTACCAAACCTAACATTCGTATCACTGATGAAGCCTGTACCATAAACGGATATAAGCTCAGATTCTGCACCAAGCCCAAGGTTATTTGGCTCCATTCTTGAAAAAGAAAGCTCCTCTGTTACTTGTAACACTCCTTCAGATCTGCCAACAGATCCATCACTATTTTTAACCACAAGATCCCTACTTCCTAAAGTCGCCGTAGAAGCCACTGTTACAAATAATTTAAGTTCTGTTGAACTATCAGCCGTAATACTTGTAATTTCTACGCCATAGCCAGTAATTGTTGCCGTAGAAGGTGTTGCCGTAGAAGGAGACGAAGAAGGAGACGGAGAATATTCGAAGTTTGAACCGCGTAAAGTAATCATTGATCCCTCAGTTCCTCTAATCAGATATCTTGGGGTAACTTCACTAACTGAGATGGCGTTTACGACCTCAATGAACTCAAGTTCCTCCCCCCTATTTCCACTCGGTGCCTCTACCGTAATATCTCTCTTAGAAAGCACAGCCCCTTCATTGACTTCAACCTTTAAAATAATTTCAGTGGTACTATTATAGCTAACCGTGGAATATTTAAGTCCTGTCCCTTTAATGGTCACAATAGATTGATCTTCAAAGTTTGTCCCACGCAAAATCACTTGTTTCTCAGACACCCCAAGACCAATCTCATTAGGTTCAATACTGTCAAGACTAATAGGATAAACAACCTCTAACATATCCTCAAATATTTTATCCAAGGTCTCTGGGTTAGTCAGCAATAGGTCTCGAATAGCAAGATCTGCGCTAGTGCCTACCGTAACGATTAACTCTAGCTCATTCTTACTCTTATAGCGTGTATTAACAACTGTTACTCCATCCTTTAAAAACTGGGCCTCTATCCCCTCTTCAAAGCCTGTGCCTACAACTGATATTGATCTCTCTTCATCCCCTTGTGGAATCTTTGTAATCGAAAGACTAACCACATCCAGAATCTCTTTAACCATAAAAACACCTTTACCTATTGCTTCCATAGAACTCGCATCTTTAAAAGTAACAGTAACATCTCTTTCTCCTGTTGTTGCCGTAGCATAAATAATAATATAAGCTGTAAGGTCTGTGGAACCATTATAAATCACTGAAGTAACCTCAATGCCATTCCCTGAAAACTCAACACTTGGCACTTGAGTCTTAGAACCATAAAAACCTGCCCCTTTAATATGAATTAAAGTCTCAGAGTCCTGCTCTATCTCTGGAGTATGAATACTTTTTACCACAGGTTTAGGCAAAACTTCTAGCTTATCAACACCTGTATCTTCAGAAGTTATTTTATAGGGATTAGTAAGTGTAGCTTTACGAAATGTCTCTTCAGCCCCTACGCCAATCGTAACATTAGCAACAACTAAGTTTTCATTCCGATATTCTAAATCATGCACTTGAATACCTGAACCTAAAAACTGTAAATCCATTCCTCCGACAAAACCTTCTCCCCAAATTTTCAATTCTTGATGCTCTAAACTACTAGAAATTTGGTTTGGTGTAATTGATGAGATTACAATAGGATCTGAAATATATAACGCTCTAGGAGAAAATCCAGTTGCACCGTATGGATTTATAACTTTAATGTCATGTAAACCTGATGAAACAGCAGAGGAGATCGCTAAAACAGCCTTAAGTTGTGAATTACTTATATATGTTACTGTTGTTAAAGAAATCTCTGAATGAGAGAATTCTAAAACTGTCTCTCTTTTTAGTGCTGTCCCATTAATAATCAGCTCAACTGTTTTTGTACTTGTTGTTGATTTTAAAATAGCATTAGAAGGCTCTATTCCATCCTCCTCATTAATACTTGGATCTGTAAAAACTTCAAACACATCTTCATATGAAGCACTTCCATTATCAGGGTTAGTTAAGGTCAATGTTCTCCAGTCGAGTGAAGCCTCATCATCAACTGTGACGGTTAAAACAACTTGCGAATTATCAAGGCTATAAGTTCTAGAGGTAACATGTACATTCCCACCACCAAAAACAGCACGCACCCCATTTTGTAGGTTATATCCTTGAACAACAACTTGTTGATCAACTTCTCCTTGTCTAAGTCTTTTTGGCGTAATACTTTGCAAAAATGGTTCGATTGGTGGTTCTACAATTTCAATAACTCCGAGACCTTCGCCACTACTACCATTGGAGTTATCGACTTTAATATCATAGAAACCAATGACAGAAGTAGTGGAAGATATATCAACAGTTAAAGTAATCTTACCATCGCCTTCAATACTGGTATTTAAAATAGTAATACCTAAGGCATTTTCTTCATCTTCATCACAAATTCTAACATCTGAAGTAGAATCAAACCCTTCCCCTCTAATTTCCACAGTACGGTCCTCCGTTCCTTGTGTTAAATAAGTTGGAAAAACCTCTTTAATAACAGGAGCAGTTGTAACCTCAAAAACATCTCGACCCTGTCCAGTATTGCCCCCCGCTGTAATAGATACACTTCTTGAACCAAGCCCAGCACCACCGTCAATACTCATATTAACCGTAATAGATGAAGTATAGATCTGACTTGAATTAATCTGTATCCCACCAGCAATATCTATACTCTCAAAATTCGTAAAACTTGTACCTATTACTGTCATGACTTGGTTATCTGCACCTTGCTGAAATTTTTCAGGATAAACATAGTGAATTACTGGAGCATCAATAATTGTTAAAGTATTAGTGCTGTCAATGCCTTCGTAATCATCTCCTTGCCCCGGATTTAGTACTGTAAAAGTTACATAACCTGTACTCATTTCAACATCTACATTAATATCTACCTCTATAGTTCTATCATCAATAACTTTCAAATCATCATTATCAAAAGTAAGGTCCGAAGTATTTGTAAGCTCATTAAATTCTAAGCTTAACCCCTCGACAAACCCTTCACCTAAAATTGTAATCGTTTCAAGTTCGGCACCTTTGGGTACCTCATCAGGAATAACTTTTGTAATTAGCATTTCATCAACAAAATAGTAAATACTCTTTCCTATTCCAGTCGTACCGTCATAATTCCTGACTCTGACATCAATATAATCTCCCGCATTAACACTCGTCATATCTAGAGTAATTTCAGAAGTAATTTTACTGCTACTTACAAATGTATTGGTCGCTTCTAAAACTTCCAATCCAGAAAAAATAACTTCAGGCTCTATCCCCTCACTAGAAACCTTAAATCCTTTCCCGCCAATACTAAGTACCTGAGTAGTAGATCCATCTAGTGTGAAATATTGTGCACCACCGTCTGCATTAATAACACTTTGAACCTTAACTGTTTCCTCAACAATAAACGCGGCTTCTTTAAAACCAAAGTTTCCATTACTATTGGTAATGACTAAGTTTCTTGACCCTTCTTCTGCATCATCTTCAATAGTCAAGAATGCCGTAATTTTACTTTCACTAACGACTGTTATTGTCGTAGCCTCTACGCCAGAACCATTCGTAAAAGAAATATCAAGCCCCTCAGAAAATTCAGTTCCCTCAATAGTAATAGGTAAATCTTTAATACCAATACTTGCTTCTTTAGGGGTTATAGAAATCACTGTTACAGGCGGAATAACTTCAAAAACTCCTGTTTGACTTGTAACATCTCCATTATCCTTACTAATAGTAATTTTTCTATCTCCTAAAACAGCTGTTGCATCAACATCAAGAACAAGACGCAAGGTAGTGTCTTTAATAAAATAAAGCCGATCAATTCCAATTCCACCATCACCAAAAACAATATCATCCCTCGTAATACTTTCATCAAAACCTGTCCCATAAATCCAAACATCTCTATTTTGTGAGCCTGCTGCAACCTGATCAGAATCAGCGGAAGTAATTGAAAGCGGAGGGACAATATCGAAAATCCCGACACCTTGAGTCTCACCATTAGCAGTCAAAATAGTTATATCATGGTTATTTAAAACTGAAGCTGTTGTCGTATAGACATCAAAAGTTATCTTAGAACGCCCGACGACCTTAATATTAGAAATACTAATACCTGTGTTATTACTGACAGTAATTTCTAAGCCATCATCAATAAATCCGGAACCTGTTAATTCCACCATTTCGATCGTTGTACCCTGTGTGAGAGTACTCGGTATCATTAATTGAATATTTGGAACTGATACCAACTCAAGCATCGTAAAAGTTGTTGTACTTTTATTACCTATTGGGTTCGTAATTTTAATTGAGCTATAGCCATCAATAGAACTATCAGAGTCAGAAACATTAACCTGAAGATTAATTTGAGTTGATAAAATCGTTTGTGTGGAAATAGTAATTTCATCAGCACCAAAATCAATTAAAGTATTATCTAAAAAATTACTCCCATAAATATAAATATCCTGATTAACGGCACCAAAAGCAAGTTTCTCAGGAACAATATAAGAAATAATTGGTGTTTTAGGAACTTCTAAAATAGTATACTCCTTATCAACATCTTCCATACTACCATCAGTATTAGTGACTTTCATATGATATAAACCTGGTAAAATTTTCTCAACGGCATAAATCTGGCAAGAAAATGTTTGTAAATTTGTATAGGTATAGCTAGAAATAAAAATCTTGTCTTCTGATACTGTAGGAAAACTAACTGTTACCCCATCTTTAAAACCCGAACCAATAAAAGTCACCACTTGGGTTGTTCCTGGAGTTAAAGTTGTAGGAGAAATAATATTTACGGCAGGTGATGGGATAATTTCAAATACATTATATGAAATACCTGTAAGTGTATGACTATCTGTTATATAAGTGTTTAATAATCCAGGAATAGCTGCTTCAGATACACTAATATCAAGAGTCAAACTATTATCAGAGCTAGCAGTAATAGCTAAAACATTAATATCATTATTAGTAAAGACTATCTTCCCAGGTTCTGTTACATCTTCAAGATGAAACCCTGTTAAAATGATTGAAGTTTTAGCTCCTTGCCCCACATTATCCGGTGAGATAGAAGTAACAGCTGGTAAATCTAAGCAATCCAAAGTAAATGTATCAATACTTGTATCTGGGTTTGTAACTGTAATAACTGCAGTCGAAGCTACATGAGCTGTTGAAATTGTCACATAAAGCATTAATTCTTCTCTACTAATATACTCATGCGTTATAGTCACATCTGAATCATTGGCTTCTACCTCAATGTTAGAGCTAAAGCCTTCTCCAGTTAAGGTAATCCCTGCATTAATAACCCCTTTAGCAACACTATAAGGCGAAGCAGTACTGATCTTAAGCGCTTCAGTTAACTCAATAAGCCCAATTCCCTCACCAAAAGTATTATCTTCATTCGTAATAGTCACATCTTTTTTACCTAAGGTTGATCCTAAAGGAATAGAAATATAAGCTTTTAGAATAGAAGGACTCTCAAATGTACGGCTAGCAACACTAATAGAGTCTGAAAACACAATGGTTGGCATAGAAGATTCAGAAATAAAGCCTATACCATTCATAGTTAGTGTAGCCGTTGTGACTCCATAAGAAGAAAGCGTAATTTGACTTGGTTCTATGTTATCAATATCGATTGCATCAATAATTTCCAAAGCATTAGATTTATCAACTGTAAGTCCATCTCCTGTTTCAAGGTTTAGCTCTAAAGTGCTTAAAAAAGCATCTGCCTCAACACTTAAATCAAAGGTAATATGTTCTTGACTATGAGTGACAATATTAGAAATTGTAAACCCATTACCAAAACTAAACTCATCTAATGTAATATAATTAGATGAACTATGAAAATTACTCCCTATAATATTCATTTCCAAACTACTAATTCCTCTAGCAATACGACTTGGGCTTAACCTTTCAATAATAACCTTTGGCAGTACTTGAAGCTTGTTTGGAATTGTTACAGGTGGCTTATCTGGATTTGTAATTTTAATTCCTCTGTTAGAAATTTTAGCACCATCAACAACCTTAATAGTGAGAACTAGCTGCTCACTGCTTACATATTTAATATTCTCAACAGAAACACCCATCCCTGTAATATCAACATTTAAATTAGGTTCAAAACCTGTTCCAGAAACAATAATATCAGCTTCCATTTCACCTTGACTAGTAATATTTGGCGAGACTGTTGTAATGGCCACAGGGGCTTCTATTATCAAGAGGTTCCCACCACTCCCATAAGTTGAAAATGGATTATTCACAATAACATCATGAGGCCCAACGTTAGCGTTTTTACCAACATAAATTCTACCAAAAATGTGACCGGAAGCAACAAAGGTTGCATCGGTATCTAAAACAGTAATATCATCTCCTGTAATACTAAAATTAATATTGCCCCCTTCTGCACCACCATCTTTAACAAATTTTTCACCTACTATTGTAACTTCAACCGTCGTATCTTGTTGAATCGTTGAAGGTGTAATTCCTGTTACAACTGGCTGAGCTATTACATAGAAAGTTTTAGTTGCAGGAGTCGAATTAGGGTTTGAAAAAATTAAATTATGTACTCCAGGAATAACTCCATTAGGAACATTAATAACTATTGTTGCACTTGAATAACTCACATTAGATGTTGTAACAGAAATCCCACCTTCAAAGCCAATCTTTACACCATCTAAAAAATTAGCTCCAAAAATAGTCAATTCTTTCTCTTCTTCCCCTAAAACAGCAAACTGTGGCTCAACGGTTGAAATATTAGCCTCTGTAACTTGAGAGTAGACAGTCAATCCTTCACTAACAACAATCTTGCTCCCATCTTGATTCACTAATTCAATATTATAAGTACCTTCTTGTGAAATAGTCAATTCCTCTGCAATAATTCGTGTATCACTCCGTCTAAAATCACCTGTTGATGAGTACAGTGTTGCATAAGTCGTTACTCCACTTTTGATATCACGAATAATTAATTCAATATCAGAGTCAAACCCTTCTCCATAAATATGAAACTGCACCATCTTATTCGCATATAAGGTACTTGGATGAACTTCATCGACAGTAGGCTCAGGCAAGACCTCAAATAAACCTTCTGATATACTCTGAATGTTATCCACAGCAACCGTAGAAAGATAAATGCTTACATCCCCAGCATAAGAAGATTGTGAGGCAATGATTGTCCCTTGAATTTCTGTAGGAGTTATAGGTGATGTTATCAAGAGAGATAAACCATTACTAATGGTAATACCTGTCGAGTGTATTAAGTCAAAATTAATACCTGTAATAGTTACATCTTTCTCTCCACCAACTCTGACAAAGCCCGGATCTATCGAATAAATCGTTGGCAAATTTTGAAACATGATAAAATCATCTAAAGGAGGATCTTCTTTAGATCCATTTGGATTCTCTAAAATAATTGCACCACTAGACCCAGGCACAATACTCGAATCTGTATCAAAATTAATAATAATTTCACTTGAATCAACGAATTCAATTTCATTTATCGTCACGAGTTCCTCATTCCCAGCAATATCAAATGAAACATCTATGCCATCGATGAACCCTTTACCTTTAATCGTCATAGAATAATTCTTGGCATTAATAGGAATCGTTGTTGGTGTTGTCAACTCTTGAATAATCTTTAGCTCTTCTAATAAGTAAAGAGCATCTTCGAGTTTCCCTATTGTCCCATCAGCATTTTCTACTGTAATATCAATAAACCTATTACTAAGAATTGTATCCGTTGACCCCGCCCAGGTAAATGTTCCTTGAATCTCATCATCATCATCGTGAGTTATACTAAAATTTATATCATCATTATTCGTAAAGGTTATAGTACTCGAACCAACTTTATACTGTGAATCAAAACCTGAGCCTAAAATTTTAAAAGGAGTAAACTCAGATGTAGGTTGATATTGGCTAGGAGTAAAAACACTTATTTCTACCCCCTCTATTATAGTAACGCCACTTTTTTCTTCAATGATATTTTCTTGATCTTGATTCGTAATAAGAAGATCGCGAGAGCCTGCAGTTGCTGTAGAATATACAGAAAAATAGAGAGTCATAAACCCTGAATTATATGTATCAGAATCAATAACAAGGTTCTCAATCCCACCACCAATAATTTCTACTTGTCCATCAGGATCAATCCCTGTAACAGGAAATTGATCCACAAGCCCTTTATTAAAAATAACAGTAGTGGTGGTAATATCTAAATCTAAAGCTTCTGCATTAATATGCATGGAGGCAAACCTTAAACCGATGGGAATATTTTCAGGAGTAATTTCTTTAATAGCTAATGGCTGAATAATTTCTATTATTTTCTTACTTGCAGAATCATCTCCTAATCTAAGAGTAATAGTCCTTTCTCCTAAATTAGCCTCTGAATCAACATCTAAGGTAAGCTCATATTCTTGGGAGTTAATAAACTTACCAAGGGGAATCTCAATATCTGTAAGAGCACCGCTGAACTCTATCTCCATCTCCTTATCAAAACCTTCACCAGTAAGAATGATAAACTTCCCCTCATACCCAGCAGGGATAGTCACAATATCATTAGAAATTGAAAGTGGAGTTCTGACCTTAAGAACACCTGAACCGATACCCTGTGATTGCTTATTCTGCTTAGAATCATCCTCATAATTAATAACTTCGATATCATGCGCACCACTCAAAACACTCTTTCCAATATACACCTCTGCAGATAAATGTGTTCCCCCCGTATAATTAACACTAATAATATGGATTGACTCTTCTATCGAAGTATCCCCCTCACTTTGATAAGTTGTTGTGCCACTAAAAATAATATCAAAATCTTTATTAAAGTTTTGACCTGTAATTTCAAGGTATCTAGTTGTACCTTTCATTACACTAGAAGGATTAACTCCGTCTTCTTTTATAATAGGTGGAGCAATGACCTTTAGGGTTCCAGTACTAAACTGTCCTGATCGGTTAATAACAGCAACCTGCCGATCTGTTTTTTCAGCATCCGATGTTAAGTCACAGAGGAATGTCATAAGATTGGTAGAAGTCACAGAGAATGAAGAAGGAGTAACACCTGAACCCCCGACTGTAACAGTTGCACCGGCTTCAAAGTTTTTACCTAAGATTGTGACTTCTTTATTCATCTCTCCTTGACTCACAGTTGTAGGAATTGATGTAATTTCTGGCCGAAGAGGAACCTTGAAAGCGCCATTTTTCGTAGCTGTTGATTGATTATCCACAAAATATAAACTGACATCATGCATTCCATTAGGAACCCCTCTTCCCACTTGAACCTCACAAGAAACCTGAACCCTAGAATTACACTCACTAGTGATAAAAACAATATAGTCATCCGCATTTATTATTGTTGTATCTGTAAATACTTCCTGTCCATCAATCAGAATATAAAACTCATTATCTAGATTAAAATCTGTACCATTAATCTTAAAATATTCTGTTGTACCTGGGGATAACATAGTAGGAAAAACATCTAATACTACATGCTTAGTATTAATCTCAATAGCCCCTTGCAGCGTAAATGAAGCATCAAATTCTTCATTTGTGACTGTTAATGAATAAGTAGTATCTTCCAAATCCTCTATATTTCCGACAGTGATGGAAAGAAGTGCTTCAGTACTAGATAAAACCTGTGTTGTCTCTGTATTAATTATAATATTAGCATTTAATGTACTAAAAACTGAATTGCTCTGAAATCCTATGCCTTTGATAAAGATCTCTCTTGTCTCGCCCTTATAGAGTATAACTGATGAGTCTGTGGTCGTTGAAGAATAAGCTATAGAAGTAATCGTAGGATTTGATGCCTCGCTTACTGCCACAATAACCGGCACAGAGAATGAAGCATCTATATATGAGGAGTTATTGATTGTCAGGTATTGCTCCCCTAAATTATCTATTTTTGCGACATCCATTAAAAACCATAATGCAGAACTAATATAGGTATCCGTAGAGTTTTTAACATCAACTGCTGCTTGCCGGAATAAATAACGACCATCTACCTCTTCCCCAAATTCAATAGAAGCTGACCAGCCATGCTCAATATTAATAGCTGTTACGATATCTTCTAAACTTTGATTTCTGGAAATTTCGACATCATTCTTACCGACTTGTTTTAAAATAAAAGAATCTGTAGTAATTTCATAGGAAGCATCATTATCAATACCACCAACCTCCGTGCTAAAAGTAATCATAAACTTAAGTTCATGAAGCTTGACAACGCTACCTGCTACAAGACTGATCCCTGGGCTAAAAGAAACCACCGCTTCCTCTTCAATATTACCAGAACAAATAATAGTTGCCGTGGTTCTTTTTCCCTGATAAAAGGTTGCAGTATTTGAAGAAAAATCTACTTCTTCAATTTGGAAAGTAACATAAGGAGACTCTTCAATAATAATAAACTTTGTCTTACTAACACTAAGATTCTCGCTCACTTCATTTGTTACGGTTATTGTCTGCTGTCCAAGCATCATATCCGTTGGCACAGAAACATAACACCAAAGTGTCCTAGAAGAAATAAATGTTGTAATAATATCCTCTTCAGAAATATTACTAATCATCACCGTTGCGTCTTCTTCAAACGCTGCTGTTGTTGGACAGGTTATGGTTACCGTGGAAGCTTCGCCTACATAAAAATCACCATCGACTGTTAGCTCTGCAGTTCCTAAATTTACTCTGCGAGAACTGCTGATGGTCAACTCATAAGAAGCGTCTGTCCCATAGGTAGGATTTTTAACGCTTAATACTCGCGTTCCTACTTGAGCATCCTCAGAAACATTCAGATACACAGCCAACTTATTTACTAAATCATTATTACCATCAATCATATGTGTAGCATCCGCAGCTGCAGCTATACTAATTGGATCAAGCCCCTCACCTGGGATCTCAATTGTTGATCCTACCTCAAACCATGTAATAGTGTTGGATGTTATGTACAAATAAATCACCACAGAATCACCTTGAGTAACGGTTGTCGTTGAAGTTTGCTTATCAACCTCAGGGATATAAGCTTCTTTTACAAAATTTTCAATTGGAAAAGAACTCCTATTTATATGTCCCGATATTACATCAGGATTAACGACCCAAAGAAAACGATCTCCGCTTGGATCTAGATCTACGGACTTATTCACACTGATGGTAGCTCTAATACCAATAAAATTTGTTGCAGGTGAAATAGCATCCACTTTTATATTGGAATCTTTAAAAGAATAATCAGTACTAGTCGTAATAAAAACCTGACTCGTAGGCTCAAAGCCTATACCATGAATATCCACGGTAGCTGATTGTTGACCACGGAAAAGAGAAGAATTTACAGAATGAATCGTGGGAGTGGAATGCAAAATAAAAAGGTCATTATCAGCAAAAATCTCAACATCACTTGTGTCAAGGATTGAAATGGGATGAGGATTTCCTACTTCTGAAGGAGTAACTTTGGTGAGATCACTCGAAAAAGTAAACTCAGTAGAATTTGTAGCTTTGCCAGTAGAAACCTTAATACCATTAATAAAAAAAGTAGCGGAGCTCCCTTTGTCTTCAAATCCTCTCCCATAAACTTCAATATCTTTAGGGTTTTGCCGATATGTTTCAGCAGGATGACACCCAAATATCTTAGGAGGTGGAACAATCTTAAGTTTACTTACTTCTGTGGCCTTCAAAACGGCTATATCCGAAGTATGTATGCCATCCTGACCTGATGAATGTGTTCCAGCCAAAACCGTAACTGTACGGTCACCAATAGCTTGTTTCTCATCAACTTTAAATGTCGCTGTTAATGTATACGGATTAACACATATGACATCACCATCAATCCTTAACCCCTCTACCGTAAAATAGGGACCACCTATTTCGGATCCAGAAGGTTTATCCGGCATCGCCATAGCCCCCTCTGTCACAACCGTAATCGTAACATCCCCTGCCCCTTGAAAAATCTCTGCAGGAACGACAGTAAAATCATCATTTATTGTAAAATCAACCAAAGAAGCATGTACAGATAACCCCACTGTTAACAGAATAAAAAATAAAAAAAAGCTAAATCGTTTCAACAAGATCCCTATCATACCCAATACCTCTTGATTGATTCATCAATCATTTTTTTAATATTTAGATAGATCACATTTATCTCTAAACAACTGCTGCTTGATCCTTTGACTTTCCAATTTCTATTTTTGCATCCGCTTCCATAACCGTTATTTTAGTCTCCGCTTTCACACCATTACCGCTATAAAGATATAATTCATAGTCGGCTGGCTTAAGCTTCGCGGTATCCTCCGCTGACATCCTGAAAGTCAATTCTTTACCGGTTTTAGATTCGACCATATATGGTCTAAGGCCTGACCACATTAACAATACTTTAACCTTCCCTGTATCAATATTCTTCCCTTTAATCAAAACCGAAGCTGCTTCCCCAGCCTTAACCCGACCATCAAAGGTGCGTACGATAACTTCCTCAATAGAGGTTTCTAAAGGTTCATAAATTTCTAACAAACCTTTCCCTTGAAAAATTGTTTCATTCCCCTCTCTATCATAACTATAAATTTCGACATCAATATCTTTCTCAGGTAGAGCATTCGGAGCAATCTTGACAATACAACTAAAAACAATATTATTGCCGTAAAGATTTTTTGTCACTGTAATAGCCGTACTATCAATGACAACTCGAGAATAGAGGTTTGGGTTATTAGATTCTTGCGGTAAAGGTTGATTAGTCGTAAAAGTAAGGGTAACATCCGTATCTCCAGGGGCTAAAGATTTGATATTAGTTGAGATGATCGTTGGCTTAGCAACAGCAAAAAGACTGGAGTTCAATGAAAAAACAAAAATGCCGAGAAAAAAAATAAACCATTTTCTCTTTAATGTCATATATCCCCCCTTTTTTCAGACTAGATACTTAATTATTTTCGTTTTGTTCTTTATGTCTTATTCTTAAAGTAATTTACTATATTAATATCCTGTAAACTTTAAAAAGTCAAGTTAGTTTTTCAAATATTTTTGTAAAATTTCTGGTAAAATTAATTTTCCAGCCGCATTTTGAAAGTTTTCCAAGACGGCAGCAAAGGTTCTGCCTACAGCAAGACCAGATCCATTTAAAGTATAAATAAAATTTGTTTTTTTATTTTCATCTTTGTATTTTATATTTAATCTTCTCGCTTGAAAATCCGTAAAAAGACTACAAGATGAAATTTCACGGTAGGATTCTGAGCTAGGCATCCATACTTCAAGATCATAAGTTTTAGCAGCAGAGAAACCTGTATCCCCACCACAAAGCTTAACAACCCTATATGGCAACTCTAAAGCATCCAGAACCATGCTTGCATCACGCAACAAACTTTCCAGCTCTTTTTCGGCATTTTGCGGTTTAACAAGTTTTACTATTTCAACTTTATTAAACTGATGATTCCTAATGAGCCCACGCGTATCTTTACCATAAGAACCTGCTTCCCGACGGAAACAAGGGGTATAAGCCGTATATTTGAGTGGTAAATCCTCTGCTTTAATAAATTCATTCCTATGAATGTTGGTCAAAGGAACTTCAGCGGTAGGGATCAAATAATATTCATCATCACGGCACTTAAAAAGATCTTCTTCAAATTTAGGTAATTGTCCTGTCCCTGTTAAGCTTGCTTGGTTGGCTAAAAATGGCGGCACAACTTCAGTATAACCATTGACCGCTTGGAGATCAAGCATCAAGTTTATTAAAGCCCGCTCAAGTTTAGCGCCTTCCCCCATCAGCAGCGGAAACCGAGAGCCCGCAATCTTTCCCGCACGGTCAAAATCCAAATACCCAAGTGCTTCCCCTAAATCAACATGGTCTTTAGGCTTAAAATCAAAAAGCTTTGCCTCCCCAACTACTTTGATTATTGTATTATCTTCTGCAGATTTCCCCAAAGGCACATCAAGAAGTAAGGCATTAGGAATACTTAACAATAAAAATTTAAGGCTTTGATCAATCTCCGTAATATTCTTATCTTCTTCTTTAATTTCTTCTGATAACTGCTTAAGATTCTGCTTTAAAATATCCGCTTTTTCCTCTTCCCCTTCCTGCTTTAAAATGCCAATTTCTTTTGAAGAAGAATTAAGCTGTTGTTTTTTCCCTTCAAGCTCTATTAAAATTAAGCGACGATCTTGATCCTTTTTGATGATGCGATCAATAACATCAGTAAAGTCTCTACCTCTACGATTTAATCGCTCAATTATATTATTTTTATCTTCACGAATAAGTTTGATATCCAGCATCTAAAAACCCTTTTTATCGCAATAAGCTTCGCTTAACTACGAATAAACCTTATTATAAATTTCTTGAAATCTATCCTTGCCACCTATTAAAAATAAGGTCAAAGGCGCCACTTTTTTTGCTTGCTCTACCATCTGCACCGTCACTTCTCTAATATCCCACTGTGCATGCACATCTTCTCTTAAACGAGACAAATGATAAAGCTCTCTCGCATTAATTTTAATCAATACTCTTCGTCTATGTGCATTCAATAAAATATACTCAGCACTAGAATTTCCATACTTTTCTTTTAAATAACGATAAATTTCTTTCGTTTGCTTGGCAATATCCATAAATTTATCTAAGTAACCAATCTCTTTAATCACTTGAGGAATTTTTAAACCACAATTTAAATCATATGGCTGACTTATCATTGAACAGAGCCGGTGTCTTTTCAGTTGGCCAAAACAAGCGGCTGAAATATTCAGCTCAAAAGTGAAGTCAACAAACTCAAACTCGCGCAACATAGAGTTATAAAGCTTAATATCTTTAAATCCTTTTTTCAAAATAGTTTGTTTCTCTTTGTCGTTCAATATTTTAACTTTCGCTAAAATTTCTACATAACTTAGATTAGAGGTTGTATGCAAAACAGCGGCCAAAACTTTATCATCAAGATCGACAGTATGATCAAGCAAAACGACCTCATTATTAACAGATGTCGACTCACCTCCCAGATGACAATCAAATGAATTACAGGCTCCAGATATATTGGCATAGCTATTTAAATTATAAGCGGTTGAATCCGGATACTTTACAACTGATGGTGCCACATTTTTAACCTGCTCATACATCGTTTGGCCAAGCTGAGATACTTCGGCTAACTTACTTGCAGCAAATCGCTGGATCATTAATTCCAGTGTGCGTGCATTGACCGTTAAACCAAGCTGCCCTTCTGTAGCCAAAGAAGTTACATATCTAGCATCTTCTTTTACCCATCCTTCTAATGTACGATGATTCTTAGGATCCGCGGCAAGCTCTTTATTTTTTGCAAAAACAGCTACTTTTAGTTTGTCAAACATCTCATGATAAAGTAAATTTTGTTGGTTTATCATTTGTTCAAACCTTATTTTATCTTTTTCATCAAACAAAGTAGGAACAATAAAATCATCCGTTAAAGTAATATATCTTTGTGATTTTTCAGTATAAGACGCTAACCTAAAATGCTCTAACTCTTCGATAGCCAGCCTTGATAACCCAACAATATCAAAATTAAAAACTACATGCTCGGCAATTGATGAATGCCCCATCTCAAAGATAATCATTGAATTAGATTTTTTTGCTTTCTCCACTTCATTTCGGGAAACCTCACGCAGCTTATTGATTGGTCGAGGATCACGACTAATCCTAGCATAGGCTGCAGATATTGTCTCCGGAGTCAACTTATCTGCAAATCCCGGATTTTGTTTTTTTAATTCATTCAACAAATCTAAATCAACATTATATCCTGCTAAATATACTTGCATTTTCCCTCTCTTTAAGATATTTTATATATAACTATTTTCCAATAGGTAAACACTACTAATTATTTTCTTCTAACTCTACGGCTTCAATCTTAGCAAGCCCGACTAAACGATCACCATTATTCATCTTAATTAGCCTAACACCTTGGGCATTCCGTCCTATCACTGAAATCCCGCCAACACGCTGACGAATTACCATGCCATTCTCAGTGACCAAAATAATTTCATCTTCGTTATTGACAGTTTTAACACCAATCACATTCCCATTGCGTGCGGAGGTTTTAATATTAATCACACCTTTACCGCCACGCCCTTGCAACCTGTACGCACTAATTTTACTTCGTTTGCCATAACCATTTTCTGTTGCGACAAGAAAAGTACCTTCTGCTCTTGCTGTATCCATACCAATCACTTCATCTCCATCTTTTAAACGAATCCCGATAACACCTTTGGAAGTTCTCCCTATTGGTCGTGCGGCTGTTTCTTCAAAGTGAATAGCCAAACCATTCTTCGAAGCGATCACGATTTCTTGCTCACCATCTGTTTTTTTAACATCAACCAAAGAATCACCCTCATTTAAAGTAATAGCAATCACCCCATTCTTACGCGGCTTAGAATATTCAGCAAGCCTCGTTTTTTTAACCAAGCCGTTCCTCGTAGCCATAACTAAGTATTCTTCAACATCCGTAAACTCTCTAATCGGTATTGCCGCAGTAATTTCTTCCCCTTTATTTAGTTGAATTAAATTAATAATAGCCTTACCTTTAGATTGGCGTGATGCTTCAGGAATATGATAGGCCTTAAGCCAATGCACCTTCCCAAAATTAGTGAAGAATAAAATATAAGCATGAGTAGTAGTCACGATCACATCTTTAACAAAATCTTCTTCCTTCGTCTTCATACCTGTTACACCCTTACCCCCTCTGTTCTGGGCACGATAAGTTTCCACCAGCATGCGTTTTACATATCCAGTATTAGAAATAGTGACAACAATATCTTCCTCATCAATAAGATCTTCAATATCAATATCCACTGCCGCAGCTGTAATTTCTGTACGCCTAGTGTCGCTATATTTTTTCTTAATTTCTAATAATTCCTCACGAATAACATTCCATAATTTATCTTCATTAGCAAGAATAGTTTTCAACTCTTTAATCAACTCAAGAAGAGACTGATATTCTGCTTCTAGTTTATCTCTTTCAAGACCTGTTAACTGATGAAGCCGCATATCAAGAATTGCCTGGACCTGACGCAGAGACAATTTAAATTCAGCCATCAACTGTTTTTTTGCAGCACCTGAATCTTTTGAAGCTCTAATAATCTCAATCACACGGTCAATATTATCCAGTGCAATCTTAAGCCCCTCTAAAATATGAGCACGCAACTCTGCTTTATCCAAATCAAACTGTATGCTTCTAGTTGTAACCTCAATCCGATGGTTAAGATAATGGTCTAAAACTTCTTTTAGGTTTAAAACCTTAGGTCTATTATTAACCAAAGCCAACATAATAATCCCAAAACTTGATTCAAGCTGAGTATGTTTATAGAGCTGATTAAGCACTACCTGTGCATTCTCATCTCGTTTCAGCTCAACGACCATGCGTATACCATCTTTATTCGACTCATCTCTTAGATCAGAAATCCCTGTAATTTTTTTATCTTTTACCAATTCTGCAATAGCTTTTAAAAGGTTAGCTTTATTAGCTTGGTAGGGAACCTCGGTAAAAACCAATTGTTCTTTAGATGTTGAAATTTCTTCGATCTCATATTTTGCTCTAATTTTAACACGACCACGCCCAGTTTCATACGCGTCACGAATACCTTTTCGCCCACAAATAGTTGCGCCTGTAGGAAAATCTGGACCTGTAATAATACTGTTCAACTCTTGGATAGAACAGTCCATATTATCCATCATATAAATAATTCCATCTAACACTTCTGTTAAGTTATGCGGAGGAATATTCGTAGCCATCCCCACGGCAATACCGGTAGAGCCATTAATTAACAAATTAGGAATAACTGCAGGTAAAACCGAAGGCTCTTCCCTTGAACCATCAAAGTTAGGAACAAAATCAACAGTATTCTTATCAATATCGCGCAACATTTCATCCGAAATATTTTGCATCTTAACCTCGGTGTAACGATAAGCTGCCGCAGAGTCTCCATCCATTGAACCAAAATTACCCTGACCTTTAATTAATGGATAGCGCAAAGAAAACTCTTGAACCATTCTCACCATTGTATTGTAGACAGCCATATCTCCATGTGGATGAAATTTCCCCAAAACATCACCCACAACTGCGGCAGACTTTTTAAAAGGTCTATTATAATAAAGCCCCATTTCTTTCATGGCATACATAACGCGTCTATGTACCGGCTTAAAGCCATCTCTTACATCAGGCAATGCTCGACCAACAATGACGCTCATGGAGTAATCAAGGTAGGCGTTTTTCATTTCTTCTTCAATACCTATCTTTGAGACACCAGCGTTTGCATGCTCTAAAAATTCTTGGTCTTCATTTGTATTAATTCGTTTTTTGGCCATTCAACTCGGTCTCCTTGTTTAAAAACATTTACTATCTAAAAATATTATCTTGCTAAATTAAAAAAACCTAGAAAATAATCACCTATTTATTTTCTGTACTATTTTAAATATCTAAGTTACTCACTTCGAGCGCATGCGTCTGAATAAACTTTCTTCTTGGAGCTACAACATCCCCCATAAGTGTAGAAAAAACTCTATCTGCCTCGATTGCATCCTCTAAAGTAACCTGCAAAAGCTTTCTAAATTTCGGATTCATTGTTGTATCCCAAAGCTGATCTGGATTCATTTCTCCTAAACCTTTATAGCGTTGAATATTCGCACCTTTACTTCCTATTTTCTTAAACATCTCAATGACTTCCTGAAAATTAAAAACATCAACCTCTTCATTGTTTGTTCTCAGGCGATAGAAATTACCCGTTAACTTGGTATTATTACTCGTTAAGACTGTTAAACCTTTTGACTCAAGCGTAGCTATATTCGCATAGACCTTTTCAATTTCTTTAAGATCTTTAATATCCAAGTCATCTTCTACAATTTCTGTCTCAATAAAAAGCTCTCCGCTATCTTCTTGCTTCTGAGATAAGCAACTTTCTTTATACTCCGAAAGTTCTTCCTCAGAATAAAGAAAAATATCTTTTTTCTCTGCTTCAGAAACGATATAAAGAGGCAAGGTATTTTCTTGCTTAAACTTAAGAAGAGTAGCCCAAGACACCCCTTTTCGCTGAAGTTTATCAAGTAAAACTTCGGTCTGCATCATCACATCCAAAATAGTTTGGAGCTCTTCACCTAAAAAATTGACCGTTTCTTTTTTATCATTAATCATAATAAGCTCTGTTATCTTGAGTGCCTGTTCTAAGAGGAACGCAAAAATTTCTTTTTCTGTATACATGTATTGTTCCACTTTACCTTTTTTAACTTTATAAAGTGGCGGCTGAGCGATATAAATATAACCATGATTTAAAAGGTCAGGCATCTGGCGATAAAAAAATGTCAAAAGCAGTGTTCGAATATGCGCACCATCAACATCTGCATCCGTCATGATCACAATTTTATGATAGCGTGCTTTCTCAATATTAAATTCTTCTTGTCCAATCCCTGTACCGATGGCAGTAATCATTGCTCTTATTTCATCATTGGTTAAAACTTTACTGAGCCTTGCTTTCTCCACATTCAAGATTTTACCTTTAAGCGGTAAAATTGCCTGAAAAGCACGATTTCTCCCCTGTTTAGCACTACCACCAGCAGAATCTCCCTCAACGATGAAAAGCTCACACTTACCTGCTTCCCTTTCCGAGCAATCAGCCAACTTCCCCGGTAATGATGATACTTCCAATGCACCTTTTCTCCGCGTTAATTCCCGTGCTTTACGCGCGGCTTCTCGAGCCTGTGCAGCATTAACCACTTTACCAATAATTGCTTGAGCTATTTTTGGATTTTCCTCGAAAAACATCCCCAAACCTTCAAAAACAATCGACTGCACAATCCCTTTAACTTCAGAATTGCCAAGCTTCGTTTTCGTTTGTCCCTCAAATTGTGGCTCAGATAACTTGACACTGATAACGGCAGTCATGCCTTCTCTTGAGTCATCACCTGAAATATTAATATCTTTACCTCTTAGCAAATTATTTTTCTTGATATAATCATTAACAACACTGGTCAGCGCCGTTTTAAAACCGACTAAATGCATTCCGCCCTCTTTCGTGTTAATATTATTGGCGAAAGTAAAGATATTTTCAGAATAAGAGTCATTATACTCCATGGCGACTTCTACGGAATAATCATCCTTTTCTTTAACAAAATAAATTGGATCATTATGCAAAACATTCTTCTTAGAATTAAGATACTGAACAAAACTAACGATGCCACCTTCATATTTAAAAACATGTTCCCGGTCATCTCTTTCATCATAAATTCTAATCCTTGCACCCGCATTTAAAAAAGCGAGTTCTCTTAAACGATTAGATAAAATATCAAAGCTAAACTCAACGGTTGAAAAAATTGTGCTATCAGGATAAAAATGAACCTTAGTACCCCGTTTTTCATTACTTGATTCTTGTAAAAGTTTCGTTTGAGGCATCCCTTTTTGAAAGTGCTGTGAGTACTTATTCTCCTCTTGGTAAACCTCCACAAAAAGATCAGCTGATAGTGCATTAACACAACTAACACCAACACCATGCAAACCACCTGAAACCTTATAAGAATCATTATCAAACTTACCCCCTGCATGGAGCTTAGTTAACACAACTTCTAAAGCACTCATATTTTTAAATTTTGGATGTGGACCTGTAGGGATACCACGTCCATCGTCACGCACAGACAAGCTGCCATCTTGGTGAATTTTAATATCAATATTTTTACAGTGACCTGCCAAAACCTCATCAATACTATTATCGACGACCTCATAAACTAAATGATGAAGTCCTTGTCCAGATGTTGTACCAATATACATAGCCGGACGCTTTCTAACGGCTTCTAACCCTTCCAGAACCTGAATTTTGCCAGCATCATATGTTGAATTACTCATAAATATAACCTCTTCTATTAAGAATTTTCTTATATTGAAAAAATATTGTATTTTTAAATACGACCTTTAACTAAAATTTTAATATTTCTAACAGTAATATTATCATTGTTATCTTTAGAATATTGATTCAAGTCTTTAATAATCGAGAACTTACGCATCGTTATTTCATTAGAGTAAACAGTAGAGGCTACTTCAAGAAATAAAGTCCCATTACTAAAATCTAGAATTTCTATTGCTTTTGCGTATCTTTTTAAAACAGTAAGGAAGCGGTCATAACGACTCATACCAGCAGAATCAAGATGATTATTAGACAAAACTGTGTTTATTATACTTTGAATTGATTTTAAAGTCATTATAAATTAAACCTTTTTTTTATTTCTAGGCAAATATTCTTGTCAAAAAAAATTAGAAGCTCATTTTAGAAAAATGAAATTATTCTCGGGTAATTGTATTTATATATTTTCAACATAAATATATAAGAATTATTTATAGCATTTTAAACTTTTATCATAGTTCCTAGAAACATGATAAATTCTGCTTTTTTTATTTACAATTTATTCTTATAATATGTTTGCTATCCATAAATGTCAATGGAGGTAACTATCTAAACAATATTCACATATTAAGCTTTAAAATTCAACGATATCCAACAGTTGTTGTTTTACATTTAAAGGGGAAAAATAATGTGTCCAAAAAATCATTTTATTAATTTGAAATTATTATTTTATAAAAAAAAACTCCAAATCCTTATTCATCCTTTATTAAAAGAATGAGTTTTATCCTCTGTGTTGCTTTTCTGACAGTTACCATGCATAATTTTGCCTACGCTAATGAAAATCTCCCAACTTTAAGAAGTACGAACCTTATTTTACCTGATCTTGCAGGGAATATTGTTGAAGTTTTCCAAGGTCAAAGCTCCAAAAATATATATTTAATCAATGATTTACACTGTGACTATACAGTCCAGTCTAATATAGCTGAATCTCTGGGTGCAATCACTGATCAACATCCTCAAGGTTTAGTGATCGGTGTAGAAGGCAATAGCGGTTGGCTAGACACACAACGCTTTAGCTCTATCCCCAAGGGCAATCTCAAAAATAAAATTATGGATAAACTTTTAAGTCAGGGAATTATTACTGGCTGGGAAAAATATGCCGATAGTCAAGAAGAAGCCTTAGTTTATGGCGTAGAAAATAATAATCTTTATCAAGCTAATTTTAAGCAACTTTACCAGAATATCAATTATTATGATTTTATGCTTGAGCTTGCCACTAAAGTTAAGAAAATTATGCAATCCGGATCCGAAGTTTTATATCCCGATCATCTAAGATATTTAGAAACCCAACGCTTGTTATATGAAAGCGGGGTGTTGAGCTTTGAAGACTGGGTGAGTATTTTACTGAAAGCCAAGGATCAGGAAAAACTTAAGTTTCATACGCCAAATCTTGAGTTAATTCAAAAGATGACTCATCTGAAACAAAACCTTAATTTTGAGTTGGTGTATTTAGAGGTGCATGATTTTATTAAGAGTTTATTGCCACATCTTCAAAAAGCCGAAAAAGATAGCTTGAAAAAATTAAAAGCCCAAGTCATAGCTTAGTTTTCGCGATTAATGATGAAATATACTCAACAATTAAAGCCAAGGTCGATAGTGATCGGGTAGCAAGAGATATTTTCCTGCTGAGGGATTTGCTTGGAGATAAGAAGATTAACCAAGCTCTTTTAGGGTATAGTAATGTTCGGTATGCGCCTAGCCAAGCGATCATCGCTGAAATTTTAGCCAGCGAAGATCTAGAGCTTTTAGAAGAAGTTGAACGCTTAAGATTAGAGGGGCAGCTCAAGATAGCCTTCAGTAATGAACCTGATCTAATCTCAGACTTTTTAATCGGCGGGTTTGAGGCTAAACTATATGAGATTGAGAAAGCCCACTCTATTTTAAAGGGGACAGCCTTTGCCGCGATGGATAATAGCCAAAAAGCCGCCAAGAGTCTTAATTATATGTTCAAGGTCTTGCTAGAAGATCGACTCAGAGAATTAAAAGCTGAAAAAGGGATGAGTGAACCTTTTAAAAGAGAAGAAGTTAAAAATATTAAGCAGATAAAAATGCTGTATCAAGATTTGCTGAGTAATGATAAAAAAAGTGAGAGTATCACCCAAATAACTTATGATAGTCTTTTGAGCGAACCAAGGTCCTTGAATAAAGAAATAGTGACAGAAGAAGCGTTCGTAGTCTCTGAAGAGTTTATTTCTTATAAGTATAGTTATGGGGAAAATGGAATCCCGATACGGGAGAAATTAGCTGGAGCTCAGGGCGAGACCATAGCGGTTAATATTTTATTGCCAGAAGTATTGTCTCAAGTTGAGGTTGGTCTTTTGTTGAATGTCAAATTAGCGATGAAGAAAATTGAGACGACGATCAATGAGGCTCTCCGCAAAGGCATTTCCGCGGATAAGGGGAATAATATTGCTGAAGTCTTGTTGGCACTTCTACCTTATTTCTTAGCTACATCATTGGAGGAAGAAGAAGTCGTGAAACAAGAAACCTTAGATCTTGTTGAATTCTTTGGACGAGTGGCTTAGGGCGTAAAACAACTTTACTTAGCTATGCCATTTCTAATCATAATTTTAAATTATAGAAAAAAAATAGTTACAATTATAATAGAAAATGATTATTATAAAATAATCTAGCAAGACTTTATTGAGGATTTAAAAAGAATGCAAACTATCTTAAAAAAAATAACGGATAATAAATATGAAGAATTAATTGAAACAAAAAAACAGAGACCTCTAAACATGTTTTATGAACAAATAAAAAATACGCTTACTACCCCTCGTGACTTTAAATTAGCATTAACTAAAAATGATATTAATATCATTGCAGAACTAAAAAAGGCTTCTCCAAGTAAAGGTGACCTTGCTACAGATCTTGATATTATCCACTATGCCCAAATATACGAAAAATCAAAAGCAGCGGCCATCTCAGTTTTAACAGAAAACAAGTTTTTTAAAGGCAATATCCATTATTTAAAACAAGTAAGTCAACTGGTCAGTATTCCTGTTTTAAGAAAAGATTTTATTATTGATCCATACCAAATATTTGAAGCACGCTTTTTTGGGGCAGATGCTATCCTTTTAATCGCTGCAATCTTGGATGATAAAACCTTGGTAGATTTTTTAAGCGTTACTAAAACCCTTAAAATGCAAGCCTTAGTAGAGGTGCACACACAAGAAGAACTTGATAGAGTTCTCCAAACTAAAGCGGAAATAATTGGAATTAATAACCGCAACCTCGAAAACTTTGAGGTTGATATTAAAACGACAGCCAAGCTTCTTAAAGGCCTTTCTCCAGAAACTCGAAAAAATAAAGTTTTTGTTTCAGAAAGCGGAATTTCTACAAAAGGGCATATCGATTTTTTAATGCGCTCAGACATAAATGCATTTTTAATTGGTGAAGCAATTGTTAAAAATGACCAACCTGAACAATTTTTCAAAGCAATGCTTAAATAACTTATCTGTCTTAAAGCGTAAAACAGCAATGCTGGAAGCGAAAAATAAAAATGAAAAAAAATATAGAAAAAATTTTAACAACTTTACCTATCACCTCAGGTGTTTATTTTTTTAAAGATAATAAAAATAATATCATCTATATTGGTAAGGCTAAAAATCTCAAAAAACGAGTACTAAGTTACTTTAGAAAAGAACATCCAGACTTTAAAACAACTGTCATGATCCCGCATATTCGAAATATTGATTTCATGCAAACCAACAATGAAGAAGAAGCACTACTCTGGGAAAATACATTAATTAAACGCTTTAAGCCGAAATATAATATCATGCTTAAAGATGATAAAACTTATCCATACCTTAAAATCACTAATGAAAAATACCCAGCAATCTATGCAACTCGTCAAATTAGCGATGATGGAGCAGATTACTTTGGCCCATATGTTGATTCAGGCAACCTACAACAAATTATTCGATTAATAAAAAAAATATTTCCCATCCGTAAATGTCGTAAAAAATTAATAAAAATTAGCAGACCATCTCTCAATTATTTTATGGGGAAATGTTATGCTCCCTGTATGGGTGACCTTGACGAATCTACATATGCTAAAATTATTCAAGATATCAAACGGTTTATTAAATCTGATTATAAGTTCCTCAAAAAACAATGGAAGCTGGAAATTAATACTTGTATAAAAAAACAAGAATTTGAAAAAGCAAATATTTTAAAAGAACGAATTCTAACCATAGAAAAACTAGAAAACTTTGATATTAGGGTTTGGGAAATTAAAGAAACTGATCTTCACAAATTAAGCAAAGTCTACCGTGCGCGTGAAGAAGACTTGGCAAACCTTGAAAATATTTTAAATATTCATCGAAAAATTAACATAATTGCAGGGTTTGACATATCTACTTTAGGAGGAAAGTATTCTGTAGGCTCACGCGTAGTTTTTCAAGATAGCAAACCTAAAAAATCTATGTACCGTAAATATAGGATTAAAACTGTGAGCAATGAAAAAACCAATGATTTTGCGATGATGCAAGAATTAATCCGCCGTACCTTACAAGCTGATGATCTTCACAAGATTGATTTATTCGTGATTGATGGTGGAAAAGGACAGCTTAATATAGCAATAAGCGAAATGGATTTGGCTCATAAAAAAATCCCTATCTTATCTATCGCAAAAAAACAGGAGATTTTATTTTTACCAAAACAAAGTAATGGGATTAGACTAGAGGAAGATTCTGAAGCACTAAAACTAATTCGTTATGTCAGAGATGAAGCACATCGTTTTGCGATTACATATCACAAAAATATTAGAAAAAAAAATTTCTTAGAAAAATAATAACCACCCATTAAAAATGAAAGCCTGCATAAATTCATTTTTTTCTGCGACCTATCGGTAACATATATTCAATTTGGATTTGTTTATCATCTCTATTATTTGCCTTGTCAATCTCCAGAACACCTTTTAAATATAAATTTTTGCGTAACTTAAGTTTTGCTGCCAACTCATGTTGGACCGCTAAAGCATTTTCATCTTCAGTATCAGCCGTTTCTTCAAGCCAAAATAAATAGCTTACAAATAAGTTAGAATTGAGATATTTCCCAAACATAAAACTAGATCCCAGGAGAATGTGATCATTGTATTCTTTATTAACATCATAAATATTCTGATTGATAGATTTTTCTACGATATTAGTATTAACTTTGACAAAGTCAACTAGCCCTGTTTTTTTGACTAACATCTTTACAAAAGGAGTCGCTAAACTACTATCAATTAACTTAAAAAATTCTTGACGCATATAGTTTTCTTTATATTCACTACTCATGTCTTCTGTTACGCCTCCTGAGAAAGCTAGTCCCATAGCTTCTTCAGAAGTAGTGTTTGGATAATTTTGGGATTCAAAACGAAAGTTAATATCGCTTAATTTACTCTTATCAATATAGAGCAAAATTGTATCATCAATTTGGCGATTAAAATTCGCATCATATTTCTGGATATAAGTTTCTGCTTGAAGCTCAATGGTAGGCTCATTATCAACAATTGCGAAATGCCCCTCATTTACCTTTAAATATCTATTCATATAAGTAATATCGCCTCTTATAATGTCAAATGCTCCGTTAATTTTAAGATCATCTTTACTTTTCTTAAGTTCCATTGCGCCTTCAATCCCAAGGTTAACAAATTTATTTTCAAACCAAACATTACTCCCCGCTGTTAACTTAAGATCTAAATCAGCTCCTTTCATGAAATAAGCGAAGTCTAAATTATCTCCAGAGTCAGCATCCTCACCTTTATCAGGAGGATAAGTAAAACTGGCATCATCAATATCTAACTTACCTTGAATTTTATATTCTTGCTGGTTACCACTAAGATTTACCCTACCGCGAATATCGCCCTTAGATGGTGCGGCCGGAATAACTTTTAAAATTGAACTTTGCGGTATTTTAAGGCTGTTCAACTCAACTTCAATACCTTGGTCAAAAGGCATATTAAAAGTTATATTAAAGTTAGAAATCCCAAATTTTTCAAGACCTAGGTATCCGCTGACAATTAGCACTCCTTTTCCTACTCTTGCGTTAAAGCTACTAATATAAACGACACTCGAATCAAAATCTAACTGAGCATTCACATCTTTTAAAGATTTAAGTCCTTCATTAAAACCAAAACTACCATTTTTAATCTTAATAGAACCTTGATATTTGGGGTTTTTAATGCTATTAGATAATGTTAAATCAAAATCAAAAGCACCCTTTGGTTTCTTAATAAAATCCTCACCTAAGATATTTTTTAAAATAGCCAATTTTGCCTTTCTTGTCTTAATATTTAAAAACATTTTATTCTTAGCTACACTATTAAGAACTTCCTCCGTTTTTATAAGTGGAAAAGGAATTAAACCCATGGCCGTTATCCAATAATTTTTCCCGCTTTTAATATTAAGTTCTTTAATTAAAATATTATCTTTTTTAATGGCAATATAAGTTTCCAAACTATCAAAATCAAGCATATTGGCAAAATTACCATTCTGAATATTGCCTAAAACCTCAATTTTAGGATCTGTAAGAGTTCCTGTTGCACGCACATTAATATTCGTAAGCCCTTGTAGATGAAATCCTGTCTTTAAAAAACGCGTTAAGATACTTGCATCAATATTTTTTGTTTTAAAAACAATCCCAATGTCTTTTTCTTTAGAAATATCGCCTTTAAGGTATAATTCCTTATCTAAATTTTTATAGCTGAGATCTTCAATATGGACACCTTTTTCTGTAAAATCAACTTGAGCAGAGAAATATTGATAGCCTAGTTTAAGCTGTTTTTTACGGTAGTCTATTTTTAAAAATTTATCTCTAAAATTATATTTATTAAACCAGTAATTTTTACCATATAATTTAGCATGGAAAATCTTGTTTTTTAATGTCCCACTAATAACACCACTACCTAAACCTTTATAAATATTAAACATCTGCCAATCTTTCATATAAAAATCTAACTTTAAAAGCCCATTTCTAGGAATAAAATAACTTTTATCTGTCAGCTTTAGCTCACTTTTAGCCTTATTTAGTTCGGCATAAATTATTTGTAGTTTATGCTGATCATAGCTTGCTTTAAGCGTTAAAGTATCCGTATCAAACTTCCAAATTCTACCCTTTTTTAACTTCAGATTAAGGCTGGTATAATATTGATTATAATTTTTACTCAGATACACACGACCATTGATCATCTCTGCTTTAAAATATTTAAATAGCTCCACTTCTTTATACTGTTTCTTTAATTTATCTAACAATGTACTAGACACATCATCTAAAGTCAGCCAAAGATTAAATTTATTCCGAGCAATAATATTTCCTTTAAAATTAATCTTCTTCATCTTGCCTATTGATAGCTTACCTTGGTTAAAAGTTATTCTTTTATTTTTATACTCAAAGTCTGTATTAATTTCCATATTATCAAAATCAACTTTTAGGTTTTTAGTATTTAAAATAGGAGAGATTAATGTTCCTGAAACCTGTATATCTGTCGTTAGGTTTATCTTTTTATAAGGAAAGTTATTTAGCCTAATTATTCCTGATAGTGTCTGTTTTAATAAAAGATCACCTGAGAGTAAATCATCAAGCATAATATTAGATACCTTTAACTGTTTATTGATCTCTAAATTAGCTGTTAGCTTATTGAAAGTTAAGGTATCAACTTTAATATTCTTCAGAGTAAGTTGCTCATCTTTTAAGTTAAGCTTAAATGAATACTGTTTTTTATCTAAAATTAAGTTATCAAAATATCCTGTCAGATTAGTTAATTCTCCTTGAAATAACCCTTTTAGTTCCCTATTCTGAAAAAATTTAAGCTCTGTAATTTTCAAATGTCCATCTTGCCAAATTGCTTTAAAATTTATGACTAGATTATGCTCTCTGTCTCTCAGCTTAATATCTATAAAAAGCCCCCTATTATTCAAGCTGATATTCCCTCTTACTGTTTGATTCTTTAAATGTTGCTTAAAAAGCTGATATTGCTTATCTGAAATTAAATTAAAACTTTTTGCCGTTTTCAGAAAAAAAGAAACTTTAATACCATTTAACTTACTTTTAAAGTTTATTTTATTTTTCTGCAGATCATAATAACCATCAACCTTTAAAATTTTACCAATAAGGATCTGCTTGATAATAAGTTTATTATTTTGATATTTTGCTAAAATATTAGCTTTAACTCCTTTACCAAAAATATCAATATCACTATCCATCTTAAGATTATTTATTGCACCTTCCAACCTTATTTTAAAATTTGTTTTAAGGTTCGCTTTTTGTATAAAGTCATTAATAAATCCAAGATAAATTTTGCTACCCGTTAAGCTCAGCTCAAATTTATCATTTATAGTTAACGGGATATTCCCCACCGTTTTGATCTTACCATTATTAAAAAAATCAATTGTCGCCGCACTAACAAGTAATAAATTATTTTTAATTTTACCCTTAAAATCTAAAATTTTCTGATTTTTATCAATTAATTTAACAGTTACCTCATCAGCATTTTTCCGAATACTAAAAACAGGCTCAAGGACTTCTTTAGTCAATGCTGTCCTTAATAATAATTTAGCATCCGCTGTCATTGTTATTTTTTTCTTATCTTTATTATCTATCTTTAAAGCAAGGCTCTTAATTTTAAGACTATCAATTGCCTGATAATTCGCCATTAACTGATCTAAAATAAGCTCTTTTTTTACAGTTAAACTAAGCTCATAAAACTTACTGGAAAACTGGCCATCTAAAGTTACTGCTCCCAGTTCCGTCGATTTTAACTTTACCCTGGATATTTTAAGAATATTATCTTCAATAGATAGCTCGAAAGGATCAAGATCATAAGAAAAAATATTATAGATATTTCCACTACATTTACTACTTTCAATAGTTCCAGAATAACCCTTTAGTGTCTCTTTAAAAGCTAAATAAATATTTGGCTTATTTTTAATGGTATGCGGGATCAATGGAGATAAATTGATAAACTTATTAAAATCAAATTCTTGAATATTAGCATTAATTTTCTCTGGTTTTTTAAAAATATTATTACCATTTATATCAAAATGCACAAAAGTATCATTGATATTAAAATAAGCATTCTTAAGAGAATACTGACTATTTTTAATTCTTAATATAGAGGTTAAATATTCGATATTATACTTATTAAAGTCAAAGCCAAGCTTTTCCGTAATAATATGCCCGTTAATAGATAAATCTTTATACGAAACCAGTGGCCACTGAAAAGAGGTTGAAAGATCAAAAAGTATTTTACCCTTTACATCTTTAAATTGCTCTAATTGTCTTGTATCACACCCTAAAAACTCCAGTAGATTGAAGATTTTTTTGCTGATAAATTTAGCTTTTTTAAAATTTAAAATTTTTAGCTGAATATCACCATCTTTTTGCTTCAAATTATACTGAAGATAAAGTCTAATAGTAGCATAATTTGCTTTTATTTTTACTTTATCCTGCTTTTTATAAGCATAGAGCTTCTGAATATCTATAATTTTATTATTTTTATTTAAGTGAAGGTCAAAAAACTTAGCTTTGTAGAAAAAATTATCCTCGAAATCAGGCAAGGCAAATAAATTCATAGAAAAATCAACAGATTGTGCAGATTTTATGATTGGGTCTTCTCGAAAAGAAATATTTTTAACGGAAACTATATTAGGAAATTTATAATATATTTTATCAATTATAACTTTTTTATTAGTCTTAATAAAAACTAACTTTTCAATTTTTTCAGGTAGTTTTGGCAAAAAGAAGGATACAGAAATTCCCCAATAATAAAAATAAAGAAAAAACAATATAAAACAAGGAAAAAAATACCTCTTCATGTTTTCTCCTTATAAGTTGCTCATCTACTGTGTCTATTTGAACGACCTAACGAAACTGTTTTAAAAACCTTAAATCATTTTCATAAAATAACCTTATATCATTGATCTCATATTTTAGCATAGCAACCCGTTCAACCCCCATGCCAAAGGCAAACCCTTGGATGTATTCAGGATCATATCCAGCACTTTTAAAAACATTAGGATGCACCATTCCAGCACCTAAAATTTCTAACCAACCACTATTCTTACAAACACGACACCCCGTACCTCCACAAATCACACAACTAATATCAACTTCAACACTCGGTTCAGTAAAAGGAAAAAAACTTGGCCTAAACCGAATATCAATGCTTGAGCCAAACATCTGATAGAGGAATTCACTTAATATCCACTTTAAATTAGCAAATGTAATATTTTCACCAACGGCTAACCCCTCAACCTGATGAAACATAGGAGTATGTGAAACATCACTATCTGAACGATATACCGTACCCGGAACAACAATTTGGAATGGTGGTTTATGCGCCTTCATATATCTTATCTGAACAGGTGATGTATGAGTTCTTAACAAAAGTGGCTTGTTCTCATCTTTGTCATTTTTATCCAAAAAAAATGTATCTTGCTCATCTCGTGCAGGGTGATCATGAGGAAAATTTAAAGATGTAAAATTATAGTAATCTGTTTCCATATCAGGACCTTCAGATATTCCAAATCCTAGTTTCTGAAAAATATTAACTATTTGAGCCTTTACAGTTGTAATGGGATGCAAACTCCCCCGAACAAACGGGTTCCCATCCAGAGTAGAGTCTAGGGATTCTTTCTGCTGTTTTGCTTGAAAATTTATTTTTTTATTGTTGAGCTTTTCCGTTAAAATATTTTTAATTTTATTGGCAACCTGTCCGATCACAGGTCGCTCTTCTGGTTGATAATTTTTAATATTTTTAAGGATTTCTAAAAGTTCACTTTTTTTCCCAAAATGTTTAATCCGTATGTCTTCCATACTTGCTAAATCACTGGTCTTGGCAATATCTTCTTCAATCGTTCTAGCTAAATCAGCTAATTTTTGTTTAATCTCCATTTTTTGCTTACCTCAAACAATATTATCCCTGCTGCTATCGCAACATTCAATGAGCCACCTTGCTTAGCCATAGGAATATAAATTTTTTTATCCGTTTTCACACTTACCCCCTGCCCTTCACTACCAAACACAAGACATAAAGGTTTTTGAAACTCTATATTTTCTAAAAACAATGACTGGCTTTGATCTAAATCAGTATCTGCCGCAACCAGTTCAAATTCAGTCAAATCACGAATCTCTATATTTTCTACGATTGGAATGTCACAAAAATACCCTTTGGAAGCCCGTAAGACTTTAGGATTATTCAACCGAACACAGGCAGAATCAGTGACAATAGCCTCAACACCTAAAAGAGCAGCAGAACGAATAATAGCACCAAGATTTCCCGGGTCTTGAATCCCATTCAAAAAAACAATAAATTCTTTTTTTATAATATCAGCTAAAGTGTATTGTGGTATATTTAAAACTAAAAACATGCCTTGTGAATGGACGGTCTTTCTTAAACCTTTAAACTCACGATCCGTCAACTGAGTAACTGTCCCTCTTAGATTTGCAATTTTTTCAATGTCTTTAAAATAAAAATTATCCAATGCTTTTCTATGCCAAAGAAATTTTAAACTATACTCAGGATGCGACTTAAAAACCTCTAAAATATCTTTAGCTCCTTCGATAATCATCGACCAATGCCCTTATAAATATAACCTTTTTTCTTCATCTCTAAGGGATCAAAAATATTACGACCATCAATAATAATAGGTGTTTTTAATTTTAAATTGGCTACATCAATATTTTTAAAGTCAGCCCATTCAGTTAAAATAATAACAGCATCCGCACCTTTTGTCGCATCAACAATAGTTTCAGCATAAGTTATAGCATCTCCTAAAATCGCTTTAGCATTCTTGGTTGCGACAGGATCAAAGGCTGTAACAATTGCCCCTTCTTTTAAAAGGGAGTCAATAATATCTAGAGATGGAGCTTCACGCATATCATCCGTGTTTGGCTTAAAAGATAAGCCGAGTACTGCAAATTTTTTACCCTTAAGATTCCAAACAATTTCTTTTATTTTATCAATAAAACTTTGTTTCTGATCATCATTAATCTTTTGAACTTCTTTTAAAAGCTGAAAATTATAACCACAATTGTTAGATATATCAATAAATGCTGCTAAATCTTTAGGAAAACAACTACCGCCAAATCCCACACCAGCATTTAAAAAATCTTTACCAATTCTTGAGTCATACCCCATACCTTGGGTAACAAACTCAATATCAGCACCAACCTTTTCACAGATTCTGGATAAGGCATTAGCATAAGAGATTTTCAGTGCTAAAAATGAGTTAGAAGCGTGTTTAATGAGTTCTGCACTTTCAATGTCTGTAATAATTTTTGGAGCATCAATATTTTGGTAAACTTCAAGCATGGCATCTTTTGCTTTTTGGCTATTAACACCTAAAACTATCCTATATGGATTCAAGAAATCGGAAACAGCAGACCCTTCTCGCAAAAATTCTGGATTAGATACAATATCAAAATCAGTCGTTCTATTATACAGCCTAATAGTCTCCTGTATTTTTTTACCAGTTTCAACAGGAACAGTACTTTTACTGACAATAATTTTATAAGTCGTCATTTTTTTTGCAATATCAACAACGACAGTTTCAACACTTGTTAAATCAGCTTCACCTGTATATTTCGCCGGTGTGCCAACGGCAATAAAAATAACATCAGCAAAATCAATCCCCTCCTTAATAGAGGTGGAAAAATTTAATTTTTTATTTTGGTAATTTTTCAGTGTTTTATCAGCTAAACCTGGCTCATAAATAGGAATTTTTCCTTGTTTAAGGTCTACAATCTTAATCTTATCTTTATCCACACATAAAACATCATTACCAATCTCTGCTAAACAAACACCTGTCGTTAAACCAACATAGCCCACTCCTATTACAGTAATTTTCATTTTAACTCCTGAACTGATTTACCTTTAATTTCACCTAAGTCTTTCATGCTCCAGCCTTCTTTAGCTGCACAAACAATCCCCGCTAAGGTAACAACAATAATTTGAATAGTATGCAAAACTATCGCATAAGCTAAAGCAATTTCTTTCTCTATCCCAAACAGTGCAAGGACTCCAATTGTTGCCCCTTCAAAAACACCAACATAGCCAGGGCCAGAAGGAATCAGAGTCCCAAGACAAACACTAATCATCAAAAAAATATAAGCAAAAAGGTTAAGTTCTAAACCAAAAGCTAAGCCAATCATCATAAAAGAAAAAGCTTCAAACAACCAAACTAAAAGCGACAAAAAAGCCACTCCAACAATATGGTGATTATGATTTAAGACATCAAATCCTTCGATTACAGAATCAATGAAACCTGTTATTTTTTTAAAAAAATTTATATTATGCAAAGAATCTATTTTTTCGAGTATCCGTGTTTTTTTCCTACTAAGAATAATTAAGAAAATAAACCCAGAAAGCCCAACAATAATACCAGCTTTCGCAATATTCCTAATAAAATCAGAAATTTCAAAGTCCGCTATCACAATAAACAGCGAAAGTAAAATAAATAAAGATAAGATATCAAAAAATCGTTCAATCACAACAGTACCAAACATAGTACTTTTTTTAAGATTTAGTCTTTTACTGACAAGGTAGGCACGAATCAAATCCCCCATTCTTAAAGGGAGTAAGTTATTAAGCATCATTCCTGTTATAAAAGAGCGAGTAAAAAGCAAAGTATTTTTATACTTATCAACTGTTAATGCACTCCAACGAATACCTTTCAAAGCAAAGTTAAAAAGAAAAATAATAATAAAGACGATTAGCCAGCTGATTTTTAAATTTTTAAGATGAATCAAAACTTCTAAAAAGTCTATTTTCCTAAACACAAACCAAAGGAATAATAAACTTATTAAAATACCAAAAATAATTTTTAAAGAATGCTTTTTTTTCATAGAAGAACCTTTAATCATAAAAATTTATTTATTTTAGCTATTTCTAGGTGATTAGGCTACCACTTTTTTGTAAATATCAATGGACTATTCGGGCTAAAAAAAATAAAATATCAGGATTGATTTTTATAATATAAACTATTTTCAAGTTTTTCACTAATGACTTCTATCAGCTAAACACCTGATTATTAAGTTATTTATATCTTAAAAAGCTCTTAAAATATTAAAGTATCGAAGGAAAATGCATGAAAAAAATATATACAATATTACTATTAATATTCATAATGGGGACTTGGCTTTTTGCTGGACAAAAAAATCTTGTAAAAAAAATTCAAATTGAAGGGATGAAAAATTTTAAAGCAGGGGTCATTAAAGATGTATTGACAACTAAAAATAAAAAACCTGTTACCCAGCCTAGTATAAATAAAGATCTCCGGGCAATTTTAGCGACAGGCTATTTCTTAGATGCCGAAGTTGATGTTTCAGATTTTACTAAAGGATTATTAGTTACCTATACTGTGCAAGAAAAACCTATGATTGAAGCAATTCACTTTGAAGGTAATGACAATATTAAACGCCGTAAAATCCTAGCTAAAATTGATATGAGAAAAAAAGAAGCTTTTGATAATTTTACCCTTTCTAAAGCTAAAAAAGATATTCAAAACTTTTACCAAGAACTTGGCTACTCTAATATGAAGATTGATTCCCTCACAAAACTGGATGAACAAACCAATAAAATAGCTATTACTTTTTATATTAGCGAGGGTAAACAAGTTAAAATTGCTAAGATTATACTTCAAGGAAATACAAACATAAAAACAAAAAAAATTCTTAAAAAGCTTGGGTTAAAACGTAAAAAAATTTTTAAAGAGGATAAATACCGCGTAGGCATCCAACAAGTAAAACAACTTTACAAAGAAAAAGGATACTTAAATATTGAGGTTCTTGAGATTCATAGAAAACTAGATGAACAAGCGGAGAAGATGACTCTAAAATTAGAAATTAAAGAAGGTCCAGAGTATTATATTAAAAATATTCAATTTTCTGCCAATACAGTTTTTACCGATTTAGAGCTTTTGGAAGGTTTAAGTATTTGTAATTATAAAAATTTTAAACAGTCAGAGTATGAAGAATCTCTCATACATATTCGTAGTAAGTATGCAGAAAGAGGATATATCCAAGCTCAAATTCTCCCTGAACTTATTTATCAAAAACCAAATGCTGTCTTGTTAAAAATTAATATTATCGAAAATCAAGTTATCTATATCGATAAAATCTTTATTAATGGCAACGATATTACTAAAGATTATGTTATTAGACGGGAATTTATAATCAAAGAAAATGAACCGTTTAATGTAAAAAAAGTTCAGCGTACGCAAGAACGAATTTTTAATTTAGGTTTTTTCAAAGACATCCAGATAGACCTTGATCAAATTGATGAGAAGACAGTAGACTTAAACTTTAATGTAGAAGAGCAACCAACGGGCATGGCTTCTATCGGAGCTGGTTATAGCTCAGAAGATGGATTGATAGGGAACTTACAGTTTACGAAAAAAAACTTACTTGGTCGTGGCCAAAAATTAAGCTTATTATGGGAGTTTGGTAAAACAAAACAAAACTACCAAATAAGTTTCACAGAGCCATATTTTTTTGGTAGTTTCATTTCATTAGGGGTAGATATTTTTGATATAAATAGAGAACGAGACTATGTTTATAAAAATGACTCAGATGGAACTTCAACAGATATTTATTCTGAAGAACATAAGGGGGGCTCAATCAGGTTTGGTCGCAGATTCTGGGAAAACTATCGAGCCAATATTGGATATGGCTTTGATCGTGTTAGGGTTTATAATGTAGACGCTGATACAGATACTAATCACTTAGAGCTAATCGAAGAACAAGATAAGGGCTATCAAGACACGAGCAGCATCTCACTTTCATTATCACGGGATACACGCAATAATGTTTTCTATACTCAAAGTGGTTCTTATGCACGCATTAAAACCAAGCTTGCAGGCACGGATATTTTGGGTGGGGATAATAACTTTGTTAAAAATTCTTTAGAATATAGTAAATTTTTCCCTCTGTTTTGGAAATTTGTTTTAGCAATTAATGCTGAAACTGCCATGATTAACCATTTTTATCCTTCAGGAAACTCCCCCATTTATGAAAAATTTTTTATAGGTGGTTCTGAAAGTGTAAGAGGTTATGATTATAGAGGAGATATTGGTCCTGAAGATGGTGGCAGATATAAATTTGTCTATAACATTGAATATAAGTTCCCCCTTTACCAAGAGAAAAAAACAACCATTCTACAAGGTGCTCTTTTTTGTGATGTAGGTGGTGCTTGGAAAGATGGAGGAGATGTAACATTAGAGATTGGCAGAGGAGAATATCAAATGAAAGCAGGTTTTGGCTTGGGCATTCGTTTTACGACTCCAGCATTTCCTATTCGATTTGACTGGGGATATGGTGGAGGAAAACCAGATGGAGAAAGAAAAGCTCAATTTTATTTTACTATTGGACAACTATTCTAATATTCTTTAACCTAGAAGGAGACCTCTATGGCTATAAAAGTAAAAATATTTCCTCTGTTTTTTCTATTTTTTCTTATCTGTTCTCTTTATCATTTACAGGCAAAAAGTTTAAAAATTGCAACAGTAGATATGCCAAAAATTTTTGAAAATTTCAAAGAAAAAAAAGAGGCAGACCGACAAATTATTGCCAGAAAAGATAAGCTAAAAAAAGATCTAAGCAAACTAAAAGAACAGATTGCAACTTTAGAAGATGAGTATGAAAAAAATTCTTCTACCCAAACTTTAAAAGAGATTGCGAGTAATAAAGAGCTATTAGTGACATTCAAGCACCGCGAAGAAGCCGTCATCAAACAGACGGAAGATAATTATTTACATAACTTATATGGCGAAATATATGATAAAATTAGTCTCATTGCTCAAAAATTTGATTATGATATTATTCTCAGAAAAAAAGATTTAATATACGCTAAAAAAACAAAAGATATTACAGAGTTTGTAATCTCAGAAATCAATAAACTTTGACAGCATTCAGCTATAAAACAACGGATATTATTAAGGAGCATAGAATGATCACAGCAAAACAGATAGCTAAAAAATTTAATGGCAAAATTATAGGTGATGAAAATGCTAGCATTTCAAGAATTAACAGTATTAAAGATGCCCAAGCAGGAGATTTGGCGTATGTTTCAGAATCAAAGTATTACTATTTAGTAAAAAATACTAAAGCATCTATCGTTATTATTCCGGAAGAAGAAAAACTTATGGCTTCCACAGCAACGATGATACAGGTTAAATCTCCCGTCTATGTTTTTACAATGATTTTGCGTCAATGGGTTAAGGAGAATAAAAAAGTTAAAACGGGAATCTCGAAAAAAACTTCTATCGCTAAAACAGCCAAAATCGGTAACAATGTGTATATTCAAGATAATGTCGTTATCGAAGATTCCGTAGTAATTGCTAATAATGTTCAAATAATGGCAAATACTTTTATCGGCAAAAACTCTACAATTGGTGAAAACTGTTTAATCTATCCCAATGTCACAGTGAGAGAAAATGTTCAGGTGGGAAAATCGGTCATCTTGCACTCCAATGTTACAATAGGTTCCGATGGTTTTGGCTTTTTATTTGCCAAGGGGGAACATATTAAAGTTCCACAGATTGGTGGCGTAATAATAGGCAGTAATGTCGAAATAGGAGCAAACTCTACTATTGACCGTGCGACCGTTGGTTCAACAGTTATTGGTGATGGCACTAAAATAGATAACCTTGTACAAATTGCACACAATGTTGAAATCGGAAAACACTGTATTATTTGTGCGCAGGTAGGAATTGCTGGGAGTACTATCATTGGAAATTATGTAACCTTAGCAGGGCAAGTGGGAATTAACGGACATATTAGTCTTGGTGATCATGTAGTTGTTGCCGCTAAATCAGGGGTTACGAAACCAATCAAAAGTGAACAGATTGTTTCTGGGTTTCCTGCCACAAAACAAAAAGAAGCTAATCATTTACATGTCTTAACAAGAAAGCTCCCAGAGATTTATAAAACAATTAAATATTTAAAAATAGAGTTAAAGAAATTAAAAACAGATAGCTAAAGAAAGTTTAAACATTACCCAAAGATATTTGAAGGAGAAATAAAAAAATGGTGAAACAACAAACATTAGCAAATGAAGCATCTTTTTCCGGCATTGGCTTACATACAGGGAATAAAACCAAGGTGACCTTTAAACCTGCACCGAAAAATTATGGTATAACTTTCAAAAGAATAGATCTTAAAAATTATCCTGAAGTCAAAGTGACCCTTGATAATGTAACAACAGTTACAAGAGGAACTACTTTAGAAAAAAATGGTGTCAAAATACATACAATAGAACATATCCTAGCAGCACTTTGTGCTATGAAGATTGATAATGTCATTATTGAAATTGATGCTAGTGAACCCCCTGTGGCAGATGGCAGTTCTTTTGTTTTTATTGAAATATTAAAAGAAGTTGGTACAGTTGAGCAAGAAGCTAATAAAAACTTTATCAAAGTTGACCAAGTTGTAAGCTTTAAAAAAGGGAATGTAGAACTTACCTTAATCCCTGATAATGAATTTAGACTTTCTTGCACTATCAGCTATAATCACCCTCTTTTGGAAACACAATTTTTATCTTTCTCAATGGATGAAGGAAATTTTGAAAATGAAATTGCTCCTGCACGAACATTTTGTTTTGATTATGAAATCGAATGTTTAAAAGCAGAAGGCTTAGCTAAAGGTGGGAGCTTAGATAATGCAATTGTTATAGGCGAAAAGAAAATTCATAATAAAGATATGCGCTTTTCTGATGAATTTGTCAGACATAAAATACTTGATCTAATTGGGGACCTTTATTTACTAGGTGGATATATTAAAGGACATATTATTGCCGTCAAATGTGGGCATGCAAGCAATATTGAATTTGCACGAGAGATTAAAAAAAATTTAATGACACCTAAAAAAATTGAAAGTAAATATGAATATCAAGAAGAATGGAATGGTCGTTGGCTAAGCATAGCTGATATTATGCAGATTATCCCGCATAGATATCCATTTTTACTCATTGACAAGGTCTGCATTACAGAAGAATCAAAAAAGGCAGTTGGCTTTAAAAATGTCACGATGAATGAAGAATTTTTCCAAGGACATTTCCCAGGTAGACCTGTGATGCCCGGAGTACTAATTGTAGAAGCAATGGCTCAAACTTCTTGTGTGTTATTTTTATCAAAACCTGGACTCTCTGATACTAAGCTTGCCTTATTCATGGGGATTAATGATGTCAAATTCAGAAAACCGGTATCACCAGGAGATAGTTTGCGTTTTGAGGTAGAAGTAACACGCTCTAGGTTACGCGGAGGAAAGGTCCAAGCAAAGACTTTTGTAGATCAGGTCTTAGTGACACAAGCAGAAATTGCTTTTTCATTAGTAGACAAATAGAATAATCATGGTATATCTTACATAGAAAAGAATATAAGGATATTGGAGTGTAATACATGAAAAAATTAAGTTTATTATTAATCTTAGCTTTTTTCTCATCTTTATTTTTTATGAATAAATTACTTGCTGAATCCAAGTATATGTTTAAGGAAACTCAAAATTTAGTAAAAATGGTAGATACAGCAGTAAGGCTTGTTGAAAAATATGGAGAAGAAGTTTTCCCTGAATTCCGGAAAAAAGGAAGCAAGTGGTTTAAAGGAAATCAATATATTTTTATCGATGATATGGCAGGCACATCAATTGTAAACCCTGCTTTTCCAGGTTTAGAAGGTAAAAACATGATTGCTCTTCAGGATGTCTGGGGAAAATACTTAGTAAAAGATTATATTCGTGAAGTATATAAATATGGAAAAAACAAACATAATGGCTGGTTTCACTACCTTTGGCCAAAACCTAAAACGGGAGAAATTTCTTGGAAAACTACTTATATAGCTCGTGCAACGGCACCAAATGGCACATCTTATGTTATTGGTGCAGGTGATTATAATATGAGGATGGAAAAAGAATTCTTACATGATGCCGTTGAAGATGCCGTTAAAGTTATCAAAACTCATGGACTAAAAAATGCTATAAATATCCTCGAATCAAAAGATGAAGAATTCTTTTTTAATGATACTCATGTCTTTGTTGTAACGGATAAAGCGGAAGAATTAGCTAATAAAGTTTTTCCACATCTTTCACAAAAACAACAAGCAAATTTTTGGAAAATCCAAGATATCGAAAGAAAATATGTGTTTAAAGAATTTTACCGAACGGTTAAAAGAAAAAAATCAGGATGGGTAGTTGCCACATGGGCACCAAAAACGAATCATGAAAATCTCCCTAATTATGAGTATACTTATGTTAAAGGCTTAAAAATTCAAGATAAATTTCTTATTGTCGGAAGCTCAGCAAACTTTGAAAACCCTGGCTATGAAGTCTAATCCCGACTCATTTTCAAAGGAAAAGTTCTTGCCATTCTTTGAGCTTTAAAAGTGCATCAACTGGTGAAAGGGCATCTAAATCAGTACTTTTAAGTTCATCTAAAATAGTATTCTTACTTGAAAAAAAAGAAAACTGAGTCTCTTGCTTCGTCATGTTTTCCAACTCCCTAAGCTTTCTTTGTGATTTCTGAATTAAAGGTAACGGCATACCGGCCATTTTAGCAACATGAATACCATAGCTTTTATCTCCAGTACCTACTATTATTTTATGTAAAAATATCACCTCACCTTGGCTATCATCGACTGCAAGACTATAGTTTTTAATAATACCAGGTAAAATATTTTCAAGTTCTGTCAGCTCAAGATAGTGTGTAGCAAATAAAGTTTTAGGACCAAGCTGATCCTTTCTCCATTGACGGTTTCCAAGTTCTAAAGCAATGATCCATGCTAAAGAAATTCCATCAAAGGTAGATGTGCCTCGACCAACCTCATCTAAAATAACTAAACTATTTGATGTTGACTCTTTTAAAATTTCAACTGTTTCTTTCATTTCCACCATAAAGGTAGACTCACCTTTAATCAGTCTATCCCCTGAACCAATGCGTGTAAAAATTTTATCAACAATCCCAAGTTTAGCTGAATCTGCAGGAACAAAGCTCCCTATTTGTGCCATAATACTAATCAAAGCAACTTGTCTAATATATGTTGATTTTCCAGCCATATTAGGTCCAGTAATTAAATAAAGATGCGTTCCATTTTCAGAAAAATCCGTATCATTTGACACAAAGTCAGACTCACTAAATATTCTTTCAACAACAGGGTGTCGACCGCCTATTATCTTAAAATTATATGAGTCATTAATTTCAGGTTTTATATAATTATTATTACCAGCTAAAAAAGCAAGGTTAGTATAGACATCAACCAAAGCCACAATGTTAGTAAATTTTTTCAATGCCTGGTATTGCAAATTGATAAAATCACGCAAATCATTATAAATTTTCTGCTCTAAAATAAGAGATTTCTGTTCCGCTTCTAATATTTCTACTTCATACTTTTTAAGCTGTTCTGTCGTAAACCTTTCCACATTAGTCAAAGTTTGAATGGGGATATAATCATCAGGAACTTTATCTTTATAGGATTTACTAACTTCTAAAAAATAACCAAAAACATTATTAAATTTAATACGCAATGTAGCTATTTCAGAACGATTTTTTTCTTGTGATTCGTAATCACACATAACAGCACGCCCCTTACTTTTCAGGGCTCTTAGCCTATCAAGTTCTTCATTAAAACCATCTTTAATGATATTACCATCTTTAAGGTTATTAGCAGGATTTTCTATAAGGCATGTTTCAATTTTATTTTCAATCACGGATAATATCTCATCATCAAGTGGAGAAAAAAGCTTAAAAATAATTTTCGGTATGGCAGAAAGACCAGTAAAAGTCTTTTTAATATCCGGTATCATCCCTAAAACATTTTTAATAGCAATAATATCCCTTGGGATATTAATATCACAATGAATCCTCGTAATAGTCCTCTCAATATCATTAATATGGTGAAATATTTCACACATTTGTTTGGTTAAGTTCTTATTTAAATGAAAAAATTCAACCAAGTTTTGGCGTTCTTGAATATTTTCTAACTTTATAAGTGGTTCAATCAACCATTGTTTTAAAAGGCGCGCGCCCATTGGGGTTTTAGTTTTATCTAAGATATCAAGCAATGAAAATTTCCGTTCTTTAGAGTAAAAATTCTCTATAATCTCAAGGTGCTTCAGCGTATTTTCAGGTAAATGTAAAAAATTTTTTGTCTCATAAATTATGATATCCTTAATAAGTGGTAATAAAGCCTTATAATTCTTACTCAAATAGCTCATTAAGGCAGTAGTTGCAGGTTCAGTATTAGAATGCTTATTAACTAAGAGTTTTTTATTTAAATCAATTTGATTAATAATAGAAATAGTAGCCTCAGTATCCTCTAAAGTACGCATAAATTCCTTATTATTTAAAATAGAGCCCGGAATAATAATTTCAATTGGACTATATTTCCAGATTTCAGCTTTGAGGTCAGACTCCATATTTTTGCCAGTCAAATAAGTAGCTCGAAGCTCAGCAGTTGAAACATCAATAGCCGCTAAAGCAAAACACCTCTTTTTTTTATGCGGAATAATTGCAACTAAAAAATTATTACTATGCTCATTTAAAAAATTTTCTTCAAGCACAGTCCCTGGTGTTATAACACGCACAACATCTCGTTCTACGATCTTCACCCCTTTCTGAGGTTCAGTTAATTGTTCACAAATAGCAATTTTTTTACCTGCTTTTAAAAGTTTTAATAAGTATGCACTGGAAGAATGATAAGGAATCCCACACATAGGAGTCGTATGTCGTTTAGTTAATGTAATATTTAAAATTTCACTGGCAATAAGAGCATCTTCTTCGAACATTTCATAAAAATCACCAAGTCGAAAAAAAAGTATACTATCTTTATGAGAATCTTTAATATCAAAATACTGCTGCATTAAGGGTGTACGCTTCTTATTTTCGCTCAATTTTAATCTCCATATTGATTTAACTTTTTATCTAAACTATTTATTTCTTAAGATAGGCAAGTATTATATAATATAAAGACAAATCAAAATCTAAAAGGAAAATCTTATGGAAATCAAAAAAAATGTTCTTATTACAGGCTGTTCAAGTGGTTTCGGAAAACTAACAGCAGAACTTTTAGCCAAAGATCCTAGTGTCAAAATATATGCAAGCATGCGCGATCTTTCCAAAAATAAGCTGTCACCACAAATAGAAGTTTTAATGATTGATGTAACGAAACCTGAGACGATTGACGCTGCAGTTAGTAAGCTCAATAGAATTGATATTTTGATTAATAATGCTGGTGCAGCTTTAGGTGGGTTCTTTGAAGATCTAACATACCAAGAAATTTTTAGTCAATTTAAAGTTAATTTTTTTGGTGTTCAAAATATGATACGCGCAGTATTACCGTTAATGCATAACCAAGGTTCTGGCAGAATTATTAATATTTCTAGTATTGCAGGGAGAGTTTCTTACCCTGCACTTGGTGCTTATAATGCAAGCAAGTGGGCACTTGAAGGATTTTCAGAAAGTCTTTATTTAGAACTTAAACCATTTAATATCGATGTTTGCTTAGTTGAACCTGGTAGCTTCCAGACTAAAATATTCGAAGAAAATGCACAATTTTCCTCTAATTGTAATAAAGATAGTAAATATTATGATTATACAAAATTCATGATAGAAACAAGGATCAAAAAATTAAACAAAATTCGACCAAAGCCTATAAGAGTTGCTAAAGTACTGGCTCAGATCATCCATAAAAAAAATATTAAATTTAGAATACTAATTGGTTCAGATGCAAAAATTACTTATTTGCTAAAATGTATCCTCCCCCACAATATTTTTGCATCTATTATCAACTTCTTTGCCCTTAAAGATAGTATATTATTTAAAAATAATGTATCTAATTAATAAAATATTTAGAAATTTTAAAAATATTTAAAGGATATAAAACCTTCTTGCAATAAAAAAATTGCAAATAAAAATCTTAAGCTCTAAATTGTATCTAGGAGTTTTAGCCTTGTTAAAAAAAGTTATTTTTATTATTTTGATCTTGTTTCTATTCTTATCAATAAAACCTTTTTACCTCTTTGTATTTCATGCTAATATTGTTAAGGCTAATGCTTTGCAGTACAAAACTTCACGCGCTTTAATCTATGCTGTTATTTTTGAAGAAAGTCGTTTTAATAAAAATGCAATATCTAGCAAGGGAGCTGTTGGCTTGATGCAAATAATGCCGCAGACTGCAAAAGAAATTGCCTCAAAGCTGAAAATAAACAAATACCTCTTAAAAGATCCTTATTTTAATATTAAATTTGGCACATACTATCTTAATCAATTATTAAAAAAATATAACTATGACTTAGTCTTAGCGCTAACGGCTTATAATGCTGGTCAAACTGTCGTAGATGAGTGGCTAAAAACAAAAGGTTACCTACTAGTTACAGAAATACCTTATCCTGAAACTAAAAAGTATGTTGCTAATATTTTACGAAATTTCCAATTATTAAGTAAGTGGATAACCTAAAACCTCAAAATAATTTCAGCGAAATCTTCCTCTATAGGGCTAAAAAAAATCACATTGTTCCTAATATTTTTTTCATCTTTTTTAATGCTTGACCGCGATGACTAATCTCATTTTTTTCTGCTATACTCATTTCTGCAAAAGTTTTACCAAGCTTAGGTACAAAAAAAATAGGGTCATACCCAAAACCTTCATTACCTTTAAACTTACTTAAAATTTCCCCCTGGCATTCACCAGTAACCATTTGGATATCTCCATGGGGAAATACCAAGGCCATAACAGTCTTAAATACCGCCTTTCTATTAGAAACGCCTGCTAAATTATTCAAAAGTTTCTTATTATTCGCTTCATAACTTACATTTTCACCTGCATAGCGTGCGGAATAAACTCCGGGTCGACCTCCAAGAGCTTCCACTTCAAGACCAGTATCATCGGAAATCGTTGCAAAGCCTGTTACCTCAGCTGTCTCAACTGCTTTTTTGATAGCATTACCTTTCAAGGTATCCGCATCCTCTATCACTTCAGGCATTTCTGGAAATTGTTTAAGTGAAATAAACTCAATACTTAGATCTGCAAAATAATTCTGAATTTCTTTAAGCTTACTTTGATTAGATGTTGCAATTAAAATTTTCATAGCAATCCTTTCTAAAAAAACATTAACTAGCTACTATATTTCATAAAATAGTTTAGCTTTTTTCAATTTTTAGATGTAAATATAAATTAAGAACCTCATGTTCATCTTGAAAATCATTAAGTTCAGGAATATCTTTCAAAAGTAATTTAAAATCGTCTAAATTCCGGTAATGAATAAACCAGTCAAAGCCCATTTCAAAATAGGCTTGAAAGCCTCTATCTAAAGAATATTGATTTAAAAGTAAAGTCCCCTCTTTATCAAGACAAGTATAAAGATTATATATGAGTTTTATAGCATATGAATCCGGCATATATTCTAAAACATTCGAGAGATGTATTATATCTATCGGTTGCTTTATTAATGGTTCATAAATAGTTGAGTATATGGATTTGAAGTAAAACTTTGTATTTGTATATCTATTATACTTTCTTTTCAGTTTGAGCATTTCTTTTTTACAATATTTCATCGTTGCTATCGATGTAAAAAATAAGCTGATATCACAGTTATCAGCAATATCCTCTTTTTTAAGTAACTCGAAAATATCATAACATATTCCTGAATAAACAGCACTAATCCTAACAATATTACGCGACTGTAATTTTTTTAATATATTCCCTTTTAAAATATTATAATTATCTATTATACTTTTTTTATAGGCTGAGATTACTGGAGTTTCAACAGTGTATTTATGCATAAACTTATCAAATAATGTAGAACCAATATAGGTCCCCGCCATAATATACTTAATAAGCTCAAGATCACCTGCATAGCCCACAGGCTTTGTAAAAAGTTGACGGTTAATAGGTGTCGTTAGTAGTAATGGGTGCAAGTTTTGTTTATAATATTTAGAATAAATTCCATATTCATCAGTCTGAAGATTCATAATTATTTTATTGATTTCTTTCATGCTTTCATCAAGGTGATCTTTAACTGCCAAGGTCGTCTCATACAAAATATTAATAATATTTATTTGCTTAACTCTAGAATCATCATACTTAATTTCCTCTTCAAAGCTATCCAAAGACTCTTTAATATTATCAAGAACATATCTACAGTTAAAAACTTTCCGTCTAAAACCGTCACTAATATAATCTTTAATATTCAGACTTTCATTCAGCTTACCAATAACTAAGTCCATTCGCTTTTCATTTTGCAACTCTAAAAGGTTATCCAAGGGCAAAAATTTATTTAAAAGTTCAACCCTTAAAATCAAATCTTTATTTAAAAATTCAATATCAACAACTGTACCTGTCCCTATATCAAAAAAAACCTCTTGAAATTCAAGAAAAATATTTTTTATATGTACCCCTTTAGTAATAAAAAATTGCTTATGTTTCTGAATATCTTTTAAAAAAATAGATATTCCATATTTTGAGATATTATTCAAGGTGCCTTTAAGCGCAAGGTTGTTATCTATTTTAAATTTGAGAAAGTGTGAAAAATCCCTGAAATTAAACCGTTTATCACGAATATTAAATTTTTTAGAATCAACTAAAAAATTAATCCCTATTTTATAGAGTGGTTCAGATTCTTCCATCTCTACTTTTATACAATAAACTATTTTGGACTGTTCAATAAATTTATCGTGTTTTTTATTAAAAAGACGAATATTATAGAGAATATCTCCATCTCGAAGCTTAAACTTATCCACTGGAACATAAAAAGAAAGCCCTTTTTCACTAACACATAAAACTGGCACAACAATACCTGTTTCCGTTGTTACCCCTTGTTTCAACTCAAGGCTTAGGGTCGCTTGATCCCTACGGTCTTCTTGCCTGCGTTCAAACATATAAGACTCCTTCTTATTATGAAAAATAGAAATAAATAGTGGAGTTGTCTCTATTAGACTTTAGCAGTAAGCTCCATTCTTGCAACTTGAGATCAAACTATATCAAATATTTTCATTAAACAAATAAGTAAAGTCGCTATTTAAAAATTTAATCTTTTTGTTTTTAACTAATTATTTACTTATTACTAGGGACTTCTTAAAAAATCTGCAACAGGCTATAACTTTATCAGAAAAAATCGACAATATAACACTATCAATGCCTTATCAACTTAAAACTATCTAAAAACTTCCCCTTAAAAATCAAAAGTTCGTGTAGACTGCAAAGTCCCATCATCTGCATATATTTTACTCTCAACTATAATATCATCTTTATAGATATCCTGGTACGTTGCTACCTGAGGTTTATCTGCAAAATAAATTTTATGTAAACCATTTTTCTTACCATTTAGATACTCTGTTACCACACTAGTATTTCCGTTAGGATAATATGAAATATAAAGGCCATTTAATAAGTCATTTTTGTAACTCATACTTTCAGAGGGAAAATCATTTTCACTGTAGGCAATAAAATCTCCATGTTTCATGCCTTTCAAATATTGACCAATTAATTTTTCATTACCATTAGGGTAATACTCAATATACTTTCCCTCTAGTTTTTCATTTTTATATAAGCTTACAATTAATAAATTACCCTCTTCATTATATTCAGCACTTTGACCATTCAATAAATCATCTTTATATTCAACAATACGATATATTTCCCCATTTTCATGATACATAATCGTTTGACCATTTAGTCTATTGTTAAGATAATTACTTTCAATTGCAATTTCACCATCTAAAAAATAATCTCTAGTAACACCGTTTAACTTTCCATCTTGATAGTTCCACTCTTTAACCAAGTACCCTTCTTTATTGTAGTCTGAAACGACACCATTCTTAACAGCATTATTAGCCATCTCTGTTTTTGTTATAATTTCTGCATTTAAACTAGCCAACATAATCATAATCGCTGGGAATAACAAGAATATTTTTTTCATAATTGACCTCCTCTTTGTCCATTCAAGTAATACTGTAATATAACCTCCGCAGCATATTTGTCAATCTTTTTTTTATATCTCTTAAGAGGCATTCCCATATCTTTCAAATATTGCTCAACCTCTTTTGTAGACATTGCTTCATCAAAATAATCAACCTGAATATTATCAAATTTATTTTTTAAGTAATCACCAAACTTAACGGAAAGTTCTCCTATCTCTCCTAGACTGCCATCAGATTTTTTAGAAATACCAAGGACAATTTTATCAATAGAGTAAAGCTCTATAATTACTTTAACCTCTTTCTCTAAGTTACTTAAACCTTCAACAACCTGAAGTGCCCTTGCTAAAGTTTCCGTTTCATCACTAATCGCTAATCCTGTGCGCACTTTACCATAATCAATTCCTAAAATTCTCGCCATAACAACCCTTTATTAAATATAATTTACTTCGTTTTCAAAATATTAAAATATAACCTAATTAACAATCTACCTATACCATAAACACTTGCTCTCATTCTTATAGTTTCTCTATTTCCTAGTTTATTTATCCAAAAAACTTCCGTTTTTTTACCCTTCTCTGCAATAGCAAAGTGGACTAAACCAACAGATTTATCCCTTTCTCCTCCACTCGGACCGGCTATACCTGTTACTGCTATAGCCAAATCTGCATTTGTTTTTAAGAGTATTTGCTCTGCCATACTTTTTACAACCTCAGAACTAACAGCTCCACAACTCACTAAAAGATCATTCTTAACACCTAATAAGTCTCTCTTTAATTGATTAGAGTATGCGGTTACTCCGCCCAAAAAACAACAAGAACTACCCTTTACATCCGTAATCAGCTTAGATAATAATCCTCCAGTACATGACTCTGCCACTGCCAACTTTAAATTTTTTGCGACCAAACGATCTACGAGACACTCTGCTATAGAAATATTTTTAAATGTCCAAATATTATCTTTAAATAACTCAATAACCTCTGTTTTAAATTTTTCATCATCACAAATAACCTTAACAACTGTCACAGAAAATTCAGGAAGCAGTGCTAAAAAAAACTCAATACTCCTGCTTTTAGCAAAAGCTAAAATTTTATCTTGAATTTCTACTTCAGTTAATCCAAAAGTCTTAAAAAATAATTCATTAGGTGCAGGCATGTCTAAATGTAGGCGAGGGAGTAACTCCGCTAAAAAAACATGGTTCATTTCATTTGGGGGACCGGGCAAAAGGGCAACTTGCTTGCCATGATATTTAATTAAGAGACCATTTGCAATACCTAATTGGTTGGGTAACTTTTCTATATCTAAATTATTGAAGTTAGCATCTTGAAAAAACTCCATAACTACTGGTTCAGTAATATCATCAATGGTTGGACCGAGACCTCCTGTGACCAGAACCAAGTCTGCGGTATCAAGAGCTATTCCTAAAGCATCCCAAATGGACTGCTTTTCATCACGGATGATAACTGCTTTTTGAATATATAAATGTTTGCCAATATCTAATAAGTTAGTATTTAGCTTATCACGCAAAAGTTCATCACCAATACTAATAACATTAATTTTCATTTTTATCCCCAATATTAAAGTGCTTGAATATTATTATTAACTTCTTTCTCTTCTAATAAACTTTGTTTTAATACTTCAATCACTCCCTGATCAAGTTGTGCAACCCCAGTTTTTTTCATCTCTTCGACAACCTTATTAAAACTTATTTCTCCTCCATACTTTTTGCTATGAACTATAGAATCAAATCGATCTGCAATCTGCAAGATTCTTGCTAAAAGTGAAATATTTTCTGAGGCTAATCTATCCGATCTTACCTGAGAATCCCAAATATTATCTTTCTGATTAATTACACTTTCAATCTCCTCTAAAAAATCAATAGGTGCAGTAACTTCTTCACGCGCCAAGGCGTGATATTTTTCTCTCTTAGAACCATCCCTTTTTATCTTATCCGGTCTTGCTAAAAGTTTATTCTCAAACGAGTTATGCCCAATACCATGTAACATTGAAGCACACCTTAGAATTTCAATATCACTATTCTTGCAGTGTAATGCTTTAGCAATTTTAACAGCTAAAGCCTGAACTCTTTCTGAATGCCCTTGTCTACTTAAGTCTTTAGCATCGACGGTCATTACTAAGGAATCAATTGTTTGAATATAGTTTTTCTTAAGTTCATGATAAGACATAGCATTTTTAAAACTAATAGCAATTTCAGCATTGATTATGCGTAAAGTGTCCATATGCTGATCTAAATAATTTCTATCCACTCCAGATAAAAATATAAAGCCTAATAGCTCATTATCAAACAAGATAGGAGCTAGAATATCTGCATTAAAAAGAGTCATATAATTATGAATAAAGGCAAAAACCTTTTCATCTATTTTATCATCAAGATAAGTCTTAGAAATTACACTTTGATTGTTTACTAAAAATGTACATAATAAACTTTTCTGAGAAAATATAATATCTCTTGAATCAGCATTAACAAAATTTTTCCCTCTCATATAATAGCGGTTATCACTAGTTTCCAACAAATAAAACACACAACTCTCTACATGTAAAGCCTCAATAGTATTAGTAATAATAATATCAATCATATCTCTTAAGTTTAAACTTTCCTGAATACTTTTTAAAAAAGAATGTAAAATAAAATTAGTTACAACTCCTGATTTCTTTTTAAAATTACTTTCAGGAAGGTAATAATACTTAATATTATGTAGAATAACAAAAGAAATATAAAAAATAATAACCAAGCAAAATAATATAAAAAATAATCTAGGATTGAGTACTTCAAAAAAAATAAAAAGAAAAATTATTATAATCATGGTTATAATAAAAATAAAATGTTTATGCCAAAAACTATTTATCTTTAATAACATTGTAATCATAAGCAGGCATCCTTTACCCAACATCTGGCCTTTTTCTATAATTTAAGCCCACTAAATAATAAGTATACAACCAATTTATTGCTAGAAATTAGGCATAAACCTAATTTCTAGCAATAATATTGACAATCAATTGATACATTTATTCGCGTAAAAAACGAAAAATTAATACCTATAATGATCAGCCTTATAAGGACCTTCTTGTTGAACTCCAAGGTATTCTGCCTGACCTTGACTTAAAACTGTTAGCTTTACACCAAGTTTGTCTAAATGGAGCCTTGCAACCTCTTCATCCAAATGCTTAGATAAAGTATAAACACCAACTTGATAATCATTTTGATGCAAGTCAATTTGTGCTAAAACTTGATTAGAAAATGAATTACTCATAACAAATGAAGGGTGCCCTGTGGCACATCCAAGGTTTACGAGTCTACCCTCAGCTAATAAAAATATTGTATGACCTTCTGGAAAAAGATATTTATCAACCTGTGGCTTAATCGTTATTTTTTGAATACCTTGATAATTATCTAAAGCTTCCACTTGAATTTCATTATCAAAATGCCCAATATTACAAACAATAGCCTGATCTTTCATTCTCTTCATATGATCAATTGTAATAACATCCTTATTCCCTGTTGTCGTCACATAAATATCAGCAACATCTAAAATATCCTCAACCCTTTTAACCTCATATCCTGCCATAGCAGCCTGAAGTGCACAAATAGGATCAATCTCCGTCACAATGACTCGTGCACCAAGCCCACTCATTGATTGAGCACAGCCTTTGCCAACATCCCCATACCCACAAACAACCACAACCTTGCCTGCAATCATAATATCCGTAGCCCTTTTAATCCCATCAGCCAAAGACTCTCTACAACCATAAAGATTATCAAATTTAGACTTAGTTACAGAATCATTAACATTAATAGCAGGAAACAAAAGCTCACCCGCTTCTAACATCTGGTAAAGTCTATGCACTCCTGTTGTTGTCTCTTCAGAAACACCCTTGATTTTTGCTGCCATTTTAGCCCACTTCTCAGGGTTTTTCCTGATCAAACTAAAAACAATCTGTAATTCTTTATTATCAGTCTTCTCATCTAAAATCGCTGGATTCCTAAAAGCCTCCGCCCCCTTATGAATGAGAAGGGTAGCATCGCCGCCATCATCCACAATCAAATCAGGACCTGTGCCATCAGGAAAAGTAAGAGCAGCCTCTGTACAATCCCAATACTCTTCTAAAGTCTCCCCTTTCCAAGCAAAAACAGGCACACCGCTAACAGCGATCGCTGCGGCTGCATGATCTTGAGTAGAAAAAATATTGCAAGAAGCCCAACGAACAATCGCTCCTAACTCAACTAAAGTCTCAATAAGAATAGCTGTCTGAATAGTCATATGCAAAGAACCAGTAATCTTTACTCCTTTTAAGGGTTTTCCCTCACCATACTTCTTTCTAATTGACATAAGCCCTGGCATCTCTTGCTCTGAAACTTCAATCTCTTTCCGTCCAAAATCTGCTAAGTTAATATCTTTAATTCTATAATCCATTGTATTCTCCATTTTATCCTTGATTTTATTTTTAATTGCTTAGAAGCATTAACAAAATCTCATGTTATTTAAAAATCAATTAATTTTTAACCCAGATAACATTCTACTCGTTGTCTGGTTATCCGCTCGATACGAAAAAAAATCCTCCTGTTTAAAAGTACATAAATTCGTCAATTTTAAATTATCTCTTAGCAGACCTCTTTTATAAAGGCTACTTGCTAGAAGGCCTTGCAAATCAGTTTCATAATAAAATAAGCTAATATGCGGTCCAACTACAACAAAAATATCTCTTAATTTAAAATCTAACTCTCCCATAAAATAATCAATACACTTCCCAACAATATCATTTAAAACACCAAGTCTACCCGCATGTAAAAGTGCCCCGACCTTTGGTCTACTTGAAAAACCTGAATTATTTGAGACAACATAAACGGGTAAACAATCCGCTGTAAAAACTCCAAGCCAAAGACCTTGCTTGGTTGTGATAAATCCATCATTATTTTTTATTAAATTTGGGATATAGTTAACTTCCCTAAAATTCGTGCTATGCGTTTGTTCTCCAATAACAATATTTCTTAACTTAGGGATCTTCATATCACCCGCTTTACGCGTAGTAATAAAGTTATCATAACCTAATTCTTTTAAAAAACTATTCGTATAAAAGTATTCTCCACTTCTCCACATTAAAAAATCCTTAAAATGCCCGCAAAGAAAAAAAATAAACGCTTATTGAATGTACTGTCAACATATAACTTTAAGCTACTCACTCTTCCTCTTCCTTAAAAATGCTGGTTCTTCTAAATTAAATTCAGCGGAAGCGCCCTTTTTCTCTTCATCTTGGGCTGTAAATAAATCTTGTTGCTGTGGTTCTTTAGGAAAGTCACTAACTTTTTTACCACGATCAAAATTAGTAGCAATTACCGTAACCTTAATTCTCCCATCCATACTCTCATCTACCACTTGACCAAAAAAAACATTAGCCTCGCTAGAAACTGTATTATGAATCAGAGTCATTGCATCATTAATTTCATGCATAGTCAGCTTATTACTGCCTGTTATATTAACCAAAACACCTCTTGCCCCATGGATAGAAATATCTTCCAAAAGCTTAGAGGTAATTGCCATTTCTGCTGCGCGTAATGCACGAGACTCACCACTGCTCTCGCCCATACCCATAATTGCTTCACCCGCATCAAACATGATAGCTTTAACATCATTAAAATCAACATTCACCAAACCGGTGGAAGTAATAACATCTGAGATACTTTGAATCGATTGACGTAAAACATCATCAATCTGTTCCCAAGCCTTATTAATCGTAGTATCAATCGTAATAACATTAAAAAGTCGTTGGTTCGGAATCACAATCAATGTATCCAAGTTAGCACGCAAATTTTCCACACCTTCTTCTGCATTCATGGATCTAACCTTACCCTCAAAAACAAATGGCTTCGTTACCACTCCAATAGTCAGAATCCCTAATTCCCGAGCAATCTTAGCAATAACAGGCGCTGCTCCAGTCCCTGTTCCACCCCCCATACCAGCCGTTACAAATACCATATCTGAACCTGCTAAAAGCTCACGGATTCGCTCTTCATCATCTAAAGCTGCCTGACGACCTAATTTTGGATCACCACCAACACCAAGACCTTTTGTAAGGCAGTCGCCTATCTGTAGCTTCATTCCCGCATTAGAATTGTGCAAAGCTTGCGCATCTGTATTAGCAGCAATGTATTCTACACCGCGAACACCAAAAGATATCATCCTATTAACAGCATTACCGCCAGCACCACCAATCCCAATAATTTTAATAACTGCAGGATACTGATTAAAGTCTGTTTCCATAAACTACCTCTTTCTAAAAAACCTTTTCCAGCTTCCTTTTTAAATTTAAAAAAATAGGCACCTTTTTTCTTGAATATGTAAATAATTGTTTATCAAAACTTGCTGTTTGATGCAGGTAGTTAACCAGACCAATAGCTGTATTATAACTCATATCAGAAATCGCATCCTCAATGCCTTGCATATTTTGAACAAGCCCTTTTCTCACAGGAATATTGAGCTTTTCTTTTGCCACATCTTCAATATATTTAAGCTTAGCTGTACCACCAGTTACAACAATTCCTGCTGGGATATTGTAATTAATATCATTTCTGTCTAACTCAGCAACTATTATCCCAAAAATTTCCTCAACCCTCGCATTAATAATTTCCGTTAATGAATATTGTGTTACTCTCCGCTCTGTAATCCCATCAACTGCTAAAAACTTAATCTCAAAATCTTCTGCATCTTTAGGAAAATATGCCAAACCATACTGCTTAACAAGCTCTCTTGCCCTTACAATAGAAGTTCTTAAACCAAATGAAACATCACTAACAATTAAGTCGCCTCCAATAGGTAGCTCTTTATTAAAAAATACTCGCTTATTTTTATAAACAGAAATATCTGTCAGGTTACTACCAATATCGATCAACAATACGCCCACTTCTTTTTCTTCCGGAACAAGACAAACATCAGCCAAAGCAATTTGATTATATGAGACACTGGTAATCTTAAAGCCAGCATTATTAACAGCTTTATAAAGGTTATTTAAAACAATCGTCGCTGCTGTCACAACATAGGCTTCAATCTCTAATTGAGAAGCTTCCATACCTTTAGGATCTAACATCCCGCTCTGTCCATCTACAGAATATGTAATAGGAATAATCTTTAAAATATTCTTATCTTCACCAACACTCACCTGATTTTTAACAGAATAAAGCACCTGATTTTTATCGTCTTCAGTAATCTCTTTATTCGTTCTTGAAATATTAATAATACTTCTCACTCGTGTAGTTTCAATATGCTCGCCTTTAATCCCAATATGTACTTTCTTAATTCTACGACCGACCTGTTGTTCTACTTCTTCCACTACTTTTTGAATAGTCTCAGCCGTTTTATCAATGCTCTTAATAACGCCTCTTTCAAGCCCTTCTGAAGTATGTTCTGCTAGACCAATAATATGAATATCATTTTCTACAACCTTGCCAACAACACAAACAACTTTTTCAGATCCAATATCTAAAACCTCAATAAACTCATCTTTTTTCATAACCCCTCCTGCACAAACAATATCTATGATGTCTCTATAATAGCAGTCTTCTCCGCATTATAGCCTCAAACCCAATATTAATATCCACATATTATGCTACAACAACCAAATCATCTATAGCAAAAAAGTACTTCAAACTAATCTTAGTAAATGACCTTTTCCTCATTGTTAGATCCTCTTCAACTATTTCCATAAATTTTATTTTTAATTCTAAAACCTCAATTAAATCCTGAGTATTGATAAAAGAAATGTAATCATCATAAGTAATCAACTCTAACATTTTATCATTTTTTAAGGTGAGAGTAATCAATAAATTTTGATCAATAGCTATTTCCTTAATACGCTCAAAAAAATCACTAAAATGCTTCTTAAAAAGTTTTTGAAGTTCTAATACAAGACGGTAATGATCTAAAGAACCCGTTAATTCATCAGGCACAAAAATAAGGGGCAATTTTTGTGAATATTTGAGCAAGATTCCTTGCTCATCAATATAAAATCGCTCTCCTTGCACCTCTGTCATAAAAATAGGCTCACGCTCTTTAATACGAATTACAATTTTATTTGGGTAGTACTTCGCAAGCTTAATATCCTTAATCTCTACAAACTCACTCAACCTTGATTGAAAGCTCCGCTTATTCACCTGAAAAATATCTTTATATTCTAGAATATCTATTTTTGCCAAAACATCTTCTTTTTTTAAATATTTTAAACCTTTAACCTTAACAACTTCTACCTTAAAAAAGCCTTGCTCAAATAATTTCAAACGAATAAAATTTAAAACAAATAAGGCTCCAAAAATAACAAAGATATAAAGCAATATATGAATACCCACACGAGTATACAACTGAAAAAGCTCTTGCTTAACTGCTTTTCTTAATTTGATTTTTTGTAACCGCTTACGTTTTACAAACATACAACCTTTGCCCTCATTTAACTTAACCTGCAATCCTAAAAATACTATGACTTGTAAAAAAATTAATATAAAGTAATCTGCATTAACTTTTCATCTAATGCAGATTATAGAATTCTTTAACTATATTAAATCATCAATTCTTTAAATATAATAGTAAATTTTTATGCGGCATTATCCTTAAATGAAATAATCGGTTATTCGTATTGCGAATGCTCTCTAACTAAACTTATCTTTTTTTTGTAAAAACCACTTCAGTTTCTCTCATTATTTAAAAGTCTTTCCTCAATATCAGCTGATAATAATCTCAAAAATAGCTACCGCAAAAAACCTGTTAATGGACTTGAGGCCTCAGCAATCGAAAATTTATCGCTAAGTCCAGATTTATAGGCTATTCTTCCTGCCTTAACTCCTAACCTAAAAGCTTTTGCCATCTTCATTGGATCCGTACTAACAGCAATAGCCGTATTAACTAAAACAGCATCAGCTCCAAGCTCTAAGCAAAGTGCAGCATCAGAAGGAGCCCCAATTCCAGCATCAACAACCACAGGCACACGACTCATCTCAATAATAATTTTCAGCATTGCCAAAGTTTGAACACCTAGACTCGTACCGATCGGTGCTCCAAGTGGCATAACAGCAGCAACCCCAACATCTTCTAAACGCTTAGCTAAAATAGGGTCAGCATTCATATATGGTAAAACAACAAAACCATCATTTGCTAAAACCTCACTTGCTTTTAAAGTCTCAACCGGGTCAGGCAACAAATACCTATTATCAGAAATAACTTCAATCTTAATCCAATTAGTACCTAAACTACTACGACAATGCCGAGCAATACGGATAGCCTCATCAGCTGTTCTTGCACCAGAAGTATTGGGCATGAGCTGAATATTATCAGGCACAAAATCTAAAATATTTGCTTGGACAGGATTGTCAAAGTCTACACGCCTTAAGGCCACTGTTACCACCTCCGTATGAGAGGATTCAATCACCTTTTCCATTAAATGATGAGAGGAATACTTGCCTGTCCCAACAAATAAACGACTTTTTAATTCTTTATCTCCTATTTTTAACATTATAACCCCTTATTCAAACATTAATCTTAGCATATTTAACAAGCATAACTCAGCTTAACTTTAAAACTAAGCTTTCTATCCCAGTGCTCTTATCAGAGCATATGGAGAGATTTTAACATCTTCCTGAAATTCAATAAAAGCCTCCATCCCAGGAGAGGCTTTTTCAATATCCATATTTGTCTTAAGTGACTTAATACTTTTAACGGAAACTTTTTGAAGCTCATAAGGCATTAAAAGCTCGAGCTTATCCCACACACAAATATTATTTTTAACGATAACCTTTGCTCCTGCCGCAGCCACTTCTACAACCTGACCTAAGAAATAATGGGTGATTTTATCAAACTCACCTTTGTAGTTATAGTCATCTGGCTTAGGATCACCAAAATATAAACCATGTGAATAACCACGATTATTCAGCTTATTAACTTCCTCTAATAAAGTACCAAGCTTAGCTTGATACTTTTCCGGTGACTCAAAGTATAAATCAAGCGCCTCTCGATAAATTCGGGTAATACAAACAAGGTAATAAAGACTTTTCATCCTCCCTTCAATCTTAAAGCTCTGCACTCCAGATTCTACTAACTCTTTAATCTTATCGATTTGACACATATCATTGGCATTAAAAATATAAGAACCCTTTTCGTCCTCTTCATAAGGCATCATTTCACCAGGTCTCATCCCTTCTTCTATCTCATAAGTCTTATACTTCCAGCGACATGCCTGGGAACAATCACCGCCATTAGCATCTCGATCCGTCATATATGCTGACAAAAAACAGCGCCCCGAATAAGCAACACAAATTGCCCCATGCACAAAAATTTCAAACTCCATTTCTGGGTTTTTAGCAACAATATCAGTAGTCTCTTCAATCGATAGCTCTCTTGCTAAAACAATTCGGCTAACGCCTAAATCGTGCCAAAACTTACAGGCTGAAGCATTAGTCGTATTAGCCTGCGTACTCAAATGAATCTCCATCTCAGGCAAAATCTCTTTAACTAGCCTAATCACCCCGGGATCTGCAATAATTAAAGCATCAACTGTGCTTAATTTAGGCAAGTATGCACGCAAATCTTCCTCCTCACCTGTTCGCGTAAAGGCATTAACTGCCACAAAAACCTTTTTACCCAGTTCATGTGCATATTTTGCTGCTTCCACAATTTCGTCATCCGTAAAATTATGCGCACGCGCACGCAAACTAAAATCTTTACCACCAAGATAAACGGCATCTGCTCCATAAGCAAACGCGTATTTTAACTTTTCCATATTGCCTGCTGGCATCAAAAGTTCAATTTTTTTTTGATTCATATTTTTTACCCTACTCTAAAAACTATTTTTTAATTCATTTAAATAGCTACATTGTTGATTTTAATTCTTTAATAAATATACCTGCGTCTCCCGCTTTAATCTTTTTAACCACTGCACTGCCAACAATTAAAGCATCGCCATACTCTTTTAAGATTGCTGTTTGTTCTTTATTCGCTATGCCAAAACCAATTGCCACAGGAATATCTTTTATTTTTTTTATTCTTTCAACGGCTAGTTTTATCGGCATAAAATCCATTTTATTAGAAACACCTGTTACTCCAAGCTTAGAAATCAAGTACAAAAAACCACTAGAGGCTTCAACAATTTGTTTAAGACGGGTTTCTTCTGTAATAATTGAAGCTAAAAAGATTTGGTGCAACTCCTTAGCTGCCAAAATTGCTGCAAAATCTTCTTTATCATTCGTAGAAAATGGTAATAAATCTGGCACAATAAACCCATCTATTCCCACAATTTTAGCCTGGTCAGCCGTCTTATTTAATCCATACCGAAAAAATGAGTTAAAATACCCCATTAAAACAATAGGAATGCTAACCCCAGCGCCTCTGACCTTAGCCACCAATTCAAAAATTTTATCTAAATTAACACCACCTAAAAGTGCCTCATAACTAGCTTCTTGAATAACAGATCCATCAGCTATCGGATCAGAAAATGGCACGCCTAACTCGATTAAGTCCGCTCCAGAACATACGAGATCATAAATCAAACTCTCCGTAACCTCCATATCTGGATAACCTGCAGGAATATAAGGGAAAAGCTTTGTTTTATTTCTGTCCTGAAAAACTTTATCAATCCTATTCATAAAATATCCTTTAATTTTCCATCAATCGAACAATATCTTTATCTCCACGACCAGACACATTAATAACTATAATATCATCCCGTTTAAACTGCCCAATATTATCCACCAAATAAGCAATGGCATGAGAACTTTCCAAGGCTGGAACAATCCCCTCGACCCGACTTAAAAGCTTAAATGCCGCTAAAACAGCATCATCGTTACAAGCAGTATATTCAACTCTGCCGCTATCTTTCAACCAGCTATGCTCAGGACCTACCCCGGGATAATCAAGACCTGCTGACACAGAAAATGTCTCCTTAATCTGTCCATATTCATCCTGCATCAAATAAGTCAAACAACCATGCAAAACCCCCGGATCACCTGCTGAAAGTGGTGCGGCATGCTGATTAGTCTCAATCCCCGCGCCACCAGCTTCAACACCAATCAAACGGACACCTTTATCGTTCGCAAACGGATAAAACATTCCCATGGCATTACTGCCACCACCAACACAAGCAATACACACATCAGGCAACTTGCCTTCTGCGTCTAGCATATCTTTTTTCGTCTCTTCACCAATCACAGACTGAAAATCTCGAACTAACATAGGGTAAGGATGCGGACCAATGACTGAGCCAATAATATAATGGGTATCTTCCACCGTTTCAACCCAGTTACGCAAAGCCTCATTACACGCATCTTTCAAGGTTTTAGACCCTGTTTTAACCGGCACAACCCTTGCTCCCAGCATCTCCATTCTAAAAACATTTAATTTCTGTCTTTTAATATCTTTTTCGCCCATAAAAATATCACATTCAAAACCAAATAAAGCACAAACCGTAGCTGTCGCCACACCATGTTGCCCTGCTCCCGTTTCTGCAATAATGCGTTTTTTACCTATTCTTTTAGCAATCAATGCTTGACCAATTGCATTATTAAGTTTATGCGAACCTGTATGGTTTAAATCTTCGCGTTTCAAATAAATTTTAGCTCCACCTAAATGTGCCGTCAATCTCTCTGCAAAATAAAGCGGAGTTGGTCTCCCCACATATTTTTTCAAATAATATAAATATTCCTTTTTAAAAGCCTGATCCTCTCGTAGAGCAGCATATTTTCTCGTCAGTTCCGTGATAGCAGGCACTAAAATTTCAGGAATATACTGCCCACCAAATGGACCATAATAGCCCTTTGCATCAGGAAGCTTACTCGCATTAAAACTCATTTCCTTATCCTTGTTTAATTTTAAAGAATCCGTTTACTATTTTAGAATTATAACTTTATTATATTTAGATCGCAAAACACTCATAACCACGATTCTTTCGTAACGCCAATATTTTAACTTCTGAAAGCACTTTTTTTACTGGGTTAAATATATCATATAGACTTTATTTAAAGGTAATTTTTCATTTAATCAACTGGTCGATATAATACAATTTTCACCATAAAAAAACATACAATATCCCTCTGTTAAAAATCATTTATCCTTAAAAGGCTTTTAACCATTAAGTAATCAAACCCTCATGATTTTCCTTTTTTAACGAATCTCTAAATAATTCAAATAATTTTTTTAACTTTTTTTTATCTTTCTTTCCAGGCATTCGTTCAACTTTAGAATTAATATCAACCGCAAAAACAGATGTCTTTACTGCCTCAAGAATATTTTCAGGACCGATTCCACCTGAGACGATGATCTTTTTCTTATCAACTCCAGCCTCCACCAGAGATCCTACTAAACCCCAATCAAAACTCTTCCCTGTTCCGCCATACTGAGAAGCAACAAAAGTATCTAATAAGTAACCATCAACATCAAATGCTTTAATCTCTTTTATTGACTCTTCATCCTTAACCCTGAAAGCTTTCCAAACCTCCACATCAAGTTCATTAATATAGGCCATATCCTCATCGCCGTGCAGCTGTAAAACATCAAAAATATATTGAATCTTTTTTAGTTCATTAAGCGGTTTATTAACAAACACTCCTACTGAAATAACGGAAACGGGTAACTTAGCGATTATTTCCTCTGCGTCTGAAGCTTGAATATAACGCGGACTAAGTTCATAATCAATAAACCCCAAATAATCCGCCCCTAAACTAACCGCAAACTTTGCATCCTTGGGATTAGTAATCCCACAAACCTTAATTTTCATAAGTTATCTCCGATAAAACCTTAACTTAAACTTAAAATATCTACTCATTAAAAAACTTGATCGTAAAGGAATCTCTTTTGATGTATTCTTTTGAAAATATTATAAAAATAAAAGCTTTTAACATTTTAAAACTTATGAGAATATTCTGCAAAATTTTTAATAAATTTAAACAAAAATATTTAATAAAACCCAGTAAAGTTTTTTGCATTTACTCCGAAATAACTATCTCTCATCGCTTTAGTTGCTTTTGATAACCCAATGATTGTGACATCATAAATATCTTAATAGGGAAAACCCTAAGGATTAGAATTCCCTCATAATGGATCAAATAAGTTTTGTAAACCATTATAAATAAACCAAAAACCGATACTCTTTATTAATTTTTAGATATAAAAATAAGAGATCTAATGTATTGTTCAAACAATTATATTCTGAGATATCTTTAAAAATAGCCTGATGTTAGGATCATCGCTCCTTTGGATTGACAAATAGTATTTCAATACATATTATATAATCAAATGGTTATATAATACATAGGAATATATGAATGGATCACATTGAAAAATTTCTGAAAGCAATATCAGATAAAAACAGAATACGAATTATTAAGCTATTAGAGAATAACCCTATGTGTGTCTGTGAATTAGCCGCTATTCTTGAAACCACTCAACCCAATGTTTCTAAACACCTAAAAAAGTTAAAAAATATTGGTATAATCGGCTCTGAACAGAATGGTTTCTGGACTAATTATTTTTTAATTCAACAAGATAATTTAAACTTAAAAATTATCCTTAACAATATAAGTAATTTTTTAAAAAATGATAAAGTTATCAAAGAAGATTTAAAAAAATATTTAAAAATTGACCGTAAAGATATATGTCGTAAATAAAAATATATTTTTTTGTTTAAATCATTTAACTAAATAGATATATAAATGCAGCATTATTTCTTATGCGATTTTAGTTTATATTAATTCTGTTATAAAATAGAGGAGTTTATCTCGTCATGGAACAAAAACTAAATTTTTTCGAAAAATATTTAACAGCTTGGGTTTTGATTTGTATTGGAGTGGGAATCTTAATTGGTAAATTTATGCCATTTGTCCCAAAAGTTTTAGATAGTTTCGCTATTCACAATATTTCTATTCCTATTGCTATCTGTTTATTTTTTATGATGTATCCCATCATGGTTAAAATTGATTTTAAAGAAGTTATCAAAGCAGGAAAAACTCCCAAACCAGTTTTTTTAACTCTTATTGTTAATTGGGTCATTAAACCATTTTCTATGTTGCTGATTGCATGGCTTTTTCTAGGGGTTATTTTAAAAGATTTATTAATAGGTGTTGACATCTTAAAAGATGGCAGTCAGATTGAACTTTTTAGATCATATATTGCAGGGTGTATTTTACTTGGAATCGCACCGTGCACGGCAATGGTCCTCATTTGGGGACATTTGGCGAAAGGAAATGATGGTCATACTCTTGTAATGGTCGCCATTAATTCTTTGATAATGCTGTTGTTTTATGCTCCACTTGGAAGTTGGCTTTTAGGAATTAATCAAATGCCAATTCCATGGCAAACCATTATTTTATCCGTTTTAATTTATGTTGGCTTACCTCTTTTATTCGGCTATTATTCTCGAAAAATCATTATGAAAAAAAAAGGAATAGAATGGTTTCAAAGTAAATTTGTTCACTATTTAACACCAGTATCAATCCTTGCATTACTTTTAACTCTCATTATGCTTTTTGCTTTTAAAGGTGATTTGATTTTAAAGCAACCTCAAATTATTTTGATTATTGCAATTCCATTATTTATTCAAACTTGTTTTATTTTTGCGATAACCTATTTTATTGCTAGGGTTATTAAACTTCCTTATAAAGATGCTGCTCCTTCTGCTTTAATTGGTGCAAGCAATCATTTTGAAGTTGCTATTGCAACGGCAACCGTTCTTTTCGGACTTTCTTCAGGTGCAGCACTTGCGACTGTTGTTGGAGTTTTAATTGAAGTGCCTGTTATGATTATGCTTGTAAAAATTTGTTTAAAATCACAAAATTTATTTAAGTCTAATCATTAGAATTTTTTGCACTTTATCAAAAATATTCTTATGTTTGAAAATATTTAGATTGTAAAACGCCTAAAAACTCATCCTCCGCATGTAAAAAAGCATCTACTACCTCTGGATCAAATTGCTTGTTACACTCTGATAGGATGTATTCTTTGGCGGCTTCATGACTGAGAACATTTTTATAACATCGTTTACTTGTCAAAGCATCATAAACATCTGCTAATGCCATAATTCTACCTGAAATTGGAATGGTCTGACCTTTTAGTCCATAAGGGTAGCCACTGCCATCCCATTTTTCATGATGGGATAAAGCCAACTGCACACCGATATCTAAAAATGACTGAAACTTTAACCGATTGACCGCTGCTTTTAAAACATTTGCACCATCTTCACAGTGTTTTTTTATTTCCTCAAACTCTTCCGGTGTTAATTTCCCTGATTTTTTTAAGATTGAATCAGGAACTCCAACCTTCCCAATATCATGTAATGGTGCGGACTTAACTAAATCATGAATGTACTCTGTCGTTAGATACCTCTTATATTCTGGCTTTTTAGCTAATTCAACTGCTAATAATTCTACATATTTGCAAGTCCGTTCAATGTGTTTCCCCGTATCTTGATCATGCAGTTCTGCCTGATAGGCTAATGCAAAAATAGTCACATCTTCCGTATCAATGAGCTGCTGTGTTTGTTCTACAGAAGAGTTATGTTCAAGTTCAAGAGATGTAAATATTCTATGATATAAATAAATATCCATTAAAACGAACACTGCATCCGCTAAAAAAATTACCCCAATTAAAATAAAGCTGCTTAGAAAAATACCTTTATACACTAAGTAGGCAACTAACCAATAATTAAAGATAAAAAAAACGATTAAACCCCAGTAACAATACAATAAAATAAAAATCTTATTGCTGACGATAAATATAAGCTGTCTAAACTTTTTTAAATAATAGCTAAACTTAAGAAGGTTAAACATCATCAAAGCTGTGGATACGAGAATTAACATTAAGCTTATTTTATGTTCTGAATTGAATAAATTCATTAATTTCATCTTGCTAACCTCTTTAAAAATACCAACCCACTTGAAACGAATAAAACTTCCACCCTCTCCTTTAGTGAACCGCAAGCTTCAGGCTTTATGGCTTATTTACATATGGTTGTAACATAGTTTTTTTTTAAAGCAAGAGTAGGGTAATTTAACATTCCCTATATCTAAGGAAGAAATTAGTATCTTAATTAGTTGATAAGTGAGCGAGAATTGGGATTTACTAAACTCCGTAAATATTTTGCACAATTAATTCGCTATAAATTAAACACCTTAATAATTCAATAAAGTTTATGGATTGTAAATTTATGAAAAATAGTGAAGTATAAAAATATCAAATAAAAAAAATCTTCTCAGCCTTTTTGCTTTAGTAAGTGAAATTAATCAAGGTTTTGAGCGAGCAGGGTTTAAAACGGTTTTAAAAAATGAATATGATAAATATATTGAGGAAAAAAATTAGACAATTATAACTCTTAAAACTAAATATATATTAATACAGCATTAATACATAAAGGAAAAAAATTAATAAAATGTCTGTGAAAAATATTTACTTTTGTGAAATTATCTGTAGTTTTTCTTTTTTGCTAAGTTTTTTAATATTTATTTCTTTTTTCAGAGCCTCACTCAGTGTTTGAAACTCTTCAGACCAGATTAGTTTGACCGGCTTGCGTCCTCGTGTGTATTTAGCCCCTTTGCCTGCATTATGAGCTTTCATCCGTTTATTTAAATGGGTTGTATAGCCCGTATACAGCGTTTTATCAGAACATTCCAGAATATAGACATAATATTTATTTTTTACTCTCAATTTTAATTCCTGCCGCATCTTTTTTTTTATTTTTATAATTCTTGTTCAAATTTAATGAGAGACTCTTCTCAGGATAATTTATCTTTCCGTTCTTTTTCTGTTGCTAAATATAATTTAAATTTAGAAATAAAAACCTGTCTATTAAGTGGGTGAAATATCATTTTTTTTATTATAATAAGCTAATGGGGATAGTCATTGCAAGTTAAAATAAAATCATCGTTTTTAAAAAAAAATAGAGAAACTTCTTTAACATTCGATGAAAAAATATTAAAATAAAAATAATATCTATTCTTTTTCTGAAAATAATAAAGCAACCTTAGAGCAAATTTTTGTATCAAACTAAATTTAATTGGATCTTATCATAAACAATATATCCAGCAATAAACGCAAAGGAACTGCTATCTTTATGAAAACTAAAAAAGATCGAATAGCTAAGCGTAGACAAAATTTTCGTATTCCTTGCAGCCTCCCGCTTCAACTTTTTTTAAAGAATCAGACCTATCCCGCAGAAACAATTAACTTTTCTTTAGCTGGTCTTGCCATCAAAACTTTAGAAACTTTCTCACAACAAAATACTTATAAACTAGTCATAAAGCTGCCCTTTGGCTTACAAGAGCTTACCCTTGGGGCTCACGCTATTTTTTCGCATTCAATCATGGATAAAAAGCAAAACTTAGAAAATATCTATGGCTTAAGGTTTCTAAAAATAACCCATGCGCAACAAAAAATTTTAACAGAGTTTTTAGATAAAATTTATCTCGATGAAGAAATCTTGTTTGATAGAAGATCTAAAAGTAAAAAAGAAAAATTTATTAATTATCACATTCATAACTCTTTAACCATCAAAAAAAATGCCCAAACAGTCTTTTCTTTATTAACAAATACAGAACGCTATCAACATTTCATGACCCAAGTGGATGAGATAAAAAGTATTGATGATCATTTAGCTTGGAAAATTTTCATTAATGATACACAAATAAAATGGCAAGAAAAACGCACAATCAATCCAGAGCTATTAACCATTAAATATCAGCAAATAGCCGGTGAACTTAGGGGCTACCAAGGCGAAATAAAGCTAGCACCTTTAAACAATAGCTCAACAACTGTTAACATTATTTCAAATTTTCAAATCCCCGCTTCTAACCCAGAAATCACCACTCTTTATCAAAAAAATATCAAACGCTCACTAAGATTATTTTTACAAGCCATTAAAAGAGAACTAGAAGCCAAAAACAAAGGCTTGGTGAAACAAATCATTGTAAGCCGTGACCTCCATTATAAAAACCGTTCAGGGAAAAATATTAGAGGTTATCATGATTTTATGAAAGGCACAAAACTTGATGCTCCGTTTGTGATTGTGATTCCCGGATATGGAGAAACAAAAAGAGACGCTCTCACCATCGCTTATTATTTTGCGGTTAACGGCTTTAATGTGCTTCGTTATGACGCAACGAACCATTTAGGCGAAAGTGATGGCGAAATTTTAAATTTCACCTTAACGAACCTTAAAAATGATTTATTATCCAGCATAGATTATCTCAATAAGAAATTTAAACATCAAAATTGTGCCGTTGTCGCTACCAGCCTTTCTGCTCGCATTGCCATTAAAGCCGCCAGTCACGATAAAAGAATAAATTTTTTAGGGCTACTCGTTCCTGTGGTCAATTTACAAGCAACTTTAAAAGCAGTCTACGGCGAAGATCTTATACAATACACACTCCATCATTTAGAAAAAAAAGAATATGATATCTTTGGCTTTATAATAGATAGTATGTTTTTAAGAAATTCTATTTCAAGAAAACTAGATCGTTTAAATACATCTTTAGAAGATGCAAATAGTATAAAATGCCCTACCTGTATAATAGCCGCAGACAATGATAGCTGGAATCAAAATAAAGAAATATATAATTTTTTTAGCAAGGTGAACACACAAAATAAATTTTTTTTTACTCTTTCAGACTCACTGCATCAGTTATTTGAAAACCCAGAAAAAGCCAAGGAAGCAATCCACTATTTAGTTTATCAAACAAAAAAAGAAATTTTACAAATAGCTGAAAAAACAATACAACCAAACTTAAAGCAACTCACAACCCAAAACAGAAAAGAAAAACATAAGCTGGCAAGCCATAATCTTATCACAGTAGAATCTGAAAAAAAATTTTGGAATGATTATATGGTAGATTTTAAAGTCATTACCAAAGCCAAGGAATATCGAGATTATTTAACTGATATCACCAATCTTTTAGGCAACTATAAAAAAAATCAAAAAATTCTAGATGCTGGCTGTGGCATTGGTCATTATGGTGCATGGCTCTTTATCTCTTATCTAAACTTATTCCAGAAATTAGACTCAAAAAAATTCCAAAAAATCTCCCCGATTCATTATTATGGCTTAGATTTTACCAAAAGTAATATTGAAGCTGCTGAAAGCAGACATCGAAATTTACAAGAAAATTTTTATGACAATTTTAAAGACAATATTAATTGCCTCAAATTTTCCTATATTCAGCACGATCTTAACCAGCCTTTACCCTATAAAAATAATACCTTTGATAAAGTAGTATCCAGCCTTGTTTTATCTTATCTTCATAATCCTCTTTTTGCTGCAAAAGAATTATTGCGCATCTTAAAAAATAGTGGTATATTAATAATATCAAGTTTAAAACCATACTCTGATCTTTCACGCATCTACTGTGAGTTTCTCAAAGAAGCTAAAAGCGAACATGAGCTAAAAGAGGTAAGAAGTTTATTAAGCAGTGCCGGAAAAATTAAAAGAAAAGCAGGCGAAGGTCACTATAAATTTTTTACAGAACTAGAATTAAAAAATATGCTCATTTCAGCAGGAGCGAAAGATATCCAAGTTTTTCGCTCCTTTGGCAACCAAGCAAACCTTGCCGTTGGTGTAAAAAGGAGGTAAACGCATGTGGTATTTTCCCTTTAGTGCAGCAATAAATTTCCTAATATCCATTTTTTGTGGTATTTATATATTCAAAGCTCATTTATATCCTGATTCTAATAAAATATTCTCAATATTTTGTTTTACTGTCGCATTTTGGGCATTTGGCTATTTTTTTTGGCAAATATCAACGACTCCAAAAGAAGCTTTATTTTGGTCAAGAATTGTAATGTTAGGAGCTACATGGATTTCCACCACATATTTCCATTTTGCAGTGAAATATACTTATAGTTTAAAAAAATATAAACAATGGATATTTTTAGGATATAGTTTATCTTTTTTATTCTCAATATCGGTATTTACTAAATATTTTATTTCAAAAGTTGAACCCAGAATGTTTTTTAAATTTTGGCCTGTACCTAATATTTTATTTCATCCTCTTTTATTGATGTTTGTAATTTATATTTTTTATTCACAACTTATCATTTGGCAGTCTCGAAAATATCATAATGGCAATTCTATTGTAAAAAACCAATCTTTATATATGATTATTGGTGCAACTATAGGATTTATAAGTGGATCTACAAATTATTTATTATTTTATAATATTCAATTCCCACCTTATTTAAATATTTTAGTTATACTCTACCTAGTTGCTATTGTTTACTCTTTAACCAACTACCTCTCAGATTTTAGAATGACCTTTAAAAAAATATTAAACGAACTTATTTATCTATTTGCTGTGACCATTATCGCAATTTTCATAATCAATAAAATCGGTCATAATGTTTCTGTTTTAGCAACCTTTGTTTTTTTATATACAGCTCTTATTTTATACGGGCATAAATATCTTGTGAAAAAACTAAACAAAAACTTAAATCAAAATATGAAAAAGTCAGATATTAAGGAATTTATCCGCCAAATAAAATATTTATCAACATCCAAAGAAGTTATTGAAAAAATGATTGTTTTTTTTAATAAGTCATTCCACCTCAAAAATAGTACCTTTTTCATGCGAAAAAAATGGCTTAAACATTTCAAAGAAGTGAGTTTTTCTGATAAATTTCCTCATAATATCAAAAGCGAAAAAAAAGAACTAAACCTCTCCAACCCAGCCATTTCCTATCTGAATGATAACTATTTACCCCATACAATTATCATGAAAGATTTGCTGACGCTTAATAATAATCACAAAAAAAATCAAAAAACCAATAAACTTTTTTTAAATTTACTAGAAACATTAAACGCGACCATCCTTTGTCCTTTTTATTTTAATAGAAACTTAATTGGTTTATTATTTTTAGGAGAAAAAACAACTAAAAATATGTTTTCAAATGATGAAAAAATCATTATAGAAAATACGATTGAAGCAATTGAACAAAAACTAGTTTATACCATGAGCTTAGAATATCAAGAACATCTCTTAAGTATTTCCAAATCCATGATTGCTTTTGAAAATCAAGCAGAATTATTTGATTATTTCACACGAACACTCATGCGCTATCTTGAAGTAAATTATGTGGCTATTTATCTTTATGAGCCACAAAACCAGCTTTATGCTTTAAAATTCAGGCAAGGAAATAGCCATTCTCACAACCAAAAGGAACTGTGTATCTCAGAAAACTCCTATTTAATTAAAATTTTACAAGAACGAAACTCTGCCATTTATACTTCTGATTTAAAAACAATGATAGAAAATTTTCCAACAAAAGATTTACAGTGTATGTTAAAGGAAACTGAAAAATTAGCCGCAGAATGTATTATCCCATTAAATCAAGATTCCTTAGAAGGATTTATTGTCATTGGCGGCAAACACGATCAAACTTATTTTAATAAAGATGATATTGAAATTATAAACATCTTTAATTCCAGCTTCAATTATTCTATTGAAAAAATTCTATTAACAAAAGAAGCAACTAAAGATGGGCTGACAAAATTACATAACCGTAAATATTTTACACGCAAATTAAATTATGAATTAAAAAAATCACTTAAAACAGAAGAAGAGTTTAATGTCGTATTCATTGATATAGATAATTTTAAGCAATGCAATGATACTGTAGGACATAATTATGGCGACAAAATTCTGACCATTTTAGGACAATATTTATTAAAATTTACTCGACCAGAAGATCATACTTGCCGTTATGGTGGTGAAGAGTTTGCGATCATCCTTCCTGAAACGACGGCGGAAAATGCCCAAAATATTATGAATAGAATTAGAATAGAATTTTCTCAGATACGAGGAGTCGTCAAAGAATTTTTTAAAGAACTTGAATATGATTCTGAAATTTTATTAGAAGAGTTATATAAAAAGAAAATTATTGATGAATATGACATGATTATAGAAAGTATTGATAATTTTGAGATAACCTTTCCCAAACTAAAGGCTGAAGATCTCAGTAAAATAAAAATTATTTGGCAAGAAATAGAGAAAAAGCGAGTCACTTTAAGCATTGGTATTTGTCCAGTGAGGTTTACAAAAAAACATTTTAGAAGTTTAAACTTTCCCAAAGTAGCGAATCAAGTTATTTCTCTAGCCGATCAAGCCATGTATACGGCAAAAAAAACAGGCAAAAATAAAGTTTGCCTCGCTGATAATTTAATTTTATAACCCCAAAAAATTACCAACAACAAAAATTATAAAGTGTAAGCATTTTTAGATATCTGCGGGGGCTGGATGGAATCTGCGACTAATTTTCACTTATCTTGAGATTAAACCTAAGGCTTATCTTTTTATTTTTGATTTATTTCTTATCGTTTATAAATCTTAATTTACCAAAAAGACTAGCGGCTCCTAACTCTTTTCCTCTTGATTTAGAACAACCATTTTTATAATATTTTTCGCCAAATTCTGATTGTATAATAGAATAAGGTAAAGTATTAAAAATATTTTTCTTATTTTGATTAGCATAATTCTTGTTAGGAATAATATCTATTACCTGTCTAGCTTTGATATATTAATATCTCGTTAAAAGAAATATTTCTCGTTTCTTTTAATATTTTATTTTTGTTATCATTCATGCCTCTTAACCAGCCTTTATCTTGATAAAATCAAAACCATACCCAAGAGCTTCTAAAATAGTATTTAAGGTATTAAATGTAGGGTTACCATTCTTAGACAATGCTCGATAGATTGTTTGCCTATTTAGTCCAGTCTTACGGGCAATATAACAAAAACCTTTTGCTTTTACTACATCATGTAAAGAGGCAATAAGCATCTGTTGATCTCTATCTTGTTTATATTCCTTGATACTTTCATCAAGATATAAATCAGCTTGACTTGGATTATCTTTAAAATCCTTTTGGATAAATTCATCTAAAGTTACAAAATCTCTGCCTTTTATTTTTTTCATATTATCTAACCTCTTTATTGTACTCTTGCCAATATGCTTTTGCTTTTTTTATCCCTTTTTGTTGATCATCTTTGCCACTGCCAAATAAAATTAAAACTAAAATATCGCCATCCTGCCCATAATAAATACGAATTCCATTATCAAATTTTAGTTCAAAAATACCTTCTTTTAAACTTTTTGTCTTCCCAAAATGTTCTTTTTTTTCAATCCTCCGCAACCTTTTTTGGATGATTACCTTATATGTATTATCCAGTTTGCTGAAAAAATCTAAAAATGGTATTTTTCCAGTTTTATCTGTATACAAAATAATTTCTTTCATCTAGCCTCCATAAAAATAATGCTTACTATAATATACAACAGACTAACTGGTTTGTCTATTATAATAAACAATATAGGGTTACGCCAAAATACAAATAGAAAAGGGAATATTTCAACGATTTTTTCGTAAGTTCAATTATCACGCCACTTATAATATTGACTCTGAGCAATAGAATAATTATTGTAAATTTCACTAACCGTTAAATTGCCTTTAAGCCCTACGGTTACGATTTTTAACTTAGTTTTATTCTCCCATTTTCTGTTCATTTTTTACCTCCAGTTGCGGCTTTACTTCTACCTTTTTTCAGAAAAACCTTAAATGGGAGAAGGATACCTTCTTCTCGCTGTTTTGCTACTTTTTGTTCTGAATCTTGAGCTATTGCTGTTCCTATTGTAATTTTTGATGTTTCTTTTTCCTCTTTGCTATCTTGGAATTCATTTTTTTTCTCATCGCATGCTCTGTCTCTTGCTGGGGTGGCTAGGTTTATGCTTGGTTGTTAATGCTTCTAATCTTTATGTTTGTAAATTATAATTGACAAATATAAAAGTTGCTGTTAGAGTAAAATTGTAAATAAAAGATGGTTAGGAATATTCTGGAAATAAAATATACTGATGAATTTTTAAAATAGTTTACAAAGTTTAAAGATTTTGGGAATAAAAGAAAATTTATAAAAAGAATAGAAAAATTGGAGAATGAAAATTATTATGGAGATTGTAAAAGTGTAGTGGCTGGTATTAAAGAACTAAGGTTCCACTTTGGTTCAGGTTATAAACTATACTTTACTAAATATAATAATAAAATTATTTTACTCCTATGTGGAGGAGATAAAAATTCACAAAGTAAAGATATAAAAAAAGCGCAAGAGTTATTGGCGGAGGCATTAAAATGAAAAAATATAATAATTTTGAAGATTTAGTTATTACAGATCTCAAAAGCAATAAAAAATATTTAGATTTTTTTATTAAACAAAGTATAGAAGATTTCCAAAAGACCCAAGATTTACCGTCTTTTTTAAAGGATTTAAAATATATTGCAGAAGCAAAGAAAGGAAGTATTACAAATATATCGAGAGAATCAGGCATTACGAGACAAACTCTATATAATATATTTAATAATAAAAATTTTACATTCCAAAATTTTCAGAAATTATTAAACACAATAAATGTACATATTAATTTTCATTCTTAAAAATGAAGGGTTGAGATGAGCACAGAATATCTTAATTATTTAGAAATAGAAAAGAACTATTCAAAAAACACAATAAAACAATACAGTATAGCCACATTAATACTTTTTTAGATATTTTTAGTTCCTCTATTAGTTCTTCTTGACAATGTTATTGAGGTAAAAAATAAACCTCTACAGTTTTTTCGCTTATCATATTCGATTAAAGTATTGACAATACACCAATTTGCTGTAAAAATATAAACGCGTTTAATTCGCTATTAATTAAGAGCAAAAAAGGGGTCTAACATCATTAGACTTAACTCCGCGGATGAAACTTTTTATGTTTATCTTTTAAGTATTGACGCTCAATATGTGTATAAATTTGAGTCGTAGCCACACTGCTATGCCCCAGCATCTCTTGCACATTTCTAAGGTTTGCATCATTAGCAATAAGGTGTGTTGCAAATGAATGCCTTAGGGTATGTGGTTTAATATTTTTATTAATAGCGGATTTCAAGGCATACTTCTTCACAATTTTCCAAAATCCAACACGCGAAAACGGAGATTTTCTATTACTGATAAATAAATACTCACTCCCTTGTTCTTTTCTTAAATAAGCTTTGATAAGTTTGATGGCAATATCCGTTACAGGAATAAGCCGCTCTTTATTCCCCTTACCTTTACACTTAAGATATCCATCTTTTAAAGACAAATCAGCTTTTTTTATATTAATCAATTCAGAAACACGCATACCCGTTGCATACATAAGTTCAAGCATTGCTTTATCCCGCAAACCTTGAGGTTCTCGTTCATTAGGCTGGCTCAAAAATAACTCAACTTCTTCTAAGGTTAAATATTCTGGTAAAGTCTCGGAAATCTTAGGCGAAGCAAGGTTAATCGTCGGGTCATTTTTGGTATACTCTTCAGCAATCAAAAACTGATGAAACATTTTAATAGAAGAAGAAAATCTAGCAAGAGATTTAACAGTAAGACCTGCGGCTTTCCTCTGCCAAAGATATTCATTAATCTCCTTATGAGAAACCTTGAGCAGTTCGATGCCCTTATCTTCTAAGTATAAAAAATATCTAAGCAGATCACGCTTATATGCAGAGATTGTATGAGGGGAAAGATTGCGTTCAGCAGTCAAATAATCCAAAAAATTTTGGAGATAATTTTGCATTTATAATCCTGTTTCCTTAATTCTTGTTATTCTGACAGTTAGTCTATTATAATAGTTTTTTAGTTACCCCAATGACTGTCAGCCCACTTCAAAAGAAGTAATCCCATAGGTACGATCAACAGATATTTCAGGAACCTTGCCTTTATACATTCTTGCTGTTTCAAATACAAGCTTCATCTCATATTTTTTTACTAACGCGCAAGCATTTCCGTTGACTTCCGGTATATCAAGATAAATTTCAGATAAGGGATCTAGCAATTCCTTAAAAGAACAAAAAATAGTCTCTGCTACTATAGGTGTATCTGCAAAAAGCGGTCCTATTTTATAACCTGAAAGGCAGGGACGCATTACGCCATAACCAATGAGCTTATTATTTTGCATAACGCCCAAAGACTGTGTACCCTCTTGACTAAGCCAACTCTTGATAAAGTATAAACGATCTACAGGGAAAAATGCTTTGTCATAATTGGCTATATACTCGAAATCTAAGGATAAAAGGGGAATAGGTTTAATACCTGAATTGACTGAAACCTTACCCGTATTGCTACCAGCGAGATCTTGGTAACGCATATGGCGATAGGCAAACTTAAAACCCGCAATCTTATGATAATTACCTTGTTTCTCAATAACTCCATCAATACCAATAATTCTTCCTTCTAGCTGATTTAAAATAAATTTCCCCATTTTAGGACCGTAAAATTTACCTCGGTACTCAGGTTTAACAATATAAAAACCAACAAAACCAAAAGATTTTCCATATTTAATTGCAGAGGCCATAACAATAGGTTTCCCGGCTAAAAGACCAACATAAAAACCCCTAGGGTCAGCTAAATAATAACAAGCAGCATCGTTTAGCCCTGGGTTCCAGCCTTCCTTAGCGGCCCAGTCAATCGCAATATCTATCTCTTCACGGGTTGCAACTCTAATTTCATAACTTGTTGTAGACATTGAATAGACTCCTACATTAACAACACAACTTCTGCTGTTAAGACACAAAAGTTAATTATAGTATAAATTCTAGCTTAATAGCTTTGCTGTCCTTAGTAGAAATAAAAAATATTTATACTATCAGAATAATAATTTACAATCTTGATTAAAAAAAATATTATATTATCTCTTATATTTTAATAAAAAATATTATAAAATCCAATAAAAGATACTTATTGTACGAAACGAAAAATTAAGGAAACGATCATGATCAATAGTTTACAGTTCACTCAATTCAAAAATAAAAAATATTCTACATTAATCAAAAAATTAAGCATAGTTACTTTATCCATTTTTATCTTTAATATTTTTCAACAATTTAGCTACGCTAAATCACCTGCTTTAATAGAAGCACCCGCAATTCTTCCATTTACACTGGGGAAATTAGCTTCTTCATTTTCAGGGACCTCTAAGCAAAAAATGTATTTAATCCATGATTTACATTGTAACTATCAGGTCCAAGATAGTATTTCAGGTATTTTAGGGTTTTTTGCTGACAATCATCAGCAAAAGATGCTTATTGGTGTTGAGGGTAATAGCGGGACAATCAATCAGGAACGCTTTAAAATTCTACCAAAGAATCAAAAACTTAAAACCAATATTTTAAATGATCTTCTCTCAAAGGGTATTATCAGTGGCTGGGAAAAACATGCGGCAAACTCAAAAAATTCCTTATTTGTCGGCGTGGAAAATGCGAAACTTTATACAAATAACTTTAAAGAATTATACGCAAGCTTGGGGTATCATAACTTTGCCTCAGATTTAGAGCATAAAATAAAAACTATTTTAGCTATCGGCAGACCAGCGATTTTAAAAGCTGAAACAAGAGCATTACAAGACGCTCACAACTTATATATTAAAGGCGAACTTAGCTTTATCCAATGGACAGAATTTTTACTTGCTAAAAAAAAGGATCTTCGTCTTAAATTTCATTCTCCTCAACTTGAGCTTGCCGTTAAACTAAATACAATGAAAAAAAAGTTATCTCCAGACCTCTTAGCAATCGAAGCAGGCAATATTATTAAGCTACTCATCCGGTTTTTAACTAAATCAGAAAAAAATGGACTCGCTAATGCGGCTAAACAAGGGCAGAGTGCCTATTATCGGTATTTAGCAGAATTAATCCATCTTAAAAAAATTCCCCTTAAGAAAAAATATTATCATTTCTTAGAATATTTAAAAATGCTTAATCTAAAGAAAAACTTGGATATGACAATTTTAAATGCTGAACTCAATGAAATATACTACCTTTTACAAAGTGATCATGAAGATGGACTTGGAAAAGAGTTAATCTATTGTGAGCGTTATTTTGAACTCATGATGCGGTACTTAAAAAATGAGACCAGCGAACGAGAAAGTGAGCTTTGGGAACAAAAAGAGCAAGGGTTCTTAAAACGATTAATAACTCTCAGCCAAAAATTATGTTTACAAGATTATTTGAGCCCAAATACAAACACATTACAAAACCTTACTCAAAAAATGGAGAGATTTTATCGTTTGGTCAACCAAAGAAATGAAGTGATGGTGAATAACTTTTTAGCGAGCATGAAAAACAGCAAAATATCTAATGGAACATTAATTGTTGGCGGTTACCATGTGCGTAAAATTAAAGCGATCTTAAGAAACAAAGGCATTAGCTATCAAGAATTTATTCCAGCTGGCGAAAGTGTTAGTGGCTTAGAAAAAGGGAGAAATACTTATCTTCACAGAGTTAAAGAACAAGGGGAATCTCTCAACTTACAACCATTGCCTTATATTCAGTCACCTCAGATGCAGTTGGTTTATCTAGCTCTTGGCATGGTTTCTGATCAAGAATTTGCTAACAATTTAATAAACTCTCTTTTTAACTTGGATCATCAAGAGTATGATCCGAGTTTTTTTAAAAATTTAGAACAATTTATTGGAAATATTACAAATATTTCTAAAACAAATCAAGAAAAGCTTAATAGGGATGTAGAAAAACTGAAACATATCTCTTCATCCTCAATTAAAAATTCTTTCAATATGATATTTAAGAAAGCCAAAAAAATGTTAGACTTAAAATACACGAATATTATTATTATTAATAGTGTCGAGACTTTCGTCAATGATATATTAAAAGATGATCTGCTTAATATTTTATCTGAAGAAAACAAACTTTCTAGCAATATAAAAGATATCACTATTTTAATAAAAAAAAATCCTGTCAATATTGTTTATAATATAAAAAGGACAAACTACAACACTTACACTTTTTACCTAGATGAAGAGTTAATTCTATTTTTATATAAAATATTATTATACCGTGATAATGATCAAATTTTTGAGTTTATTCATGCTTTTACTAAAATAATATTTATCCATCCAATAAAGGATTTTAATAAAAAGAATTTAAATTTAGCAATGGTAACTAAGTTTTCAGAAAATCCTAAGTTTAGGCAAGACTTTATAAATTGTTTTCACCTCTATCTTAAACTTACTGAAAGAGTAAATATCACAATGCCTAAGACATTCAATCTTATCAAAGACCAATATGACGCATATCTATCTAAAACGATAAGACATATAATATGTGATGGCATAATATGCCATGTATTTGATGTCAAAATTTTTACTAAAAACAAACAAACAAAAACCCAAGAAGAAATAGACGAAGAACCGTATCGATCAACGTATCTATCTCCTCTATATAACTTCACATTTTATATGTCAAAATATAGCATTAGTATTGATGATAATATAGACGATATCGTAATAACTTATGATGAAAAATTAGATAGATATAATATCAGTTTAAGCCCGCTCTTAGCTTCGTTTATTACGCTTACCCAAAAGAATCTTCCACAGTATTATAATGATAGCAATAATAAAAATTTATTTAATATAGTTTTTTTAGAACTACTTATTATGTATGGCATGTATAAGCTAAAAAATGTAAATATAGCAGAACACAATTATAAGACATTTATTCAAACGGATACGCTTGCTCAAAAAAAGCTGCAAGAATTTATCATAGCTTATGCGAGTTTCCCTAAAAAAGAAATATCTATGATTTCTTTATTTTTACCTAGAATTTTTCAAAATATCCACAATGAATATATCCGGAATATGTTTACGCAGCCTACCCTAAATTATGAGAAAACTAAAGGCAATGAAATGATGATAAAGAGTTTTAATAATAATAATCTACGCACAGCAACAGCAAGTAGGAGGTTAGCAGAGATGTTCGGACTATTTCGAACTTTTCAAACACACATCCTAAACTTCTTATTCGAAACATCAGATGCCTTAAACCAATCGTTAAATAATTCAGAAAATAGTATGAATCTCATAGATTATAAGGACACTTTAAATAATGACTTTTGGCCTCATAATATAAATAAACAAAGTAATACCTCTATCAATCTACTTTATAAGAGTACTCAAAATTCTTTAACTTTTCCAATTAATTTCCTATACACTCTTCTTGACACTATTCAACACTATAATACACCTATAAAAAAAGTTACCGATATCAACTCAGAAAGTAAAATATATATTAACAAAAATAAGATACTAATGAATGTTTTAGATTTATATTTATGGATGATGCTTTATTCCAGTTACCTACATAATCTGAATACGGAAAAATTTAAAAAAATAGGTTTTATTGATGATAGACCGTTAAGTATCCCCATAGATATACAACATTTAATGTTGTATTTTACAGAAGAGTCACCCAATCTAGTGAATGCACGAGATTATAACCAAAAACTTTTTAACAATATAACATTTATTAAGCTGACAAACAAACTTCGTAATAGTCTTCTGGATCAGGGTATAAATATTAGGCTTTTACCGGGCGGTCTACAAGCATTACTTTCTTTAGGAAACGAAGCTTTAAATAGCATTCTTATTAAAAATATCTTACAAAATAAAAAAGCAGATAAACCTAAGCCACACATTGATATTAATAATCTATATAACAATGACAATGACAATGAAAATGAAAACTTAAACTTAAATTTCATTGCTAACAATAATATAATCTTAGAAGGAATAGACTATAATACCGAACTTCGTGAAATTTTAAACAATGCGAATATAGATCAAAATATGAAAAATATTACAATTATAAAAAAAGATATGCATTTTTATTTCCAAAACAATAATGAAGGCTTTGTTGTTGGAGATTGTGCTTTTCATACCTTAGCAAGAGCAATGTTAGCGAGTAAAAAAATCAAGGTAAACCTAAACTTTAAGTTTAGTGAAAAGCTAATAGAGCAAATGCGCATGGTCACAGCTGTAATTAGCAGTAATGATCTTTATTTAAAGAAAAGGGAATATATTGACTCAACTGCTTTAAAACGGCTGGCAAAAAGTCTAGGGTTTAATCTAACTGTTAATACTATCGGCGGCGATGGCTATTCGAACTTACATATGCAGCAGACAATGATCGATTCTTATCATAGTAAAATGTATCTAAATAATAATATGTATCTAAATAATAATATGTATCTAGATAATATAACTCAAGCAAATGAAAATAAAATAGATACCAACGCTGATGACTTTAGTACATATAATCAACAAGATTTGACTTCTAACATTATTTCTACATTTTTTGATAAAGATATTACAACCGTCAACTATAATGACATAGTAACAACATTAAAATTAACGACGAAACCCCCCAATGTCTCTGTAGACAATTACTTACGTGGACTATTGTGGAAAAAAAAATTAAAAAATAAAAAAAATACTATTATTGACAACAATAATGAGAAATCTATAACTCAAAATTTAACCTTTACTTCATTTGTAGGGACAGACTATATGGCTCGTCATCTAGCTACAAATAAGAATAATCTTTCGATGTTTCCTGTTTATTTTAATGCAGTACTCAATAAAGTTATCATTAATCCTAATGCTTTACCAAACTTAAAAAATATTAAAGTTACGAGTAAAAATAAAAATATCCTTAGCAACTTAGAAAATAATGAAGATATAAACTTAAGAGATTTTATTATCAAAAATGGCACAGCATTTGATTCTATTCTTAAGGATCACTATAATAATTTAAAAAAGGATAATCAAGAATTCACTCAAAAAGAGAGAGAAGACTATCTGTTTGAATCTGAAAATTTAGCGTGGGAAACTACGGCAAAAAATGAAGAAGAATTAGAGATTAAGAGACTGAGCTATAGTTTAAAAGTAATCACACTTTGGAGTATCAACCCTAACTTTACTTTAAAAAACTATGGTTTGACAACACTAAGAAATGCGGTCTTTAATATTCATATTAATCTAGGCATCGACCAAAAAGTTTTAATCGAAAGTCTGCCTCTCCTTAAAGAAGAGTTGAACAAAGAGAAAAGTACCAAAACCAAAGAGGGTAAAATTGTAGAAAATATTATCTTGCTAGTTAATCAAGATAATATCTTTAATGTTTTTAGCGAAATCACTAAACAAAAACAAAAATTTAATGCTAGATTTACTCAAAATATTTATTTGTTATCAGATGGTTATATCCAACCTCAAGTTATTAAAAATTTAACAAATTATGCTAATGTCTATTATATAGTAGATTTCAAGAAAATCCCTAATTATGCGGGAAATGAATTATTTAACGACTTACTTGAGAAAGGAAAAATTACTTCTTTCTATAATATCGGCTCAAGTTTTGACAAATCGGGCAAAGAGACTTTATATGGTAGCCCTAGAATTGGAGGAGAGGTAGAGAGCGATATAGAAAAAGAGATCTTAAGTCAAAAAGATTTCCTAAAGATACCTGCACTTATCCCCATCTCTGGTAAGATGGTAAAGAATAAACTTAACGGCTTATTAAAAGTATACACTCGCTATCAGTTAGAATTAAAAAAAATAGAAAATACTGAAATGCATATAGATAATATTGATGTTAATAAAATTATTAAAAATAGAGAGTTAAGCAAAGAAAGGAAACTCATCATTATTAAAAGAATGAATAAACTTCTAGAAAGAATCATCGAAAACCAAGATAAAAGTAATAAATTTAACCAGATAAGCTATGCAGATATGATTAATAGTGAGGATAACATCAATCTAGAAAATATTACACTCGGTGGGATCAATCCAAAAATAAGAAATAAGAAATATGATATACGAGAATATTCAGAGTATAGTAATGGATTAGCTGTAATGAAGGTATTGTATAATACCAAAGAATCCACAGATAATAGAGTAAGCAATCTGGATATTTTAGTGGCGGCAAACTACCCTAAGCTTGAATATGACCCAAGTTATTTTGTTAAAATGGAGTTAATGATAAATATCCTACAAACAAAAGCCTCAGAGATAGTAACCCATTTTGGCGGTGATGATGGTAAAATTAGCAACTTCTTAGCAGCATTAAATAGATTCTTACCTCATATGTTAAATAGAGCTTTTATTATTAGAGAAGAAGATATAATCATCGCAGATGAAAACTTGATTAAAGAATTCTTATCTGCTGCTTAGGTTTTGAAGCTTTACTTGAGAGAATAGGAAAAGTTGAGATGAAAAAATTTCAAATTGGATAATACTGTCTAAAATCAAAAATTAGCCAAGCTGAAAAATAATATTTTTTAACTTCCTTAACTTAAGAAATTGGTGGATTAATATAAAACAACGAAGTTGCGTAGCTAGATAATTAAAGACTCTTCACCACATTATCAATCTCTACCAGCCTTTTTAAAACTATTTCTAATTGATCTAAAGCATAAACAGTTGTCTTATCCGACATAGCAAAATCAGGCTGAGGATGTACTTCCATAAAAAATGCAGCAACCCCAACACCAGCAGCAGCACTCGCAAGTGCGGGCATATATTTTCGTTCACCATCAGATGACCCCCAAAAACCACCAGGTAACTGCGTTGAATGTGTTGCATCAAATACCACAGGGTAACCAAACTCTTTCAACCTAGCAACAGCTTTAAAATCTACAACTAAATTGTTGTACCCAAAAAAAGTCCCCCTCTCTGTAAGCAAAATATTACTATTATTATACCTTTCCACTTTTTTTAAAACATTTAACATCTCATCTGCAGATAGAAACTGTGCTTTTTTGATATTAATAACTTTCCCTGTCTTTGCTGCTGCTGTCACAAGATCTGTCTGCCGGCAAAGAAATGCCGGAATCTGAATAATATCAACCACATCTGCGACCACTTCGGCTTCGCTTGGAACATGAATATCTGTCAATACTGGTACACCAATACGGTCTTTAATTTTATTTAAAATAGCTAGCCCTTGATCTAAACCAAGTCCACGAAAAGAATCAATACTAGTCCTATTAGCCTTATCAAACGAACCTTTAAAAATGTATTCAACATTATATTTCAAACAAAGATCTTTACAAAACTTAGAAATCTGTAAAGATTGCTCAATATTTTCAAGAACACACGGTCCTGCAATCAGTTTAAATTTATCGTTATTAGAAAAGTTTATAGTCGTACCATCATTTGTGATACTTACTGTTTTTTGCATAATATTACTCTTTTTAGAAATTATTTTAATTATCTCATCTGGATAATAACCTTATTTTTTTTCAGTATCCCTGTAAAAGAATATTACTTCCCTTTAACAGTTGCACCAATAAAATCTTTAAAAAGAGGTGAAGGTTTCATAAACTTTGAAGTAAACTCAGGGTGAAATTGAACAGCAACAAACCACGGATGATCGATAAGTTCAATACTCTCTACCACATCAATATCCGGATTAACACTACCAATGATTAATCCCTTACTTTCCAACTTTTCACGGTAAGAATTATTAAACTCATATCTATGCCGATGACGCTCTTCAATAATATTCGCCCCATATGCTGCTCTGATTTTCGAACCAAAGCGAAGCTTGGCTTTATAGGCTCCAAGCCGCATAGTTCCACCTTTTTTAACTACTTTTTTTTGATCTTCTAAAAGATCAATAACAGGGTTACTCGTCTCTTTGTCAAACTCCGAGCTATTCGCATCATTTAACCCCAAAATATTTCGAGAAAAATCAATCACAGCACATTGCATACCAAGACAAATTCCTAAAAATGGAATCTTTTTTTCTCTAGCATATTGCACAACCTTAACTTTCCCCTCAACCCCACGCGTACCAAAACCACCAGGAACTAAAATACCATCAACCTGAGCCAAAACTTCGTTTAAATGATTTTCCTCAACATCAATATATAAAATTTCAATCCCTGTTTTATGATAAATACCTGCATGCATCAAGGCTTCTATAATACTTTTATAAGCATCTGTTAACTCAATATATTTACCAGTCACAGCAATCTTAACTATCTGATTAGCTGTCTCATAGTTCTCAACTAATCTCGCCCATTCACTTAAATCACCTATAACCGTAGGCTTAAGCTCAAAAATATCCAAAATTAATTGGTCAAGCCCTTCTTTCCGCAGTTCAAGCGGAACACGGTAAATACAGGAAGAAATATCCTTCTCAACAATTACAGCTTGATCCTCTACATTACAAAAAAGTGCTAATTTATCCTTAATGGATTGTGCTAAATCATTCTCTGTCCGACAAATTAAAATATCCGGTTCAATACCAATCTCTCGCAATTTCCCAACACTATGCTGGGTCGGCTTAGTCTTAACCTCTCCTGCAGTCTTAATATAAGGAACTAATGTCAAATGCATATAAAGCACATTCTTACGACCAACATCTCGCCTAAACTGACGGATGGCTTCTAAAAAAGGTAAACTTTCAATATCTCCAACAGTTCCACCAATTTCAACTAAAACAAAATCATTATCCCCAGCCAAAGCATGCATTGCATCTTTAATCTCATCAGTAATATGAGGAATAACTTGCACAGTCTTTCCTAAGTATTCTCCTCTACGCTCCTTAGAAATAACATTGTCATAAACCTGACCAGTAGTAATATTATTTTTAAGCGTTAAATTTTCTCCTAAAAATCGCTCATAATGCCCAAGATCAAGATCAGTTTCTGCGCCATCTTGAGTGACAAAAACTTCTCCATGTTGATAAGGACTCATTGTCCCTGGATCAACATTGATATATGGATCGCATTTTAAAACTGTTATCTTATATCCATAGCTCTGCAAAAGCATGCCAACTGAAGCACTAGTAATACCTTTCCCCAAAGCAGATACAACTCCACCAGTAATAAATATATATTTTGTGTTTTTTTCCTTAACGCTGTGAGACATAGAAAGTACTCCTAGTTTTAGTTGATCTATTTTGCATCCAATATTCAGTATAATTTACAAATTATTAAAACTATATAAATGGATTCGTTTTAACTTCAAATCCCATCGTAGAATCAGGTCCATGACCAGGATGAATAGTTAAATTTTGACTCAGTTCCTTAAGTTTTTTTAAACTATTAGCCATCGCACTGCTTGAAGAATGTTCAAAGTCAGTACAACCTATACTACCTAAAAAAAGTGTATCCCCAGTAAAAAGTGACTGATTATCAAGCAGTAAACAAATAGAACCCATTGTATGTCCAGGTGTCTCAATAATTTCAAAAGTATGCCCAGAAAAACTAAGTTCATCCCCCTCTTTTATTAAAATATCAGCTGCAGGAGATGTCACATTATACCCTAAAAATATTGATAAATTTTTACTACTATCACTTAAAAAACTTTCATCATTAGCATGAATAACAAGCTTAGTATCGGGATAAATTTCTTTTAAATGAGCGTTAGAAAAAATATGATCAGCATGACCATGAGTATTAATAATATATTTCATTTTAATATCCAAGTCTTTTAAAGCATCACTTAAAATTTCCGGACCTGCACCAGGATCAATAATCACGGATTCTTTACTAACCTCATCATAGACCAAATAACAATTAGTTTCCAGAGAACCAAGTACAAATTTTTGTATTTTAACTTTTGCCATCCGTATCACCTTTATCTGCTTCATTAATAGCATCCGGACTAAACTGACCCCTGCATAAAACCTTATCTTCAATTTCATTCGCTATTTCAGGGTTTTCTTCTAAATATATTGTTGCTTTTTCTCGTCCTTGTCCAAGCCTAATATCTCCATAAAGAAACCAACTCCCCGCCTTAGCAACAATACCATGTTCTACTCCCGCTTCAATGATACACCCCTCACGCACAATACCCCTATCAAAATACATATCAAACTCAGTCTGCCTAAAAGGCGGTGCAACCTTATTTTTAACAACTTTAACGCGTACACGATTACCATACATATGATCGCCTTTTTTAAGGGTTGAAATACGCCTGATATCCATCCGCAATGAAGAATAAAATTTTAAAGCCCTCCCCCCTGTTGTGGTCTCAGGGTTGCCAAACATTACACCAATTTTTTCACGCAGCTGATTAATAAAAATAACAGAAGTATTAGACTTTGAGACACTGGAAGTAAGCTTTCTTAATGCCTTACTCATTAACCTTGCCTGAAGTCCCATTTGTTGATCGGTCATACTCCCTTCAATTTCTGCACGCGGAACAAGGGCCGCTACAGAATCAACAACAATAACATCAATCGCATTACTTCTGACTAAAGTTTCAGTAATCTCCATTGCCTGTTCCCCATCATCTGGTTGAGAAACCAAAAGGTTATCAATATCGACACCAAGCTTTTTAGCATAAACCGGATCAAGCGCATGCTCCGCATCAATAAAGGCTGCCACTCCTCCGCATTTTTGTGCATTGGCAACAACATTTAAAGAAAGGGTTGTCTTACCGCTTGATTCAGGTCCATAAATCTCAGTAATGCGCCCCTTGGGTACACCACCGACACCAATGGCTAAGTCTAAAGGTAGAATCCCCGTAGAAATAACATCTACACCAAGAATATTATTTGCACCAAGCTTCATGATTGAACCTTTACCAAACTCTCGCTCAATCTGGGTTAAGGCTAAATCTAGTGCCTGATCTTTATCATTTTTCTCTGATATTTCTTGTTTTTGTTTTGCCATATTGCTCTCCTACGGTACTTAATTATTCGGGAATAGATGATTTTATCTTCGCTAATAATAATAAAAATCTAACCTAAAGAAAGGATTTATAATGAAATATATTAATTAACCATAACGAAACAAAAATAAAAATCACTTATAAAGTTGACTATAATCAAAAATTTCACCATAAAATGAAATATTGATAAGGTCATTTTTGATTATATCTTAATATTATCCACCATAACTAATTTTTTTAATAAAGTTTAATTATTATAGCCAAACATCTCATAATTTAAACAGAAAAAATTTTACTTTAAATATTTTTTTTATTAAATTTTTGCATAACTTCACCACTACCCGCACGATCCCAGATCTTGACAGCACTAGCTGCACGCCCAATCATTTCCTCAACAACCTTTAAATCAGCTTTTTTAAACTTACTTAAAACAAATTTACTAAGCTCAGCTTGCGTACATTCCCCAACACCAATCTTTAAACGAGCAAAATTAGGGGTTCCTAAGTGCTGAATAATTGATTTTATACCATTGTGCCCACCACTAGAACCTTTAATCTTTAGACGAATATTTCCTAGATCAAGCTGCATATCATCAAAAACCACTAAAATATCGGCTAAACTAATCTTGTAATAATCCATTAAACGCCTGATAGCTTGTCCGCTATTATTCATGAATGTCGTTGGTTTCACATAAATAATATTGCCTCCTTTTTTTATTAAAGCACAATTTTCAAAATTATAAAAAGGAGAACATAAGTCTTTAGCAATAATTTCATCAATAATTTTAAAACCAATATTATGGCGTGTATCTTGATATTTATCACCGATATTACCAAGTCCGATAATTAATTTCATTTCATAAAACACCCTTCTTCATGATTATTAACTAAACCAACGGCCTGTAAAAAAGCATAAATAATAGTTGAGCCGACAAAAGTCATTCCTCGTTTTTTTAAGTCTTGAGATATTCTGTCTGAAAGATCTGTAGTCACAGGAATATCTTGCCAGTCTTTAAAATGATTAATAATAGGCTTATGATCTACAAAGCCCCAAAGATATTTAGAAAAACTACCAAATTCTTTTTGGATTTCTAAAAAAATGCCAGCATTACGAATAGCTGATTTAATTTTTAATTTATTACGAATAACCCCAGAGTTATTCAGTAATTCTAAAAATTTTAAATTATTATATTGAGCAATTTTGGCTATATCCCAACAATCAAAAGCAAGGCGATAAGTCTCGCGCTTTCTCAAGATAGTCAGCCAAGAAAGTCCAGCTTGGTGTCCTTCTAAAATCAAAAATTCAAATAACTTGCGGTCATCAAAAATAGGTTTACCCCATTCTTCATCATGGTATTTAACATAAATTTCGCTTGATAAATCAAGCCATCCGCAGCGTTTTAACATATTTAAATCCTAAAAAAAATACTCGTTAACTTATCACTATAATTTACTTTTTTAATTTATATTCCATATAAAAAAATCAAAAAATATTATTTTCTAAAAAATGCTGCTTAATCGCTTCTTTTAAGGCATTTGATAAAAATGTAGGCACTGCATTACCTATTTGTAAATTTTTATCAGATTTTGAACCATAAAATATATAATCATCAGGAAAACATTGCACTCTCGCCCCCTCTCTCGTAGTCAATGCTCTTGCTGCTTTAGGGTGAATACATCTCGAAGAAGATGGAGTACTTAAATTTCTTGTAATAGTAGCGCTTGGCTTATCCCACCATAGTCTAGAATAAGTGTTTGCAAAACCACTCTTAGGTCTCATGACTTGTGGTAAGTCCTTTGGACTACCTCCATCAGGTAAAGCCTCCATCAGTTTAACAAGTTGCTTATTATTTTTAGGTGCATTATGATCCATTAATTTTTCAGGTGCATTTTTCCTCATTAATCTTTGAAAATCATTTAATGGTACACTTTCGTATATTAAACTTTCTTCCCCAGATTTAATCAATGGTAAATCGCCGATAGCCTCTCTCAAAGTTAAATACCGTTTATTTTTTTCATTTAAAATATCGTAATTTTTTTTCCCTATATAATGCGTCGGTTGCGGGTACTTAAAATTTGTCTTCAGTTTTGTCCCAATAATTATAACTCTCTCTCTCATTTGAGGAACGCCATAATCAGCAACATTTAATATCTTAAATACTACCTCATAACCAAGTGATTCAAATAAGGAAACTATTTCTAATAATAAACATCCTTTTTGTATGGATAATAAACCTTTTACATTTTCAAATAAAAAAACTTTTGGTTTAAATTCTTTTAAAACCCTATGATACTCATTAAAAAGTTTGCCTCTAGAATCAGCTAGACTCCGTTTCCCAACAGTAGAATATGCTTGACAAGGAGGGCCCCCAATAATTAAATCAATTTCTCCTTCTTTAAGACCAAAGTCTTTTGTTAAATCTTCAATGCCAAAATCTCTAATATCTTTACAGTACATTTTTACCATAGGGTGATTTAATTCATAAGATTTAGCCATATTTTTAAGAATTTCATTGGCAGCAATAATGTCAAACTTATCATCATGAGAAAAGCCGTAGCTTAACCCACCTACACCTGAAAATAAATCTATAATCTTAATTTTTTTGCTCATATTTAGACCTTATAAAAAAAATAAATCATAAAACTTTGGTGGAGTTTCTGTTAATTTCCACATAAAATAATTTTGGTCAATGTTAAAAACTGTTTGACCTTCCATTTGTTGCCTTGTTATCCAGTTAACACTATCTTCTGAAATTTCAGCTATTTTAATAAAAGCAACTTGACCATTAAATAAGTCAAAATGTATGACAAGTGAAGAAATATCTTCTTCTTTTTTAATCTTTCTAGCTTCCAAAACTTTATGTTGCTTGATATCATTGATGCCCTGAAAACCTGATTGAATCTCTAATCTAAATTTTTGTTTATTCATAAAGATTTCCAAGTCCGCTTTCGGCGTCCTTTTAAAAGTGTCAATATTTTCCAAGCTATCATCTCCTATAAAAGCTATCTCTTTAATATCAATATCAAAAATAAACTTGTTCAGGTCTTCTACCTTGATTATTTAATTTTGTGATAATATTATTTTCTTTTAACTTTTTAAAAACTATATCAATATTCTCTTTACAAAAATTATTTAAATTATCAACTTTGATTAAATAATTAGCTAACTCATTCACTTTGTGAATAATATCAACTAATCTATTATTTAATAAGGCAAGATAGTTAAAATCAACTGTGGGGATTATATCTCTGCCGGCAAAAAAATTTTTAACGCCTTTTTGATTATTAAAACCAAGTTTTTGCCGATAAATTTTAAAATATTGTGTCTCAATAAAAACCATTTCATGCTCCAGATAATAAAATTTCAAAATATAAGAATTAGCTAAATATTATTTTTTTAACAACAACAAATATCAATACCTTTTTAAATTATAACATTTAAAATAACAAATAAAACCTTTGATTAGCTAAGCTCGTCAATCTTAAAAATTTTAGTATCAAAATTCGAAAAAAAATCACTAAAACCAGCAACGCTCACACTCGAGACAAAAACTTGGTATTTTTTTTCGCCCAAAATATCAATTAAGGTCTTAATTTTTAACAAATCAAGTTCCGAAAAAACATCATCAAAAATTAAAATCGGTTTTTCTTTCGTAAAACCAAAAATAACCTCTGCTGTTAAAATTTTTAAGGTTAAAATAAATAATCTCTGCTGTCCCTGTGAACCAAATTTTTTTAAGTTAGATCCATTCAACATAAACTGTAAATTATCGCGATGGACTCCCGTTAAAGTAACCCCATAGCTAATTTCACGCTCTCTATTTTTTCTTAACCTTGCTAAAAAATCATCCTGTGACTTTACAGATGACTTATAAAAAATCTCTAACTCATTCTCTTTTAAATAGACATTATCTGATTTTTTTAGCTTTTGGTTTAATATTTTAGTTAAATTTTGGCGCTTAGAAAAAATATCAAAACCAACATCAACGAGCATCATATCCCACTCTGATAATAATTCAGCACTCATTTTGCCATCACGAATATTTCGCAACAAAACATTTCTTTCTTTTAAAATACCTGAGTATTTGGTTAAACTAAATTTATAACTGGGATATATCTGAAATAAAATAAAATCTAGCAGCTTACGCCTAAATTTAGAATCCCCCTTAATCATATTTAAATCTTCAGGCACAAAATAGACAAAAGGAATTTTACCAACTAACTCGAGAATAGATACTTTTTTAGAGTTAAACTGTATATTTTTATGTGATTTTCGGTTTTCATATAAATACTTATGAGACACCTTATTATTAATATCATCTTTTTTAAACTCAATATTCAAGGCAAATTTATGTGGAGAAAAATTCATATTAATAAGTTCTTTTAAATGTACTGTGCGTGGTGACCTTGATGTAAAAGAATAATAAATTGCTTCCAAAAGGTTAGTTTTTCCGCAACCATTTTCACCTACCAAAATATTCCAAGTCTTACAAAAATGACAAGAAAAATCTTCGTAAGATCGAAAATTATAAAGTCTTATTTTACTAAGATACACAAACTATATTCTCATCGGCATAATAACACATAGATAAGAAGAATCTGTGCCTTTTTCTTTAATTGCACATGGATTAATAGGTGTACTTAACATTAAAGAAATTTCATCAGATTCCATATTCCTTAAAACATCCATAATATAATTAGGATTATAAGCAATATCAAAAACACTTCCCTCATAAACAATATCAATTTCATCTTCTGCTTCACCAATTCCTTGAGTTGCGACCGAAACATTAAGTTTATTATTCCAAAAGGAGTATTTAATTGATTCTGTTTTATCCATATTAAGAATAGAAACTCGTTTGGTTATAGCGAACAAGTCTTCTTTATTAATATCAATATTCATAGAAAAATTTTGATCAATAATTTGAGAATAGTTAGGAAAGATCCCTTGAATAAGCTTAGCAAGCATAATATGTTTATCTATCTTAAAAGCAACTTGATTATCTTTTATCCCAATCTCGACATCATCAATGGTCAGCATCCCAATTAGTTTATTAAGCTCGCTAATAGTTTTGGTGGATAAAATAAAATCAAAATTACCGCTATTTTCCGCATCAAATTTGTTATCTATATAACAGAGTCTACGCCCATCCGTTGATACCATGATAATTTTATTATCTTCAACCTTAACATAGATACCATTTAAAACATGACGAGTTTCATCATACGAAACAGAAAAAATAGTTTTATTGATCATATTTTTGAGCAAGTCCTTATCAATCACAAAATGGACATCATTTTCCATAATTTCTGGGATAACAGGATAATCTTCTTCATCAAGCCCCATAATTGTGAACTTTGATTTTCCGCTTGTCAGATAAACCTTAAAGTCTTCATTTACCTTTAACTCTATTTCTTCCGTACCAAGCTCTTTAGTAATATCTAAAAGTCTTTTAGCCGGTATAGTAATCCCACCTTTCTTTATAACGGTAGCATTTATATAGGTTTTAATCGTCATTTCTAAGTCTGTTGAAATTAAAATTAAAGTATTATTTTCTGTAATCTTTAATAAAACATTACTTAAAACGGGTAATGATGTTTTTGTCGATATTGCAGGGAAAATAACTTGAAGTGCTTGTAGCAGTTCACTTTTTAAACATTTAATATGCATTATAGAAACTCCTTTTGTTTATGTTTTAAGAAATAAACATATTTATTTTAGCATTAGTTAACTTTTAGAAAGAAATTAAACTTTTATGTTTTACAGTTAATTTCTTTTTAAAGAATATATTAAATATAATTAGTAATAGTAGTAGTTTTCTGTATAATGTGGAAAACTTTTTATTATTACTATTTATCCTTTGTTTTACAGTATATTTTGTAATTTAAAAACTTGGAAAACTTCTTTAAAATTTTACAAATTATTTAAAAAATCATGAATAACTAGTTAATAGAAATAAAGTTTCAAAGTTTGCTGTAAAGTTATCCACATGTTATAAATGATTTTTAATTTCATTTATAACTTTATTCACAAGGGCACTGAAATATGGGTCTTCTTGTATTTTTTTCTTAATTTTTCCACAGGCATACATAACTGTCGTATGATCTCTACCTCCGAATTTTCGACCAATTTCTGTAATCGAAAGAGTCGTAATCTCCCTCGTAATATAGATCGCAACTTGTCTGGGTAGAACAATTGAGTCATTGCGTTTTTTACTAAGGATATCTGCTTTATCGACATTAAAATAACGCCCTGTAATCTCTTGAATTAAATCAATACTTATAGCCTGTGTGATAGGTTCATCTTTAACAATATCTTTAAGTACTTCTCGTGTAGAATCAATATTTATTCCTACACTAGTCAGCTCTGAAAAAGCAGCTACACGGATTAAGGATCCTTCAAGCTTGCGAATATTCGCTTTAACTTTCGTTGCAATAAAATTAATGACATCCTCACTAGCATTGATATTATCCATTTCTGCCTTTCTTCTTAAAATTGCTACACGCGTTTCAAAATCAGGGGCTTGTACATCAGCTATTACTCCCCATTCAAATCTAGAACGAAGTCTTTCTTCTAATGTCGGGATTTCTTTGGGAGTACAATCACTGGATAAAACAATCTGTTTATGTGATTCATATAAAGTATTGAATGTATGAAAGAATTCTTCCTGTGTGCTTTCTTTGCCCGATAAAAATTGAATATCATCAATTAAAAGCACATCAAGTGTCCGATATTTTTGTCTAAATTCAATGTTTTTGTCATGCCTGATAGCTTCAATTAGTTCGTTCATAAACTTATCGGCTGTAATATATAAGACTTTTGATTTAGGGTTTATTGCTTTAACATAGTTACCGATTGCATGCAAAAGGTGTGTCTTTCCAAGACCTACACCACCATAAATAAATAAAGGGTTATACGCTGTTCCCGGTTCTTTGGCTACAGCTTCGCATGCTGCTTGAGCAAAACGGTTATTTTTTCCCACAACAAAGGTGTCAAAGGTATATTTTTTATTAAAAAGATATAGGTTTTTTGTTTTTCTAAATGACTTTTCTGTTAATTCTGATGGTAAAGATTGAGGGGTAAATTTATCCTCTGTTGATTTTTTTTTATTAATAGTGAACTTAACTTTTACATTTTTTGTTTCTTTTTTTTCATAAAAATCTTGGATATGCGTTAAACAATTATCTTCAATCCATTCTTGAAAAAAATGATTAGGTACAGCAATCTCTAAAATATTATTTTCTAATGATTTTAATTTCGTTTCTTTAAGCCATAAATCTAAATCTTCTGTCGCTACCTTTTCTTCTAGATAACTAACAATTTGATTCCACATTTTTTTATCCTTTTTATCTGCACACCGCATTGCCAATAAATATTAATACTAAAAAAAAGTTTATATGTAAGGATTTAAAACTAATAAAATAGAAAAAGAATCCTTAGATGATTTGACATATAAAATTTGAAGTTATATTGTTTAATTTATTAATTATAATCTTTTATTAATATATCAAAAAATGATAATTTTTTAAAGCTAACTTCGCTATATATTTTTTATAATTTATGCGGACAAAACAAAAAATGTAAAATAAAATAAATTAAAGTTTATTGAAATAAGAGAAAAGGAGTCCCTTATAGATGAAAAGCTTGGCTGAACATTTATTAATAAAAACTTAAAAACGATATGAAATAGTAAATTTTACTGCAAAAGTAATAGATTTATTAAATAAAAGTAATATTAAAGAAGGTATTTGTTTAGTTAACTTTATGCATATTACTTCCAGTTTTTTTATTAATGATAATGAAAAAGACCTGCATCAAGATATTTTGAAATGGGTAGAAGAGCTTGCACCATATAACCCTACTTCCTTTTACCACCATAACTTAATCGGTGAGGATAATGCTGATGCTCACCTGAATCGTAGTATTATGGGGCGAGAAGTCGTTATTGCTATCACGAATGGAAAGCTTGACTTTGGACCATGGGAGGCAATTTTTTATGGCGAGTTTGATGGTCAAAAAAATAAAAGAGTGTTAGTGAAAATTATAGGAGAGTAACTGAGATGTTAGCTGATACAATTGTTGCGATTTCTACCCCTATGGGGAAAGGTGCAATCGGGCTTATTCGTTTAAGTGGTTTGTCTGCATTTAAAATTTGTCAGGAAATGTCTAATCTCAGTTCTTTTAAGTCTCATAAGGTTTATCATGCTTATATTATTGATATTGATGAGGTTTTGTTAACTTATTTTAAAGCCCCACACACTTATACCGGTGAGGATGTTATTGAAATTTCATGTCATAACAATATGGTCGTTATGCAAGCAATTTTATCTTTATCACAGAAACTTGGAGCAAGACTCGCTAAGCCTGGCGAATTTACTGAACGAGCTTTTTTAAATGGGAAACTAGACTTAACACAAGCAGAAGCCGTTTTAGATGTCATTCATGCTGAAAGTACATATTCCGAGCAGATAGCGCAGAAACAGCTCAAAGGTGGCTTGTCAAAGCAAATAGAATATTTTAGAATCAAACTTTTAAACCTATTAAAAGATCTAGAAGTCGTGTTAGATCATGAAGATATTATCGATTTCGATCGTTCAGCTTTTTTTTGTAAACTTAAAGATATTACCTTAGAACTTAAAAGAAAAATTAAGACAGGTGAAAGAGTTAATAGACTTTGTCATGGTCTCGATGTTGCTTTAGTTGGGAGACCTAATGTTGGGAAGTCTTCTCTTTTAAATACTATTTTGGATAAAGAAAAATCTATTGTCAGCAAGGTTTCTGGGACAACGCGTGATGCCGTAGAAGCTGTTATTGAACATCAAGGTATTAGGATTAACTTGATTGATACTGCAGGTTTAAAACATGCAACAGAGTTTATTGATGATCAACATGCAGAAATCGAGAGACAAGGTATTATTAAAACGAATGAGTATATCGCTCAAGCAGACTATGTATTTTTAATTGTAGACTTAGAAAGGTATGATCCACCAGACTTGACTAATATTAAGGATAGAGATAGGCTTATCCTTGTTGGGAATAAAGATGATTTACGTTTAATTTCTCCATCTGGAGTCTCTTTAACAAAGTATCAAATTGCTGCTAAGGTTGAAATTTCAGTTTCTGCTAAAACGGGGAAAAATATTGAGAAGCTACTTGATATTTGTATCGATGATTTTCTGAGGAATTCTGAAGTTTCAGAATCAAAATTTGTTGTTAATAATCGACATCAATTAATCTTTAATAATATTTTATTAATCCTTGATAATATTGTTAAAGAGGATGACTTGGTTGTTATTGCTATGGATATTCGGCAAGCCGTTAATCTTTTAGCAGAAATTTTAGGTATTGATGTGACAGAAGCCGTTTTAGATCTTATTTTTAGCGATTTTTGTATAGGGAAATAAAAATTAAGGTTTATCCAAAACGATAAAAAGGTTTTGATTTATGTTAGACTTTTGCTATTCAACGATTAAATAAATTTTATTTTTGAGTTTATATTATAGGATTACTGTTTGTTTACTATAATATCCCTAAAGCATGGATTATATTTTTATGCTTTATGATAATATTACAATATTTTTTTTGCTTTTTCTAATAGTTAATTGTATAATTTTGCCTAATGAAAAAACTTATTGTAAGTTTAATTTTTACTTTGATGCTTTTAGTGCCTATGTTTGCGAGGACTATAACTGATTTACGAAGGCAGTTTGCCAGATCAGAAAATAGTCGGGAGCGAGCAGAGATTTTATTGAAAATAGCTGAGAGATATGAATCGGCAGATAAGATTAAAAATGCAAAGTTGCTTTATAGGCAGATTATTCAGAATTATTTTAAATCTCAGGATATCGTTAAAAAATCTGAAGAGCGATTACTGAAACTATAGATATGAAGAGACTTTATCTCTAAATAAAACTTTATGCGAGAGTGGCGGAATTGGTAGACGCGCTAGACTTAGGATCTAGTGTCTTTGGCGTGAGAGTTCGAGTCTCTCCTCTCGCATATTAAAAGTTTTAACCTACCTTTATAAATCAAAATTATTAATATAGTATAGAGAGGTAAATAATGAACGGACTAGAGATTAAAATATTAGAAAAACGACCTTGTGAGATTGAGTTAGAGTTTGAAATAAATCAAGAGGCAGTTGATGCTGCTAGGTTAAAAGCTTTTACAAAAATTCAAGCGCAGGCAGAGATAAAGGGTTTTAGAAAAGGTAAGGCTCCGCTTGATATGATTAAGATGAAATTTAGTGCTAATGCTGAACATGAACTTTTGCAAGAATTAATCCCTCAAGCAATATCGGAAGGAGTAAAGTCCCAAAAGATTGATGCCCTTTTTTATCCTGAAGTCAAGGATATGGATGTTAAAGATGGGATCGTAAAATTTAAGGCAGTTTATGAAGTTGCACCTAATTTTGAAGTTAATAACTATAAAGGTTTAGCGATTAAGAAAAAAGTAGCTAAGGTGACTGAAAAAGACCTGAAGGATTATCTTAACCAATTAAGAGACAGAAGTTCTTCCCTTGAAGTGGATGAAGCCGCTATTATTTCAGATGATAGCTTTGTTACGATTGATTATGAGGGGAAAATTGATGGTGAAGTTTTTGAAGGTGGTAGCGAAAAAGACCGGATTTTATCGATTAAAAATAGTGGTTTTATTGATGGATTTTCCGAGGGACTGGTTGGTTTAAAAGTTGCTGATGAAAAAAAATTAGAGTTAAAGTTTCCAAAGGATTACCATGCAAAGGAATATGCCGATAAAGATGTTGTTTTTTATGTGAAAGTTTTAGAAATCAAGAAAAAAGTATTACCTAAGCTAGATACAGAGTTTGTGAAAAAATTTGGTGCTGACTCAGTCGAAGATTTAAAGAAAAAGACGAAAGAGTCTTTAAATTTGGAGAAAGAAAAGCAAAATAAGCGTGAACTTGAGGATGAGGTTATTGATAAATTAATTAAGAATAATCCGGTTGAAGTGCCAAAAACAATGGTTGTTAATGAAACGAATAGAATAGCAGAAAAAACGAAAGAGCAATATAAATATTATGGGATGAATGATTTTGATGTAACTCCTATGATGGATAAGTTTAAAAAAGATGCAGAAAGACAAGTAAAAGCATATTATATCTTGAATCAGATTACAGATAAAGAATCTTTAAAGGCAGATGATCAAGATATAGAATCTAGGATTCAAGAGGCCCTTAAGCAAAATCCTACACAGGAGAAAGAGGTTAAAGCATATTTTGAAGATTCTAAAAATAAAGTAAATATTATGACAGATATTGTCCATAAGAAATTATTTGATTTTTTATTGGAAAATGCTAAAAAATAAACAGGATGGGGTTTTATTATTTTTAGAAGTAGAGATATAATTTCTGCTTTTAAAAAATGGGAGGGTATAATGCCAGTAATTCCAATGGTCGTTGACCAGTCAAGACATGGAGAGAGGTCGTATGATATTTATTCACGACTTTTAAAAGATAGAATTATTTTTTTAGGGACTCAGATTAATGATGATGTTGCTAACTTAGTTGTGGCACAGTTACTTTTTTTAGAAGCGGATGACCCTGAGAAGGAAATTTATTTATATATTAATTCACCAGGGGGAGTTGTTACTGCTGGTTTGGCAATTTATGATACGATGCAGTACATTAAACCGAAAGTCTCCACAATCTGTATTGGTCAAGCAGCCAGTATGGGAGCATTTTTATTATCAGCTGGGGAGAAAGGGAAGAGGTTTATTTTGCCTAATGCACGCGTGATGATTCATCAGCCTCTTGGAGGGTTTCAAGGTCAAGCAACTGATATTGAAATTCATGCCAAAGAGATTTTGGGGATTAAAGAAAAATTGAATATGATTTTAGCGAAACATACGGGGCAAACTGTTGACAATATTAAAAAAGATACTGAGAGAGATAATTTCCTATCAGCTGAACGCGCTAAAGAATATGGGTTAGTTGATGAGGTTATTGATAAAAAAGTTTAAAAGTAGGGTAGCTATTTTTATCTTTAAGTATGATATTTTTTAAAGGGAGAATTTGATATGGATAATATGCCACCTAAAAAGCCCAAAAGATGTCTGTTTTGTGGGCGTAAGGAAGCATCAATTAAACGCTTAGTTGGAAATGGTAAAAACTTTATTTGTGAAGATTGTATCAAAATGTCTGATAAAATTTTAAGTGAGCAGAATATAAAAGATAAAACAGCGAATATTGATGATTTTAATATTGATATTCCTGCTCCAAAAGAAATTAAACAGTTTTTAGATGACTATGTGATTGGTCAGGAGCATGCAAAAAAAGTAATGGCCGTTGCTGTTTATAATCATTATAAGCGTATTGAGTATAATAAAAATATTAAAGAGAATGATGTTGAGCTTGAAAAGTCTAATATTTTATTTATTGGTAGTACAGGTACAGGAAAGACATTAATGGCTCAAACTTTGGCTCGGATGTTACATGTTCCTTTTGCTATTGCTGATGCTACGAGCTTGACAGAGGCTGGGTATGTTGGTGAAGATGTTGAGAATATTTTGTTGAGGTTATTGCAGAATGCCGACATGAATGTAAAAAAAGCAGAAATGGGGATTATTTATTTGGATGAAATAGATAAGATTGCTCGGAAAAAAGATAATCCATCAGTTACTCGTGATGTTTCTGGAGAGGGCGTCCAGCAAGCACTTTTAAAAATTTTAGAAGGCACTGTTGCTAATGTTCCTCCTCAGGGTGGACGCAAGCATCCACAACAGGAATATATTAAGGTTAATACGAGTAATATTTTATTTATTTGTGGGGGAGCTTTTGAAGGGTTATCAGAGGTCGTAAGTGATAGAATTCATAAAAAAGGTCTGGGTTTTGGAGCCAATATTGTTACTAAAAAGCATAAAGAGAGCTCCAAAATGGTTCAAAAAGTCCAACCAGAAGATTTGGTAAGCTATGGTTTGATTCCAGAATTTATTGGGCGTATTCCTGTGTTTGCTGTTTTGGATAAATTAGAGATAGAGGATCTTTGTCATATTTTAACGGAACCTAAAAATGCTATTATTAAACAATATAAAAAGATTTTTGAAATAGAAGGGAAGACTTTAAATGTTACAGATCATGCTGTGAAGGATATTGCTAAGATTGCGATGACACGCAATACAGGAGCGCGTGGTTTGCGTTCAATTTTGGAAGGTTTGATGTTAGATATTTTATATAATCTTCCAGAGAACTCTGATGAAGTGATTATAATTGATAAGGTGAATAAAGATGCAAATGATGAAAAAAAAAAAGCAGTTTAATATTGAAGATATAACTAAGTTGCCATTACTGCCAGCACGCGATATCGTTTTTTTCCCTGCAATGGTGATGCCATTAGCTGTTGGTAGAGAACGCTCTATGCTAGCCGTAGAAAATACAATGATCAAGGATCGTTTAATTTTTATTGTTACACAAAAAGATTTTAAAGTAGAGGATCCACAGAAAAAAGACCTTTATAATATTGGTGTTATTGCAGAAGTGTTACAACTTTTAAAAATGCCAGATGGTACATTGAAGATTTTGGTCGAGGGTGTTGCTCGTGCAAAACTAGGGTCTTTTGATATGAAATCATTAGAGTATATAGAGGTTGGTGTTGAGCCAATTCTAGAAAAGAAGGATGCCTCTTTAGATGTGAAGGCTAAAATGCGTAATGCCGTAGATCTTTTTAACTCATATTTTCAGCTTAATAAATGTATCCCTGCGGATATTAATCAGACGATAATTAATATTGAAGATCCTAATCAATTAGTAGATACAGTTGCTATTTATTTAAATGTGAAAATTAAAGAGAAACAAAAATTGCTTGCTCTTTTAGATATAAATAAACGGTTAGATTATTTGACTAAGTTATTGGTTTCTGAGAATAAAATTTTGAAGCTTGAGAAGAAAATTCAAGGTCGAGTTAAGACTCAGATTGAGAAGTCTCAGAAAGAGTATTATCTTAATGAACAGATTAAAGCCATCCAAAAAGAGTTGCATAAACAGGATGATCAAGCACGAGATATGGATGAGCTAAAATCTAAGATTGAGAAAACTAAAATGCCACAAGATGCTAAAGAAAAAGCGGAGAAAGAGTGGCGTAGGCTTTCTAAGATGAGTTCTTATTCACCGGAAGCAACGGTTTCAAGAACATATATTGAATGGTTGATTGAGATGCCTTGGGATGTTAGGACGGAAGATAATTTAGATCTCAAACATGCAAAGATCGTTTTAGATAATGATCACTATGGTTTAGACAAAGCGAAAGAACGAGTGCTTGAATATTTAGCAGTTTGTAAGTTAACAAAAAAACTTAAGGGACCTATTTTATGTTTTATTGGACCTCCTGGTGTAGGAAAAACGAGTATTGCTAAGTCTATTGCTGGGTCAATGGGGAGAAAATTTGTCAGAATTTCTTTGGGTGGTGTACATGATGAGGCAGAGATTCGAGGGCATAGGCGTACTTATATTGGCGCTTTGCCCGGTAGGATTATTCAGTCCATTAAAAAGTCAGGTTCTAAAAATCCAGTATTTTGTCTTGATGAGATAGATAAATTAGGTTCAGATTTTAGAGGAGATCCTTCCTCGGCACTTTTGGAAGTTTTAGATGGGGAACAAAATTCAACTTTTGCGGATCACTATTTGGAAGTTGATTTTGATCTTTCAGATATTATGTTTATTACAACAGCGAACGACCTTTATTCAATCCCACCTGCACTGCTTGACCGGATGGAGATTGTAGAGTTTAGTGGGTATACAACCTTAGAAAAAAAGGCTATTGCTAAAAAATATTTAATACCAAAAAAGATGGATCAGGTTGGTTTAAAGAAGAAAGATCTTGTGATTGATGATTCTGCAATGAATGAAACGATTCTTAAGTATACGGCAGAGTCTGGTGTGCGTAACCTTGAGCGGGAAATTGCTCGTATTTGCCGCAAGATTGCTAGGAAAAAAGTAGAAGAAGAAACGGTAGGGAAAATTAAGGTCAATAAAGACACTGTTGGTGAATATTTAGGAATTCCTAAATATAATGAAGATATTTTTGCACAGAATGAAATCGGTATTGCTACAGGACTTGCTTGGACTGAGTTTGGTGGAGATGTTTTAAATATTGAGGTGACAAGAATGCAGAATAAAGGTGGCCTTGATTTGACATTAACAGGTAAGCTTGGGGATGTTATGAAAGAGTCAGCACAAACGGCACTTTCATATCTTAGAGCTAATTCGCGTAGCTTGGGTATACCGCAAAAAGCATTTGAAGACACAGAAATTCATATCCATGTACCAGAAGGTGCTATTCCTAAAGATGGGCCGTCTGCCGGCATTACGATGACGACAGCTATGTTGTCATCATTAACCAAACGAAAAATTAAGAAAAAAGTTGCCATGACAGGTGAAATTACCTTAACAGGGAGAGTTTTGCCGATTGGTGGTTTAAAAGAAAAAATGTTGGCTGCTTATAGAACCGGGGTTAAACAAATAATTATTCCAGCTTTTAATAATAAAGATTTAGAAGATATTCCTAAAGAGGTGTTGAGTAAGATAGAAGTGATTCAGGTGAAAGATTTTAAGGAAGTTGCTGCTAAGGCTTTAATGTGAAAGTAAGTTTTGATGAGAGTATGTTGAAGAAAGCTTTGGATTGTTTTTTTTATTTTAAGCGTATATAAGCAAATTTATTGTTTATATACGCTTTTTTTATTGCTATTTTTTTTTAATATTTTATAGAATGTCCAAGAATTTAGAATAAGCACTTTACTGAACTCTATGGATAAAAAAATTTACGAACCACTATTTAAAGAGCTAGTGGAGGGCTATAAAAAAGGTGCGTTACCTTTTCAGTTAAGCAAAGATAAAATTAACCTATATTTGAGCAATATTAAAAATGATAAGATTAAATTTAAAAGTGGGGTAGATAAAATTCTTAAATTACTTGTTGAGAGACTAAGATAACAGGAGATTAAAAACATGAAAAAGAAATATTTATTAACACCTGGACCGAGTCCGGTACCAGCAGAGGTTTTAGCGAAAGAAGGCATGCCGATCATGCACCATAGAACATCCGAGTTTAGTGAAATGTTTAAGCGTGTAGAAGAAAACTTAAAAGAAGTTTATGCGACGAAGAATGATGTATTGATTATTGCTTCATCTGGCACTGGTGCTATGGAAGCAGCCGTTTTTAATACCTTATCTTCAAATTCTAAATCAGTTGTTTGTGAGACAGGTGTTTTTGGTGCAAGGTGGTCACAAATTATTAAGTCTGCAGGTCTTGAGTCCCTTGTTTTAGCTGAGGAATATGGTGATCCTGTTAATTTAGCAACCTTGAAGAAAACTTTGTCCGAGAACAATGGTGTTACGGCTGTTTTTGGGACTTTGACAGAAACATCAACAGGTGTCGTCAATGATATTCAAGCAATGGTTGAGATTGCTCATGAATATGGAGCAATTTTGGTTATGGATGCGATTAGTGGCATAGGTGGTCAAGAATTTTTGATGGATGAGTGGGGTGTTGATGTTGTTGTGGCAGGATCACAAAAAGGTTTAATGATCCCTCCGGGATTAGCTTTTATTTCTTTAAACGAAAGAGCATGGGAATTAGCCGCTCAATCAGATCTTCCTAAGTTTTATTTTGATTTGAAAAAATATCGATCCAAGGTCGCGGCTGGACAGACGCCGTTCACTCCGCCTGTTTCTTTAATTGCAGGTCTTGATGAGTCATTAAAAATGATTACTCAGGAAGGGATTCAAAATGTGTGGCAGCGTCATCAGAAAATGGCCGTTGCCACACGCGCAGCCGTACAGGCTTTGGGACTTGAGCTTTTTAGTTCTCAGCCGTGTGATGTTGTTACCGCTATTAAAGTCCCTCTAGGGATTGATGGCGGCAAAATTGTGAAGATATTAAGAGAAAAATATGGGGTGAGTATTGCCGGTGGACAGCTTTCTATGAAAGGAAAAATATTTAGAATAGCTCATATGGGATATATGGAGCGTTTTGATTTAATTATTGGTATTACGGCGATTGAAATGGTTTTAAAAGAGCTTGGTGTCGATATTGAGCTTGGGAAAGGTGTGTCTGTTGCGGAAAAACATGTTCTAGGTTGGTAAACTTAAAATTATTTTTGAGGTTATAATAAGTGAGGGGTATTAGGACTTTAGATTTAGATCGCTTATTTATAGTTCAATTTTAAATGTGGTGTTATGAAAAAAAATGAAAACGAGATAGACTTATCGCTTACTAGAGTTAAGCAGGCAATGGCGGGGATCTCTAATTTTTCTTACCAAAAACTTAAGGTTATCCATGTTGCTGGAACGAATGGTAAAGGGTCTGTTTGTGCTTTTTTAAGTAGTATATTTACTGCACAAGGCTTTAAAACCGGGCTCTATACTTCACCGCACCTTGAACGGATTACTGAGCGTATTAAAATTAATAATCAAGAAATTTTAGCTCAAGATTTAGATGCGTATCTGAAGCTTTTTGATGCTTATGATCTTACCTACTTTGAACATTTAACTGTAGCCGCAATGAAATATTTTTATGATAAGAAGGTTGATTACCTTATTTTAGAAACGGGTCTAGGAGGCAGGCTTGATGCTACCAATATTTTTGATAAACCTTTTGTGACAGTTTTAACTAGCATTGGTTTAGATCATACGGAATATTTAGGGGATACACTAGCGGAAGTTCTTGCAGAAAAAATGGGTATTTTAAAGAGAAAAGTACCCTTAGTAAGTGGCTTTACACACCCTGATCTTATCAAGAAGACCCAAGAGTTAGAAATTCCGATATTAGAGCTTTCAGATTATAAATTTAACCTTAGAATGTTCGGCAGTCATCAGGAGTTGAATGCTAATATTTCTTATACAGTTGCAAGGAAATTTTTGGTATGGAGCGAAGATTCCAGTATCAGAAATGACGCTCGAGCGCAAATTGCGTTCAAAGATTTAAGGGATGCGATTGAAACGACTATTTTACCTGCTAGGTTAGAGTTGATTGATAACTTTTTATTTGATGTGAGCCATAATGAAGCAGGCATTGAGGGGTGTTTGCAGTTTTTGGTAACCTTGCCGCCAAACTTGCAAAAGAATAGAGTTTTAGTTTTGGGGCTTTTGAAAGATAAACGGTATAAGAAAATTATTGCACAACTTTTACCCTATTTTGAAGAGATTTATCTGACAGAACCGGCGTCTGAAAGAGCCCTTAATTTAGATATTCTGACAGAAGAAATAACTTTACAGGGTGGAGCGAAAAAAGTTAAAATGGTTGATCTATCTTATTCTAAGATTATAAATGAAATGAAGAAAAAGGATAGATTATGTTGTGTGATCGGCTCGTTTTATTTAGTTGCCGGGATGAGAAAGTTATACTTGAGGCAAAAGCATGGATAAATTTTACTATATTGGCATTGATATTGGCGGAACCAAGATTAAGATTGGTGTTGTAGATAATTTGGGTAGGGTCTATCATCGTGAGAGTATAATTACTGCTGAAAATCTTAATGAGGATGTTGTTGTTAAAAATTTAGCCGCTATTGTGAATAGATTACAAAAAACTTTTCCAGATATTTATGGTGTAGGCATTGGTTGTGCAGGCTTGATTAGTCATACAGAGGGCATTGTTATTTTCTCACCAAATATTGGGTGGCGAAATTTTCAGCTAGTACCAAAACTTAAAGCATTAACAGGTCTTAAGGTTGTGCTTGATAATGATGCGAATGCGGCTGCTTGGGGGACATTTTTTCTTAACTATAGTGGGAAATATTCTTATTTAATGTGTGTGGCTCTTGGGACTGGTATAGGTGGTGGTTTGATTCTTGATGGTTGTTTATATCGTGGTGCAAATGGTGCAGCTGGTGAGATCGGACACATGACATTTATTCCTGATGGGCCTGAGTGTAGCTGTGGGAATAAAGGTTGTATTGAGATTTATTCGGGCACCAAAGGTATTTTAAGGTCTGCTCAGGCTAAGGTAGCTAATAATCCAAAATCATTTATTTTAAAATTTCTAGAAGATGAGAAAATTACTCCAAAATCTATTTCTTTGGCTGCAGAAGCAGGCGATAAAGGTGCACAGGCTATTTGGGAGGAAACAGGTGAACGGCTTGGAACAGCTTTTGCATCTGTGATTAACCTTTTAAACTTGCAGGCTATTCATATTACGGGCGGGCTGTCGCTTGCACAAGAATGGTTGGAACCAAGCATCAATAGAACAATTAGAAAGCGTGCCTTTGATACACCTGCAGATGTTGTTGATATTATTTTTGGTAAGCAAAAAAAAGATATGGGACTTATTGGTTCTGGGCTTTTAGTGTTAGGAAAATATCAGCAGGACCTTCTATAAAAAATTATATCTTATTTTAATAACAAAGTATTTTCAAAGTTTATAAATGAAGCAGGGATCCTTTGAAGTGAGTTTATTCTAATAAAATCTAAATAATATTTTCTATAATTTTAAAATTGGTAAACTACATAAAATTAGTGATAAAAAAAATGTAATGAAAAAATTCCTACTTTGTTCGTTATTCGGACTCCTTATCTTATCAAGACTTTGGTCTAATCCCGATCAAGCTAAAAATCAAACCAAAAATATCAAGATTACAGCAGATGAAGTTTTTCGTGATCCTCGTAAAAACCAAGTAAGTGCTCAGGGAAATGTGAAAGCAAATTACCAAGGTACTGTCATTTATGCCGATCATATTGAGTACTTTGAAGATTCAGAGATTGCTAATGCTGATGGCGAGGTTCGTTTGCGTGATAGTGAGCATTACATGAAAGGCGAGAACTTGGAATATAATTTATTGCTAAGCTCAGGTGTTATGCGTAATGCGAAAGCATTAGCTTATTCATGGATTGTTCGAGGGAGGGAAATGTTCAGACATTCTAAAGATCTGGCGACTATTGCCCCTGCTAAAATTTCTTCTTGTGATCATGATAAACCGCATTATTACTTTAGAGCATCGAAGGTTAAAGTTTATTTTGGACGAAAGATGGTGGCGTACAATGTTGTTCTGTTTATTAAAGGGATTCCTGTTTTTTATTTTCCTGTATTTGTTCAATCATTAAAAGATAAAAAAATAGACATATCGGTTACTGTTGGGCAAGGCAGGGTTGATGGTAACTATATCAAAACAACGGTTAAGTATGATCTTGGAGGGAATGAAAAGATTACACTTTATGTGGATAAGTATGAGTATCGTGGCTGGGGATTGGGGACACTGTTTGAGTATCAGAAGGACAGTGTTAATTCGGGTTCAATATATTTATATGGGATTGATGATACAATTGATGACATTAGAAAGCGGACTTTTAGGATGAATCATATTCAGAAACTTAGTAAACGCTGGCAGTCATATACGAAAATAAATTATCAGAATGACGAATCATTTGATCAAGATTTATTATATAGTAATGTTGCAGAAGAAGGGGTAAGCCGTGTTAATACTAATATTTATTCATATACATCGCTTAACTATGTGGGCAAGATGTATTCAATGAATACGACCTGGCAGATGGAACATGACTGGAATGATGATGATAAGGTTTATAAAAAGTCCACGGAATCTTTGCCTAGTTTCAGTTTGGATAGTTATCAGAATAAATTTTTTGTAGATAAGCTTTATTATAGTTTTGGTTTTGGGTTTATTAATAGTTATCATCCGACTAATGATACATATTATGGGACAGGGAGTGCTTATTTTGATTTAACACGCACAATAAATTTAACACCCAATATTACTTTGACTCCTTCGACTGGGCTTAATGAAAACTTGACGAATACGGCGGGTTCTTCTGGTCTTTATGAAGAGGGATATACAACTCAGTGGCAGAACTCTATTACTTTGAAAGATAGGCTTACGCGTGATTTAGATATTAGTTTGATTTATAGTTATAATGCGGGTATGTTTGATAAGAAAACTAAGATTTTTGGTAATAGTTTATCCTCTGTTATGAATAATTATTTTTTAAACAATAAGTTAAGATTATCTTCTTCTATTAGTTATGACTTAAACACGGATGTTGATAGTACAGTTAAGCGCTATGGATCTTTACTTAATAGTGCACGCTGGAAGTTGGCTAAGAAGTTAAATTATTACGGCAAACATGAGTATAATTTTGCTAAACGGCGCACGGAGCTTTTACAAAATGTTTTATATTTTTTCCCCTCTGCTCGGTGGACTATTTCAGAGAATTTGACAGCCATGGAAAGCAAAGGTGATATAATGGATGCTATTACCTCCATTAAATATCGTCCTAATCTGAAATGGAAGTTTGATTTTAGTATTCGCAATGAATATGATCATGTCAGGGGTGAGGTTTCTAATGTTCGGGATCGTGAGTTTTCATTATACAGGGACTTACATTGCTGGGAGGTGAAGTTTTCTGTTTTAGATAAATATGATGATGATGAAGAGGTTTATCGTGAATTTTGGTTGACCTTTAATCTCAAGGCTTTGCCTGGACAGAATATCACTTTTTACAGAGAGGATAGAAAAGAGTATTATCCTCATTTAGAAACATGGGATCTAAGCGGTGAAGCGTACTAACCGCTTCGCAGCTTCGCTGTTTAGGAGTAACGCACAAAAATTTTTTTGTAACTTTTTTCTCAAAAGAAGTTAATGCGAGTATGAATTATTTTTACATAAAGTTTGATCTTTCCCCCAAATGGTGGACAATTAATTTTGTAACCGCTTAGCTAGCATCTCAAATTCAACAGGCGTCTTATAGCCAATTCCTGAGTGTAATCTCATTCGATTATAATTTATTTCAATATATTTAAATATACTTGTTTTAGCTTCTGCTCTAGTTTCATAATTTTGCCAGTAAACTTTTTCTGTTTTTAGCGTGTGAAAAAATGATTCCATCATCGCATTATCATAGCAATTACCACGACCGCTCATACTTTGAATAAATCCATACTCTTTACATAAATCTCGATAAGAATAACTGGCATACTGTTTTCCTTGATCTGAATGTAAAATAATTTCACCGTTAATTTTTTGTTGAGTAATTGTATATAATAGTATATTTTTAATAAATTTTTTTGTTTGTCTTTCGGACATGCTAAAGCCAACAATTTTACGCGTATAAGCATCTAAAACTGCTGCTAAATATAACCAACCTTTTTTTGTTCTCATGTAACTTATATCACTTAAATATAGCTTATTTGGCGCTACTGGATAATTATGTTTAGCATTTTTAGCTACTTTAAACTTTCGTTTTGTTTTTGCCACAATCCCATTAATTTTCATGAGCCTTTCGACTTTTTTATGGTTAAAAAATGACTCCTCATGTTTCAGCACCGCCATAATTCTGGGGCTGCCATAAATCCTGTTGCTTTTTAAATAAATTTAAAAATCTTCATTTTCCTGAGTTCTTTTAGTTTTTACTTTACTCTGCCATTTGTAAAAGACACTCTTAGAAACTCTTAAAATTTGGCACATCCACAGAACAGAAAATACAGAGTGATGAGTTTTAATAAACTCGTATTTTTGTTCTACTTTTTGCTGAAGATGGCCATCGCTTTTTTTAAGATATCACGCTCTATCTTAACATCTTTTAGCTTTTTTCTTAGACAAGTAACTTTGTTATCAGTAATAATATTCCCATTTTTGTCTACTTCTGATTTTTTTGACCAAGCGTAAAAAGTGCTCGGCAAAACACCTAAATCTTTAGCAATTTCTGCTTTAGATTTTGTGTTTGTCCTCGCAAGCTTAATCACTTCTCTTTTGAATTATTCATCATAGGCTTTGTAAGTTCTCATTTTAATCTCTCCCTTTAGTTTATGTATTTTAATTTCTATATTAAATACTGTCCACTAAACGGGGGAAAGATTGTAATGTACCCCTTTTAGTCAAAAAAAATGGGAGAGTTTTATAAAGCAACTTTAAGTTCTTTATAATAATATTGATTAGATGTTAAATAATTAAGGCTCTGATGTGGAAAATCATAATTATAATCATTTATCCAACGAGCTAAAGCTCTTTAAAATTCTACGGTATTATCCCAATCATTA